>JAGWNU010000153.1 GCA_028871175.1 Burkholderiaceae bacterium | reverse complement strand
TGGCGGAGAGAGGGGGATTCGAACCCCCGATAGGCTATTAACCTATACACGCTTTCCAGGCGTGCGACTTAAACCACTCATCCATCTCTCCGGAAGCCCGCGATTGTAGCACACCGTGCAACGACGCCAAGTCCTGCGGAGCGTCGATCGAGGGGTACCACTATTGCGGGACGCAACTGTTTGAACGTAGGCTTGCCTCCACAAAAAAGTTACAACACCTGGAGGCAACCTCATGGATCTGGATGTGAACCGGCGGGCAGTCAATGTTGACTGCGATCCTGCCACGCCCCTTTTATGGGTGCTGCGCGACCACCTGAACCTGACCGGCACCAAGTTTGGTTGCGGCGTTGCCGCCTGCGGTGCGTGCACGGTCCATGTGGACGGTGCCGCCGTGCGGTCTTGCGTGCTGCCGGTTGCCGCCGTTGCGGGCAAGCACATCACGACGATCGAGGGACTCGCTGGCGAAGAAGGCAAACGCCATGCGCTTCAGCAGGCCTGGATGGACGAACAGGTGCCGCAGTGCGGCTACTGCCAGTCCGGCATGCTCATGGCCGCAGCCGACCTGCTGGCCCGCCAGCCCGATCCGAGTGATGCCGACATCGACGCCGCCATGACGAATATCTGCCGCTGCGGCACGTACCCGCGCGTGCGTGCCGCCATCAAGCGCGCTGCCAAGGCACTGCGGGAGGTCCGCGCATGAGCGCCAACACAAGCAAGAAGCCGCGCAGCGGCCGCCGTCGTTTTCTGCTGGGCGCGCTCGCGGTGGGCGGCGCGCTCGTGGTGGGGTGGGGCGTGATGCCGCCGCGCAGCCGGGTCGGAGACCCTTCGGCGTTTCCTGAATACAACGGCGAGATCGCGCTGAACGGCTGGATCAAGATCACGCCCGACGGCGATGTCGTGCTGGCCATGCCGCGGGTGGAAATGGGGCAGGGCATCCACACCGCGCTTTCGATGCTGGCCGCTGAAGAGCTCGACGTTCCGCTGTCGCGCGTGCGCATCGAGACGTCGCCCGTCGAGCGCATCTACGGGAATGTTGTCGCCATGGGGGACAGCTCGCTGCCGTTGCATCCGGATAGCGCCGATAAGGCGTGGGCGCGCGCGCTGCACTGGATCATGGCCAAGAGTGCACGGGAAATCGGCCTCATCATCACGGGTGGCAGCAGCAGCGTGGCCGACGGCTGGCAGCCCGTGCGCGAGGCAGCCGCCACGGCGCGTGCTGCCCTCGTGGAAGCGGCTGCGCGGGAGTGGAACGTGCCTGCGGCGCAGGTGAGCGTACGCGACGGGCAGTTGGTCGGGCCGGGCGGCAAGCAGGCCAGTTTTGGCGGCATGGCCAAGGTGGCGCAGGGTATCTCGGCGCCGGCCCACGTGGTGCTCAAGCCGGCTTCGCAGTACCAACTGATCGGCAGGCCGGCCCCGCGCAATGACATCGCAGCCAAGACGGATGGCACTGCGCGCTTCTCCATCGATGCGCGCCCGCCCGGCCTGCTGTATGCCGCCATCGCGATGTGCCCGGTCTTCGGTGGCAAGCTCAAGACGTTCCAGTCGAAAGCCGCGCTCGGCATGCCGGGTGTGCGTTACGTGGTGCCGTTCGAAGGATCGACCGGCGGCGCGCCGGGCGTGGCGGTGGTCGCCGATCACTACTGGCAGGCGCGTCAGGCGCTTGCCGCAGTACAGCCCGAATGGGACAACGGCCCGCATGCCTCCCTGGATTCTGCCGGCATTCAACAGCAGCTCGTCAGCGCGCTGGATAGTGACAAGAGCGGCTTTACCTACCGCTCCCTGGGCGACGGTTTGAAGGCGTTCGACAAGGCGGATGGCGCCACCATCGTCGAAGCCGAATACGCAGCGCCGTACCTGGCGCACGCGACCATGGAGCCGATCAACTGCACCGCGCAGGTGACCAAGGACGGCGTGCATCTGTGGGCGCCCACGCAGGTCGCCACGCTCGCGCAACTCGTGGCGGCGCGCGCTGCGGGCGTGAGCGGCGATCAGGTCCACATCGATATTCCGCTCATCGGTGGTGGCTTCGGGCGGCGGCTTGAATCCGATTTCATCGGTCAGGCGGTCACCATCGCCACCAAGACCGAAGGTCGGCCGGTGCAGGTCATCTGGTCGCGCGAAGAGGATGTCCGCCACGACTTCTATCGCCCCCAGGCCATCGCGCGGCTCAAGGCTCGCGTCGAGAACGGCAAGGTCACGGCCATCGCGTCGCGCAGCGCGGGACAATCGATCCTGGCAGGGGAGCTGGACCGATTGTTCGGTGCGCCCTCGCTTGGCATTGACCGCTACACCGCCGAGGGGCTGTTCGACTTGCCATACGAAATCGAGCACGAGCACATCGCGCACGTGGCGGTCGACCTGCCGGTTCCCGTGGGGTTTTGGCGCAGCGTCGGGCACTCGTACAACGGGTTCTTCCTGGAGGGCTTCCTCAACGAGGTAGCCGCTGCCGCGAAGCTGGATCCGCTGGCCATGCGACGAGATCTGCTGAAGGCGCATCCGCGCGAACTGAAGGTGCTCGAGACCGCCGCGCAGGCGGCAGGCTGGGGCCAGCCGCTTGCACCTGCGGCCGATGGCGCACCGCGTGCCCGTGGACTGGCGCTGCACCCGAGCTTCGGTTCCGTGGTCGCGCAGGTGGTGGAGGTGTCGCTGAAAGACGGCAAGCCGCGTGTGCATCGCGTTGTCTGTGCGGTGGATTGCGGCACGGTGGTCAACCCCGGCATCGTCGCGCAGCAGATGGAGAGCGCGGTCATCTTCGGGTTGACGGCGGCACTGCACGGGCGCATCGAGATCAAGAACGGGCAGGTCGTGCAGTCCAACTTCCCTGACTATCCGGCGCTCAAGATGGCCGAGACGCCGGTTATCGAAACGCACATCGTGCCGAGCACGGCGGAGCCCAGTGGCATCGGCGAAGTGGGTGTGCCGCCGATCGCGCCTGCCGTGGCGCACGCCGTGGCGCAGTTGACCGGCAAGCCCGTCCGGCAGTTGCCGATGGTGTGATGGGATTACGCTGAAACGAAGACGCCGCAGGTGAAGGCCTGCGGCTTTTTCCCGACGCTCGCGGCCGGCCGGTCAGGCGGCCACCCGGACAGCTGGCATTGCGGTCTGCCTACTTGACGAATGTTCCGTTCGGGCCGATGACGGTCAGCTCGACATAGTTCGAGCCCTTGCGCAGGTTGGGGCCATACCGCACCTCGAGGCCGCCCAGGTCGATCGCGCCGGCAGACTCCAGGCCCGATACGAAGCTGCTCCGCGTGGGCGATTTGCCGGCGCGTTTGAGCCCTTCGACCAGCACGCGCGCGGCAGCATAGCCTTCCATCATGGCGTATGAGGGCGTTACACCCGCCGTTTTCGCGCTGGCCGCAAGGTCACGTCCGAGCTGGGTGGTCGAGCGCACCGGAGACGGCATCACCTGAGATACCACCACGCCGCGCCCCATCGCTCCCAGCGACCGCGCGAATGCCAGCCCCGCGTTATTCGACAGCGCGGCAATCTGTGTGGCCGTGCCTTGCTTGTTGAGCGTTTCGATCATGGCGCGCGCGGTGGTGCCGGGGCAGGCCAGGATGACCGCCTGGGGCGCAAACTGGCCGACGTCAGCCGCCGCCCTGGCGATATCGGGTTTCAGGCGATCCACCGTGAAGATGCGATGGCCATCCGACGGCAGCTTCTGTGTGGCCTTGTCGAAGCCGATTTCAGTGTCTTTGCCGAACGTGTCGTTCACGTTGACGAGTGCCAGGCGGCGCAGGCCCAGCGTATCGAAGTAGTGGACCAGCTCCGCGATTTCCGCCTGGTACTTCGCACGCACGACGAACAGCAGAGGGTCTGGCTGATCGAAGAACGTTGCCGCCCCCGTCGATGGCGCCACCACCGGCACGCCCAGCGGGCGAGCTTCAGTCATGATCGCCTCCGTATTCGGCGTGCCGCGCGGGAGGAAGAGTGCGAACACCTGCCTGTCGACCAGCAGCGCGTGAGCATGCTTCCTGGAAGCGTTGGCATCGAATCCGTCATCTTCCGAGATGAGCTCGATCTTGCGCCCGTGCACGCCGCCCGCCCGGTTGACGGCATCGAGGTAGAGCTTCGCGCCCTGCGTCATCTCCTTGACCTGCTCGCCGGCCGGGCCCGTGAAGCCCGCGGTCTGGCCGATCAGGATCTTGCCATCGGTGACGCCCGGTTCGGCCATCGCGTGTCCCGATCCCAGTACGCCTGTCAGTAGCGCGCACGCCAAGGCGCCTCGCCAGGCAAAAATGCGACCTGTCATGTCTCCCCCTTGTCCTGGGTGGTTGTTCTGTCGTGTGGTCCGCTGTCGCAGCGCGCACTGCAACATCGGACCGACGATGCTAGCCGAGAAGCCGGGCGGCACCCTCTTCGGGTTTCCCCCGGATTGCGACTTCGGTGCAAAGCTTGCGGCAGGCTCATACGAAAAAAAAACCGCCGTGCAGGACGGCGGTGATCACAGCGAGAAGATCCCGAGCTCAGTTGTTCTGCTTGGTGATCTTTGTACCTTCGATGGATGCGCCGGCCATCAGGCCCGCGTTGGTCAGGTTGAAGCCGATGATCGGCTGCTGCGCGGTATTGGTGTCCACGGCCCCATTTGCGCCGATCTTGGCCAGCGCTACCGTGGCATCAACCCCGGCCGTCCAGCCTTGGCTGCTTTGGAATTTCCGGAGTGCCTCGTCCGTCATGAAGAGAATGATGAGCGCGCGCGACTGGGCGCCCGCCTGGAAGCCCAGCGATGCCGAAGCAATGTTGTAGTAGCCCAGCGGACGGCCGCCGCTGGTGCGCAGCACGCCCTCGCCGTATTGGCCGCCGACCACGAAGCCGGCGTTGAGCACGGACGGGAATACCAGTACGCCCTTGGCGCGCGACACCAGCTCACGGGAGCCGTTGGCCGTGGTGTACAGGCGCGACAGCACCGAATCTGCCTGCGAGTTGGTGGTCGCGTGTTTGTTCGTCGATGTCATCACATCGGAGCCCTGCGCATTCGGGCTGGTCGTCGTACAGGCCGCGATCTGTGTGCCAAGCAGTGCGACGGCAGCAAGCGTAGCGGCGGTACGGCGGCTGATCAGGTTCTTTTTCATGGCGATGGATCTCACTGTCTCGATTGTTGATGGGGGGACACAGCCACGCGCATCCCGGCTCTGACGCGTTCCCGTGCCGTGGGCAAGGGTGTCAACCAACGTGGAGCAAGCGGCGTGCCCGCCATATCGCATGAACGCCGGGGCGCTCAATTCCTGACATTAGGCGAGATTTGCGTCGGATGTGGGGCTTTTCCTTCACTCCTTTGTAAAAACGCAAGCTGGCAGTGCGGGGGCGGCGCCTGCGACGGTCACAAAAAAACCGGCTCGGAGGCCGGTTATCTGATGCGCTGTGGGGGCACGCGCCGGGCGGGGAGTCAGATCCAGACGATCAACGCTGCCACGCCAATGATCAGGCCGAACTTCACCACGTAATACGCTTGGCGATTCCACGCCTTGAAGCGGCGGCGGTACTGGCCCATCAACCAGACATAGCGGAACAGCTTATTGATGCCTCCGGTCTGGTCGCCGTCATCGTTGGGGGAGCTGGCTGCCGTCATGACCTTGCGGCCAAGCCACTTGTTCACGCGCTGCGCCCAGCCAAACTTCATGGGCCGCTCGATATCGCAGAAGAGGATCAGCCGGTCCTTGTCGGAGCCGTTCTGTGCCCAGTGCAGGAAGGTCTCGTCAAAGACGACGCCCTCGCCATCGCGCCAGCTATGGCGCTCGCCGTCAACCTCGATAAAGCAGCGGTCATCATTGGGCGTCGCCAATCCCAGGTGATAGCGCAGGGAGCCTGCAAACGGATCGCGGTGCGGGTTGAGCTTGCCACCCGGTGGCAGCTCGGCAAACATCGCCGCCTTCACGCTGGGCAACTCGCGCAGCAGGGCCACCGTCTTCGGACACAACTGCTCGGCAGAGGGATGGCTCGCCTCATACCACTTGAGGTAGAAGCGCTTCCAGCCATTCTTAAAGAACGAATTGAACCCGGCATCGTCGTTCTTCTCGGCTGCCTTGATCTTGCGCAGGTTGATCAGCTCCAGTCCCTCGTCCCGAATTTGCGGCCAGGCGGCCTGCAGCTTTTCCAGATCGGGAAAACGCTCAACCGGGATGTATGGCGTTTGTGGCACGCCGGAGAAGGCGTACATAAAGCAGTTGACCGGCGCGACCACGGCGGAGTGATCGAACATCTGGCGCCAGAATTTGAGGCGCACCTTGCCGCGAAAATGCACGTACAGAATGGAGCCCAGGTACAGGGCCACGAGAATCCACTTGATCAAGGCGTGTTCCTTGCCGCGCACGGGCGGTCTGCAATTGAGGCGCAGCCCCAGCTGCGCAAGCGCGTATTTTAACCGTGGCGGGGCCGCCCAGCGTGGGCGCGAGCCAACAGCGCCTTGCTTGATGTGATGTCACGTGATCGTTTGCCTGCCATTCGCCATGCCGAACCCATGCGTTCGGTTGTCGCGAAATGTGCGCGGCGTTCTACAATCGCGTTTCTACTAGCTCACGCAGATGGCGGCGGGCAGTAACCGGAGGGAGCCATGGACGCCAAACGAAGCGCCGAACAACCCAGCGAAATGCCCACCCTTGGCATGGCGCCGGGCCGTACGGAGTCGCTGGATGCGTCCATCCGCCGGGCACAGGAGGCGCTCTCGGGCGTCTCTGCGCGGCAGACGCCGGCCGCCGTGCAGGCCGAGGAGCGCTTCGTCGAGAGCGATGCGATGTCACCCGCCGATGCGCGTGGCGTCGCCGAGCGCTGTATTGCCGGCGAAGTGCCGGATGCCGCGAGCGTGGCGCGGGCGTTTTCCGCGCTGCTCAATCAGATCGACGCGCTGGAGGCCGACCACGCGGGCCGGCGTCGCGTGCTGCGACAGTGGATGGTGAGCCAGCTCACCTACAAGATGCTGTATCTGCACCATACGGGCCAGGACCCGACCGCGCCGCCGCGGTCGTTGCGCGCACAGAAAGAGCGGGTGAAGGCCCAGGTTTCGGCGCTGCTGGACGCGGGGCGCTCCTACGCCGATGTGCGCCTGCCCGACCTGCACTTCGCCGAGGACGGCCGTGCAGGCGGGGAGAGCTGAGCCGATTACTCCTCGTCGTCCGGTTCTGAGTCGAGGAATTCGCGTCGCGTGAGCCAGTCGGCGATGGCTTCGTCGCAGGCTTTCTTCAGTGTGGTCTTGCTGTCCACCTTGTCGAACAGCGTAAAGTTCATCAGCGCCAGACCCAGGTCGGTGATGTAGAACATCCGCTTCGGGTTGTCGAAATGGACGATGCGGCCGTCGATGTCGCCATCGTCCTCGGGCTCGGCGGGCATGTCTTCGAGTTCGACCACGCGGCAGGTAAAGCGTGGCGCGCGGGTGTGGGTCAGGTACTCGAACTCATCGTGCGACACTTCGCCGGACGGTGTGACGGCAATGGCGAAGCCCCAGATAAAGCGCGGGGTCGGCAGATCCGACAGCTCGTCGATTTCATCCATCCTTGTTTCTCCAGTCTGATGACGGCTTGTATGAGCAGTGCATTATCGCCCGGCACGCGCAGCACGGAAAGTACAACGCGCACCGGCCCTGATGGGAGTCAGGCATGACGGACCCGCGCATCCAGCGCGTGCGGGACGGCCTTTCCGCGCGTCAGCCATTCGATCGCACTGGGCTGCTGGCGTGGGTCATTGCCGGGCAGCGCGTCGGCTGGCTTACCCCGGAGCGTGGCGCACTGCTCGCGCGCTGGCCGCAGTGGTTTGATATGTCGGCGCAGCGCGTGGATCTGCGCGAGACGCTGGCTACGCAGGCCGACCGCACCGCCGCCCTGTCCGAGGTCATCGGCCGCTTGGCCGAAGAGGGTCACGTGTGGGGCTGGCGCGACGAGCGCTTTGTCGTCAATACCGGCTGGGGTGCGCCCGCGCTCGCGCTCATCGAACGCGCCGCGGCGCGCTTCTTCGGCATCCGCACTTATGCAGCGCATATGAATGGCTTGATTGAGGGCCCCGGCCCCGAGCTCTGGCTGGCCCGCCGCGCCCCAACCAAGCCCATCGACCCTGGCATGTGGGACAACCTCGTCGCCGGCGGAATCGGCCACGGATTCGACCCGCGCGGGGCACTCGAAAAGGAATGCTGGGAAGAGGCTGGCATCGGCCCTGATCTGGCCGCTGACCTGGTGCCGCGCGGTACGCTCGATGTTCTTCGCGAGGTGCCGGAGGGCATTCAATGCGAGACGCTGTTTGCGTTCGACCTGGTGCTGCCGGCCGACTTCACTCCGGTCAACCAGGATGGCGAGGTGGCCGGACACCTGCGCGCCAGCCCCGACACCGCCCTTGATATCATGGCGGACCGCGCGATGACGGTCGACGCCACGCTCGTCACCCTCGACGCCCTGGCGCGCCTGGGTTTGCCCCATGCACCGCAACGGTTCGCGCCCGACAACAATACGTAAAACGCTTGATGAGTCACTCCGGTTTCATTCTTACCCTGTCATGCCCGGACCAGCCCGGCATTGTTCACGCCGTGTCGGGCCTGCTGTTCGAGCAGGGTTGCAACATCCTCGATTCCGACCAGTATGGCGACGAGTTCACTGGCCGGTTTTTCATGCGCGTCCACTTCGTACCGCAGGGGCAACCCTTGGAACTGGCCGCGCTGCGCGAACGCTTTGCCCCGATTGGCGAGCGCTTCTCGATGCAGTGGGGCATGTTCGATGCCGGCGTGAAGCCGCGCGTGATGATCCTGGTCTCGAAGATCGGCCATTGCCTGAACGATCTGCTGTTCCGTGCCCGCGCCGGGCAGTTGCCGATCGAGATTGCCGCCATCGCTTCGAATCACCGCGATTTCTACCAGTTGGCAGCGTCGTACGACGTGCCGTTCATGCACCTGCCGCTGCTCAAGGCGACCGATGCGCAGAAGGCGCAGCAGGAAGCCCGCATCTGGGAAATCGCCCAGGAAGAGCGGATCGACCTGGTGGTGCTCGCGCGCTATATGCAGATCCTGTCTGACGATCTGTGCCGCAAGCTGGAAGGGCGTGCGATCAACATCCACCACTCCTTCCTGCCGAGCTTCAAGGGCGCCAAGCCCTACTACCAGGCGCACGAGCGCGG
>JAGWNU010000152.1 GCA_028871175.1 Burkholderiaceae bacterium | reverse complement strand
GAACGTGTCGCCGTCGAGATGCACCTGGCCGGTCGCCTTGTGCGAGCCCAGCGTGACGGTGAAGGTCTCGGCGTGGCGCTGCGAATTGAAGGGCGCTTCATGGCCGTCTGCTTTCAGCCGCGAGCCGTCGCGGCCGTAGACGAGCGTTGCGTCGACGGCCTGGTCACCGTGCGAGAAGCGCAGCGTGCGTTCAGCCGCGCCGTTCAGGCGCCAGCCGCTGCCGCGCGCCCAGGGCGAATGCGGATCGCGCGTGTCGGTGCGCAGGCTGCGCGCCTCGCGGGCGAGCAGCGCAGCCACGGCCAGGGCGATGGCGTCTTGCGGCACGTCCGGCGCTGCCGGGAACAGCGTGTTGTGATTGCGGGCGATCAGGCCGGTATCCAGATCGGCGGTCGCAAACGGCTTCGATGCGACAAGGCGGCGCAGGAAGGCCACGTTGGACGACAGCCCCACCAGGTGGAAGCTGCCCAGCGCCTGCAGCATGCGCGCGAGCGCCTCTTCGCGATCACGGCCCCAGACGATGAGCTTGGCGATCATCGGGTCGTAGTAAGGGCTGATGGCGTCGCCCTCGCGCACACCCGCGTCGATGCGCACGGCGGCGGGTTCGCCATTGGCCTGCGCGCCCACGGTAAATTCCACCGCAGCCGGCGTGCGCAGCACCTTCAGCGTGCCGATGGAGGGCAGGAAATCGCGGTCGGGGTTTTCAGCGTAGATGCGTGCTTCGAGCGCGTGACCGTGAATGTGCAGTTCGTCCTGCGCGCGCGGCAGCGGCTCGCCAGAGGCGACGCGCAATTGCCATTCGACGAGGTCTTCCCCGGTGATCATTTCGGTGACCGGATGCTCGACCTGCAGGCGCGTGTTCATCTCCATGAAGTAGAACGTGCCGTCTTCATCGACGATGAACTCGACCGTGCCGGCACCCACGTAGCCCACGGCGCGTGCGGCCGCCACGGCGGCTTCGCCCATCGCGCGGCGGCGGTCCAGCGTCATGCCGGGGGCGGGGGCTTCTTCCAGCACCTTCTGGTGGCGGCGCTGCACGGAGCAGTCGCGCTCGAACAGGTAGACGGCGCCGCCGAAGCTGTCGGCGAAGACCTGGATTTCGATGTGGCGCGGCCGCGTGAGGTACTTCTCGATCAGCACGCGGTCGTCGCCAAAGCTGGACGATGCCTCACGCTTGACCGAGGCCAGCGAGGCTTCGAACGCATCCCCCGATTCCACCACGCGCATGCCCTTGCCGCCGCCGCCCGCACTCGCCTTGATGAGCACGGGATAGCCGATGCGGTCGGCCTGCGTGCGCAGGAAGGCGGCGTCCTGGTTGTCGCCGTGGTAGCCGGGGACGAGCGGCACGCCCGCCGTTTCCATCAGCGCCTTGGCCGCGCTCTTGCTGCCCATCGCTTCGATGGCCGAGGCCGGCGGGCCGACGAAGATGATGCCGGCGTCTGCGCAGGCCTTGGCGAAGGCTTCGTTCTCCGAGAGGAAGCCGTAGCCGGGGTGGACGGCTTGCGCGCCCGTGGCGCGCGCGGCTTCGAGGATGCGATCGGCGCGCAGGTAGCTGTCGCGGGCGGCGGGCTCACCGATGTGGATGGCTTCGTCGCAGGCCGCGACGTGGCGGGCGTTGGCGTCGGCATCGGAGTAGACCGCGACCGTACGGATGCCGAGCTTGCGGCAGGTGGCGGCGACCCGGCAGGCGATTTCGCCTCGGTTGGCAATGAGGAGCTTGGTGATCATGGTGTTGTTACGTCTCCTGTGTTTGTTTTTGCACTTGTGGTGCATCCCTTGTTTCATCCCCTGCCGGGGCGGGCGGTTTTGGTCCATCCCTGTTTCGTACCCTGCCGGGCACGACTCACTTTTCTTTGTCTTGCCAAAGAAAAGTAAGCAAAAGAAAGGCGCGCCCAAGATGGCGACCCCTTCCTTGAATTTGTGTAACCGGGCGGAGACGGGAAAAACGCGCTGCGCTCAAACAGTTTCCCGTCTTGTTTCCGCCCGCTTACGAAAATTCAAGGCGCCATCTAGGGCAGGAACGTCAACGGCCAAACCGTTGGTGTGCATGCTCTGTCAGGCTCTTGTTTGTTGCTTGTTGCTTGTTGCTTGTTGCTTGTTGCTTGTTGCTTGTTGCTGTGTTGCCGTTTGCTTAGCCCCGCGTCTTGCCGCGTACCTACCACTGCGTTTGCACTGCGATGGTGTGGCCGTTGTGCCCTAGATGGCGCCTTGAATTTCTGTTGCAGAGAGGAAAAAGAGGGGAGGCCTGTCTGAGCGAAGCGAGTTTGCCTCCCCTCCCTCTCTGCGACATAAATTCAAGGAATCCTTCGCCATCTCGGGCGCGCCTTTCTTTGCTTACTTTCTTTGGCAAGACAAAGAAAGTGAGTCGGCCCCGGCAGGGGACGAAAGGGAGGCAGACCACCAACACAAAAACAAAAACCACCTCCCATCCAAAGCATCAGTCCGCCGGCGTAATGTCGATATGACAATGCGAAGACTGCCCCCCCGCATGCGATTCATGGTGCATGTGATCCTGCACCTCCACCCGCATCCCCAACCGCGCCAGCAGCTTGCGGTCAGCATCCGCCTCCGGGTTATCCGTCGTCAGCAGTTTCTCGCCATAGAAGATCGAGTTGGCTCCCGCCATGAAGCACAGCGCCTGCAGCGCGTCGTCCATCGCCTCACGGCCAGCGGAGAGCCGCACCATCGCCTTGGGCATCGTGATGCGCGCCACGGCAATCGTGCGCACAAAATCAAACGGGTCCAGTTCTTCGTTGCCCGCCAGCGGCGTACCTTCGACCTTCACGAGATTGTTGATGGGCACCGAGTCCGGATACGGCTCCATGTTCGCCAGCTCGGCGATCAGGCCTGCACGCTCGTGCACCGATTCCCCCAGGCCGACGATGCCGCCGCAGCACACGTTGATGCCGGCGTCACGCACATGCTCGAGCGTGTCGAGGCGGTCCTGGTACGTGCGCGTGGTGATGATCTCGCCGTAGAACTCGGGCGCGGTGTCGAGGTTGTGGTTGTAGTAATCCAGGCCCGCTTCCTTCAACTGCGCGGCCTGTTCCTGCTTGAGCATGCCGAGCGTCACGCAGGTCTCCAGCCCCATCGCCTTCACGCCGCGCACCATGTCGGCCACGGCGTCGAGCTGATGCGGCTTCGGGTTGCGCCACGCGGCGCCCATGCAGAAGCGGCTTGCGCCGTTTTGCTTGGCGCGCGATGCGGCTTCCAGCACTTCGTCGATCGGCATCAGTTTTTCAGCCTCGACACCGGTGTCGTAGCGCGCCGATTGCGGGCAATACGAGCAGTCCTCCGGGCAGCCGCCGGTCTTGATGGACAGCAGCGTCGAGAGCTGCACCGCATTCGCATCAAAGTTGGCGCGGTGCACCTGCTGCGCCTGGAACAGCAGGTCGTTGAACGGCAGCGCGAACAGCGCTTCGATGGCTTCGCGGCTCCAGCGCGCGTCGGGCGCCTGGCCTGGCGTGACGGGCACCTTGGCGGCGTTCGGAACGAAGTTGAGCGGAGTGGATTGCATGAGGACTTCCTTCAAGTGATGCGTGGTGTCGTTGTTATGCGGATCAGGCCGGCAGCAGCCAGTTCGGCTTGCGCTTGCCCAGGAAACTTTGCACGCCTTCGCGGCCTTCTTCCGAGGCGCGAATGGCGGCGATGCGTTCAGCGGTGTCGGCCAGCAGTGCATCGTTGACTGCAGCGCCAGACACCTCGCGCACGAGCCGCTTGCTCTCGCGCACGGCGTTCGGGCTGTTGGCGACGAGCGCAGCGGTGATGTCGGCCACCTTGGCGTCGAGGGCGTCTGCGCTCACCAGCTCATGCACGAGGCCGAGGCGATGCGCCTCTGCGGCGGAGAAACGCTCGGCAGTGATGAAGTAGCGGCGCGATGCCTGTTCGCCCAGCGCGCGGATCACGTATGGGCTGATGGTGGCCGGGATCAGCCCGAGCTTCGCTTCCGACAGGCAGAAGTTGGCCGTGTCGACGGCAATGACGATGTCGCACGCGGCGACCAGGCCAACGCCGCCGGCATAGGTGTCGCCCTGCACGCGCGCGATCACGGGCTTGGGGCAGGTATAGATGGCGCGCAGCATTTCGGCCAGGCGCAGGGCATCGGCGCGGTTCTCGTCATCGGAGTAGCCGGCCATCTTCTTCATCCAGTTCAGGTCGGCGCCTGCGCAGAAGGCGGGGCCGTTGCCGGCCAGGACGATCGCGCGCACGTCGGGCTCATCGGCCAGCGCGCGGAACGCACCGGTCAGCTCGGCGATGACGGTTTCGTTGAAGGCGTTGCGCACGTCGGGCCGATTGAGCGTGAGCGTGGCGACGGCGCCGTGCTGGGCGAAGGCGAGTGTCTCGAAGGTGTTCATCGGGTGTCCTTGTGGGGGGCGGCGGGTGTGCCGGTGGCGTTGACCGGCGCGGCGGCGGCGTGCACCGGGCTGGCCGGCAGGCCGAGCTCGCGCAGGAAGGCATCGACCTGCGGCAACCAGATCCCCAAACCGGCGCGGCTTGCGAACATGCCGTGCGAATCGCTCTGGAAGTTGCCGTAGTCCACCAGCCGTGCCTTGCCGCCAGCGCTGGTATAGGCAAAGAACAGGCGCTCGGGCAGCGGCTTGGGCCAGTAGCTGTCGTTGTCGCCGTAGAACCAGAGCGACGGATAGTGCGCGTGGCGTCCGTAGGTCTCGAAGGCGCGCACGAGGTTATCTTCCCAGGCGGCACAGGTGTCATTGCGCAGGCCGCCCGCGAAGTTCACCAGGCCGCGCACGCCCGGGTAGACGATGGTGCCAAACGCCAGCGTGGTCAAACCGCCGTGCGATTGACCCATGATGACGATGCGGTCGCGGTCCACATACGGCTGCCTCGTCATGTAGTCGAGTGCGGCAACAACATCTTCCGTCTGTACGAGGCCGTTGCTCTCGACATTGCAGCCGCCGCCGACGTACGCGCCGCCCGAGCGGGAAAAGCCTTGCCGCATCGGGATGGCCACCACGTAGCCGCGTTCGACGAGCGCAGCGGCTTGCGCGCTGTAGCGTGCCCGGCTTTGGAAGGCCGGATTGCCATGCGCCTTGCCGTGGTTGATCACGATGAGCGGGAATGGCCCGTCGCCGGCCGGTTTGTAGACCGTGGTCTCCAGCTTGATGGTGAAGATGCCCGCAGACTTGGGCACCTCCACGACGCTTTCCGTCACGCCGTTCGGCTGGGCATCCTGCGCATGCGCGGCAGTCGTGAGCAGCGCGGCGCAGCCAAGGGCTGCACACGCTCGCTTCCACGCATGCCGGTACGTCCTGTTCACTGCTTGTCCTTGTTCAATGGCGGCCCGCTTACATGCGGAACACGCCGAAGTTCATGTCGCCGATCGGCGCGTTCAGGCTGGCCGACAACCCAAGGCCCAGCACGCTGCGCGTGTCGGCGGGGTCGATCACGCCATCGTCCCACAGGCGTGCGCTGGCGTAGTAGGGGTGGCCCTGGCGCTCATATTGGTCGCGGATCGGCGCCTTGAACGCGGCTTCTTCATCCGCGCTCCACTGGCCGCCCTTGGCTTCGATGCCGTCGCGGCGCACGGTGGCGAGCACGCTGGCGGCCTGTTCGCCGCCCATCACCGAGATGCGCGCGTTTGGCCACATCCACAGGAAGCGCGGCGAATACGCCCGCCCGCACATGCCGTAGTTGCCCGCGCCAAACGAGCCGCCGATGATGACCGTGAACTTCGGCACCTGCGCCGTCGCCACCGCCGTCACCATCTTCGCGCCGTTCTTGGCGATGCCTTCGTTCTCATACTTGCGGCCGACCATGAAGCCGGTGATGTTCTGCAGGAACACCAGCGGGATCTTGCGCTGGCAGCACAGCTCGATGAAGTGCGCGCCCTTGAGCGCCGCCTCCGAAAACAGGATGCCGTTGTTGGCGATGATGCCGACCGGGTAGCCCCAGATGCGCGCAAAGCCGCAGACCAGCGTCGTGCCGTAGCGTGCCTTGAATTCGTCAAAGGCGGAATCGTCGACGACGCGGGCGATGACTTCACGCACGTCGAAGGGCTTGCGCGTATCGGTCGGGATCACGCCGTAGAGTTCTTCGGCCGCGTAGCGCGGTTCGACCGGCGCATGAATCTGCACTTGATCCGGCTTGCGGCGGTTCAGGTGCGCGACGATGCTGCGGGCTTGTGCCAGCGCGTGCGAGTCGTTGTTGGCGAAGTAATCCGCCACGCCGGACAGCCGCGTGTGCACATCGGCGCCGCCGAGGTCTTCCGCGCTCACCACTTCACCGGTGGCAGCCTTCACCAGCGGCGGGCCCGCCAGGAAGATCGTGCCCTGTTCCTTGACGATGATCGACTCGTCGCTCATGGCGGGCACATACGCACCGCCGGCCGTGCACGAGCCCATCACCACTGCGATCTGCGGAATGCCCTTCGACGACAGGTTGGCCTGGTTGTAGAAGATGCGGCCGAAGTGGTCCCGGTCGGGAAACACGTCGTCCTGGTTCGGCAGGTTGGCGCCGCCCGAATCGACGAGGTAGACGCAGGGCAGATGGTTCTGCTCGGCGATCTCCTGCGCGCGCAGATGCTTCTTCACGGTCATCGGGTAATACGTGCCGCCCTTGACCGTGGCGTCGTTGCAGACGATCACGCATTCCTGCCCAGAGATGCGGCCGATGCCGGTGATGATGCCGGCGCCCGGTGCAGCGTCGTCGTACATGCCGTACGCGGCCAGTTGCGAGAACTCCAGGAACGGCGTGCCGGGGTCGAGCAGTTGCTGCACGCGGTCGCGCGGCAGCAGCTTGCCGCGTGCGAGGTGCTTGGCGCGAGCGCTTTCGCCACCGCCCTCGGCGATGCGGGCGACCTTGTCGCGCAGGTCGGCGACGAGCGCGCGCATGGCATCGGCGTTGGCCTTGAAGTCTTCGGCACGGGGGTTCAGCTTGGTCTCTAGCGTCGGCATGGCGGAAGTGCGATGGGGTCAGTCAGGGAAGGTGCCGTCGACGTACAGCCAACGGCCTTCGGGGGATTCGGCACCGCTTGCGTCCAGGCGGACGAAGCGGCTGATTTCGTGCAGGCGATGCGCGCGGCCGCCCACCTTGTAGCGCGCGACGAACTCCACCGTCGCGTGCGTGGCGTCTTGCGCGACGTGGCGCTTGATGTCCAGGCCGAGCCAGCGCGTAGCGGGCGCGCCCGCCTCGCTTGTCTCGAGATCGGCAGGGCAGGTGGACGGATGCCACGTACGGCGAAGGTACGCGGTGTCGCCCAATACGTAGGCGCTGTAACGAGAACGCATCAGTTGCTCGGCGGTGGCTGGCACCGCTTCGCCCGTATGCAGCGGACCGCAGCAGCGCGCGTAGGCACCACCGCCGCAGGGGCAGGCCTCAGTCTGGCCGATGGCCTGGCGTGGGCTCACGCCAGCAACTCCGGCAAGTGGCGCATGTCAGTAAAGGTGCGCGTCGCGCCGGCGGCAATGAGCGGGCCGGGCGCGTTGCGGCCCGCGTAGGCCAGCACGGTCATGCCCGCGGCGTGTCCGGCCGTGACGCCCGTGGGGCTGTCTTCGATCACCACACAGCGGGCGGGCGCAACGCCCAGCCGGCTTGCAGCGAGCAGGTACACGTCGGGTGCGGGCTTGCTGCGCGCGACTTCGGTGGCCGAGAAGATGCGGGCATCCGTCGGCTGGAAGCGGTGGATGAGGCCCGTGCGGTTCAACTGCAACTCCACCTTCATGCGATCGGCGCCGGAGGCCACGGCCATCGGCAGGCCCAGCGTCGACAGCGCATCGATGGCATGCGCAATGTACGGCACCGCTTCGACTTCGGCTTCCAGCAGTGCGTTGCGGCGTGCGTGAAAGGTGGAAAGCCAGTTCGGCGGCAGCGGCGCGCCGCGCATCTCGGCAATCGCGTCAAGCTCTTCGCGGATGGCCTTGCCGAGAAAACGCTTGATCGAATCTTCCAGGCTGATGCCGATGCCGAGTTCGTTCAGCATCTGCCAGATCAGGCGGTTGACGAGGGGTTCGCTGTCGACGAGCACGCCGTCGCAATCGAACAGGATGGCGTCGAAACGGGGGTGCGGGCGCGCCGATTGAGGGACTGCAGTCATGCTTTCTTCGTTGGTTTTTCGTAAGCGGCAATCGGCGCGCCGGCTGCCTTCCAGGCGGTGAAGCCGCCCTCGATATGCGCCACGCGGTCCAGCCCCATGTCCTGCACGGTCTTGGTGGCCAGCGCGCTGCGCCAGCCTGCCGCGCAGAAGAAGACGAACGTCTTGTCGGCTGCAAAGGCGGGCTTGTGATACGGCGATTCCGGGTCGACCCAGAATTCCAGCATGCCGCGCGGCGCATGCAGGGCGCTGGGGATCACGCCTTCGCGCTCGAGCTCACGGATGTCGCGCACATCGACGAACTGCACGTCCGGATCGTCGAGGAGCGCGCGTGCCTCGTCCACCGAAAGCGTGCGCACTTCGGACATGGCCTGGTCAACCAATGCGCGGAATCCCTTTTTCATGGTCACGGCGGTACGCTCCTCAGACACGACCGTCGCGCAGCAGCGCTTCGATCTGGTCGAATCGATCAAAACCCCAGAACGCCTCGCCGTCGACAATCACGTAGGGCGAGCCGAACACGCCACGCGACATGGCCAGGTCGATCTCGGCCTTGAGCTGGTCCTTGATCTGCTGGCTGTTGGCGCCTGCGTTGAGCGCGGCACCGTCGATGCCCATCGCGTCGGCAATCTTCATCACCTCGGTCGGTTCGCCGATGTTGACGTCGTCAACGAACAGCCCGCGATAGAAGGCACGCGCAAAGTCGATGGCGCGGTCGCCGCCGTGATGATCGTGCACCCACAGCATGGCGCGGGCCGCGTATTGCGTGGGCAGCGGGAAGTGCGTCGGCTTGCGGTATTCAATGCCGTTGAAGCGTGCCGTGCGCTCGAAATCGCGCCATGCGTAATCGCCCTTGAGCGGCACCTGCGGCAGCGGGGAGCCGCCGGTGGTCTTGAACACGACCCCCAGCAGGATCGGATGCCACGCCGTCGCCCGGTTGTACCGCTGGGCGAGTTCTTCCACGCGCGTGCTGGCGAAGTAGCCGTACGGCGATGAGAAGTCGAAGTAGAAATCGATGGCCCCGTTCATGATGTGCTCCCCTTGTTGTGCTGCCGCTTCCCCAAACATGCCTACGCCAGCGCGCGGGCAATCAAGATCTTCTGGATATC
>JAGWNU010000151.1 GCA_028871175.1 Burkholderiaceae bacterium | reverse complement strand
AGGTTGCGGGCGTCGCCGGCCGCCTCACGGCGCGCGTCGCGGGGCACACGCACGCACGCACGCTGGAATTCGCGCGGCAACTGTCGCTGGCCGAACAACTCGTCCACTTCATCCGCAACCTGGGTGAAGATGTGCGCAGCAACCGCGTCTACATCCCGGTGGATGAACTGCAGCGCTTCAACGTGCCGGCGGCCGATCTGTTCAACCGCCGCTATACCGAAGGTTTCAAGCCGCTCATGGCATTCCAGGCCGAACGAGCGCGCGCCATCCACAGGGAAGCGCTGGCCGTGCTGCCGGCGGAGGATCGTCGCGCTCAACGCCCGGCGCTGATTCGCGGCCGGCTGGCCATGCATCTGCTAGACGAAGTGGAGGCCGACGGCTTCCGGGTACTGACGCAGCGTACCGACCTCACCCCGCTGCGCAAGCTGTGGCTCGCCTGGAAGACGCAGCTCAGGCCCTGATCAGGTCCAGTGGCGCGAACCGCCCAGCCAGCACCGGCTGGGAGTCCATACCCCACCAGCGCTCCAGCACCGTTGCGTAGAGCGAGCGGAAATCGACCGACGGGTCGAGATTGCCGCCGCCATCCAGCCGTTCCAGCACGGGCCCCTGGCCGGCCAGGCCGCCCTTGACGCGGCCACCGGCCACGAAGTGCGCCGCCGCAGTACCGTGGTCCGTGCCGTTGTTCAGGTTCTCGCGCGGGCGGCGACCGAACTCGGAGTACGTCAGGATCAGGGTGTCGTTCCAGCGGCCCAACTCCATGAGGGCACTCTTGAGCGAAGCCATGCCCTCGCCCAGCTGGTGCAACAGACTCGCCTGCGTGCCCAACTGGTTGGTGTGCGTATCAAAACTGCCCAGCGACAGGCATACCGCAGCAACATCCGCCCCGCCACGCCCGGGCGCCGCGATGACCTGCATCGCCGCCTTGATCGAGTTGCCGAACCCGCCTTCTGGGAAACGGGTCTGGAACACAAACTTGCCCGCCCTGGGGCGCAGGCCGTCTGCCGCCTTGACGATATCCGACTCAACCTTCAACACGTGCGCGAGCGTGGCATTGCCGGTGGCGTTGGACGGCATCGCCAGCTTGGCTTCATTCAGGAAGGCATCAGGATTGGTCAGTGCCACCGCGCGCGCGCCCCCGCCGAGCGGGCCGAGATCCGCACTGCCGATAATCACGCCATCCGCACCAAACGAAGCGGGCACTGGCTTGAGCGAAAACGCACGCGTCAGCCAGCCTTCGCTCAGGTATTGGTCTGAGCGCGAGGCCGTATCCCAGATCTCGATCGAACGGAAATGCGACAGGTTCGGCTGCGGGTACGACAGCCCCTGAACCACCGAGAGTTCACCGGCGTGCCATAGCGGCATCATGGCCTGCAGCGACGGATGCAGCCCGTAGCGATCATCCAGTTGCAGCACCTGCTCGCGCCTGATCGCAATGCGTGGGCGCAGCGCGTAGTACTGGGCGCTGGTGTAAGGCACCACGGTATTCAGCCCGTCGTTGCCACCCTTGAGTTCAATGAGGATGAGCAGGTTGCCGTAGCCCTGGCGCCTGTCCTGCCCTTGCGCAAAGACGACGCCAGGCGCCATGCCGCCCATGCCAAGCATGGCGCCAGCCTTCAGAAAGTCGCGACGTTCCATGATGTGCTCCTGCAGACGGGGTATTACTTGAGCTGGTAGGCCGGGTCCATCATCAGCGTGCGCAGGTACGCTGTTCCGGCGAGCTTGACCGGGATCGGTGCGGTCGGCTCGATCGGCAGCACCGCCCGCTGGATCGAAATGCGTGGTGCCAGTTCCGGTGGGGTGTCTCCCTCGGCACCAAACTGAGCGAGCCATTTGGCCGCATTGAACGACACCATCGTCTGCGACTGTGCCAGCTTGAAGCGCCCCTCTTGTCCCATTCCCTTCAGCGCCTGGCCCAAACCTTGTACGGCGCCGCCTTGCTTCAGTTCTTGCCGCATGGCTGCCATCATCACGCCGGGCTTCTGTGCCTGGGTGGGCGCCTTCATTTCGGTCGACCGGAAGAGCTGATCCAGAAACTGCTTGCGCCCCAGCAGGGTGTTCGAGTTGATCCACGCGTCGCCGCCAGGCCAGCCTTTCACGTTGGGTGGCGCCAGCAGGTTCTGCCCGAGCTGTGCGGCCTTGATGGCAAACGGCGCAGGATCGGAATACTGGACGTTGAATTCCTTGAGCGTGCCGACAATCAACTCCACCGGCGACTTCACCAGCGTCGCGCGCGATTGCGGCGCCCAGAACGCCGGCGTCAGGAACAGCCCGCGCAACGCCACCTTGATGTCGTAGTTGCTGGAGCGGAACGCATCAGCCACGCGCTGTACCTGCGCCGCATCGGGATCGGGCGAGACAAACTCGCGCCAGAGCTTGGTGACGATGAAGTTTGCCGTTTCAGGGCGCGCCAGCAGGATGTCGAGCATCTGGTCGCCATCGTAATCGCCGCTCTGCCCGAACACGGTCTTCACCCCGGTGTCGTGGATCTGCGGACGCCAGCTGTAGGCAAAGTCGTGCTCGCGGTCGACGCTCCAGCCGGTATAGGCCCGTGCAGCTTCCTTGATGTCCTGCTCGGTGTAGTGGCCCTCTCCGAGCGTGAACAGTTCCATCACTTCCCGCGCGAAGTTCTCGTTGGGCTTGCCCTTGCGGCTCTGGGCGCCGTCGAGATAGATGAGCATCGCCGGGTCCTTGGCGATGGCATGCAGCATGGCGCCGAAATTGCCGACCGCGTTCTCGCGCAGCAGCACATTCTGCCGATACATCAACTGGGCAAACTGAACCTTCTGCGCGCTGGACACGAAATGGTTGTGCCAGAACAGCGTCATGCGTTCGGTCAGCGGCGACGGTGTCCTGATCATCTCGCCCAGCCACCATGCGCGCAGTTCCAGTTCGCGGGCGGCGTTCTGACGGCGCGCGGCTTTTCGAGCCTCTTCGTCCGGCAGCTTGTTGTACGGGATGATCGGCTCGTTCACCCATGCCGGCGGCGGCTGCATGGCAACGTGGCCCGTCTGCGCGAGCAGTCGGTCGACGGCCTCGGGGCGCGTGAGCCCGGCATAGGCATCGAGTTCGCTCTCGGACGGAGAAAAGCCGACGCGGGTGAGCAAGTAGCGCGCGTCGTCGCGGTCCAGGCGCTGCGTGTCGGCGACTGGCGCCGCCGCGGGCACGGTGTGGCGATGCGCCTTGCCTTGTGTTGCCGCCTGCGTGGGCGCAAACGTGAATGCACTGGCTACGCCCAGCGCCAGAACGATCGCGATGCCGCGGATTCGCATGCCGTGTCCCCCAAGTCAACCCGTTTGGTCTATTGCCGCTTGCCAGGACAGCAACGGTGCACTGTTTCTTCCCGGCCTACCTAACCGCCACGGTGATAAATGTCGCGCGTGACGTCGTAGATGTTCTGACGCAATTGCCGGCGTTCCTCGGGAGACAGCTTGCGCTGCGGGGGGGGCGAACGGCCCACGCTCTCGGCACGGCGGTTTTCCATGGCGGCCGCACGGCGCCGGCGCTCTTCGTTCTGACTGCCATGTGCCGCGCCAGGGTTGCCGCCTTTGTGCGGTCCTGCCGCGTCAAAGAAACCGCCGCCAAACCGGCCGAACACACCACCATTGCCACCGACAGGGCCTGACGGGGCACCGTGCGGCCCGCGCGCCTGCGCCGGAAGGTTCGCCAGGCACAGGGCGACAGCACACGCCACCAGCGCCAGGCGCTGCCGCCAATGAGTCGACCGATATGTCAAATGAGAGAGATAAGCTACGTCCATGTTGCTGGAAACCGATGCGCCATGCATCATTGCGCGACAATCGATAACAGGCAACCGCATTGCACGCCAGTCCTCTTCGAGGGGGTCGACAGCGTCGCACCCATCCCGACGAACCGCCAAAGCAGTGTAGCTGTGCGTCCTACAGACTGTTCGCGTGGCGCGGTAAATAATGTAACCGTCTGTTTCAATTGGGCTTTTACTGCGCCTCGGCCCCCTGCTTTTGTCGTTACCATTAGCGCCATGGAAAATTCTGGTCAAAAGATTCTTGTCGTCGACGACGATCCCCGCCTGCGCGATCTGCTGCGCCGCTACCTCGGGGAACAGGGCTTCACCGTGCTGGTGGCGGAAAACGCCACGGCCATGAATAAACTCTGGCTGCGCGAGCGTTTCGACCTGCTCGTACTGGACTTGATGATGCCGGGCGAGGATGGCCTGTCGATCTGCCGCCGCCTGCGTGGGGCCAACGATCAGACGCCCATCATCATGCTCACCGCCAAGGGCGAGGACGTCGACCGCATCGTCGGCCTCGAAATGGGCGCCGACGACTACCTGCCTAAACCGTTCAACCCGCGTGAGCTGATCGCGCGCATCCACGCGGTGCTGCGCCGCCGTGGTCCGGCCGAAATTCCCGGTGCGCCATCGGAAACGCCCGAAACCTTCGCTTTCGGCGATTTCGTGCTGAACCTCGCGACCCGCACGCTCAAGAAGAACGATGAGGAAATCACGCTCACGACGGGCGAATTCTCCGTACTGAAGGTGTTCGCGCGCCACCCGCGCCAACCCCTGTCGCGTGAAAAGCTGATGGAAATGGCGCGCGGCCGCGAGTACGAAGTGTTCGATCGCAGCCTGGACGTGCAGATTTCTCGCCTGCGCAAATTGATCGAACCCGACGCCAGCAATCCGCGCTTCATCCAGACGGTATGGGGACTCGGCTACGTGTTCATTCCTGACGGCGCCAAGTAAGGCGCTCGATCAGACTCCAAGCAACCCTCTTTCCCGCATCCGACTTGGGCATTCCGCGTCCGGCCGCGCTGCGGCGCCTGTTGATCAGTGTGTTCGGTTCGCTGTTCTGGCGAACCTTCATGCTGATCGCGCTGCTGATCGCCATCTCCCTGGGCGTCTGGTTCCAGAGTTTTCGCATTTTCGAGCGTGAACCACGCGCGCAGCAGATCGCCATGCAGGTGGTCAGCGTGGTCAAGCTCACGCGGGCAGCGCTGCTGTACTCGGACCCCGGTCGGCGACGGTTCCTGCTGCTGGACCTCGTGCAGAACGAAGGCATCAAGGTCTACCCCCGCGAGAACGAGGACGAATACCGCGAGCCGCGCACCAACCCCTACCTGACGCAGCTCGTCCAGCAGGAGATCCGCAATCGGCTCGGGACCGATACGGTCATCGCCACGGCCGTCAACGATATCCCGGGGGTGTGGGTCAGTTTCCAGATCGAGGGCGACGATTACTGGGTTGCCATCAGCCCCGACCGCTTCGAGCACGTACCCGGGCTGCAGTGGCTGTGGTGGTCGATGGCGGCGCTGGTGCTGTCGGTACTCGGCGCAGCATTCATCACCTCGCGCGTGAACCAGCCGCTCAAGCGGCTCGCGGATACGGCACGCGCCATCAGTGCGGGCGACGATCCGAAGCCGCTGCCCGAGGGGGGCGGTACCGAAGTGGCGCAGGCGAATCACAGCTTCAACCAGATGGTGCGGGACCTGAAGCAGCTTGAAGCCGATCGCGCTGTCATGCTGGCGGGCATCTCGCACGACCTGCGCACGCCGCTCACACGCCTGCGGCTGGAAACCGAAATGAGCCCCGTCGACGACCAGACGCGCGAACTGATGGTGGCCGACATCGAACAGATGGATGCCATCATCGGCCAGTTCCTGGACTACGCGCGCCCGTCCGGCGAGATGCTCGAGGCGGTCGACCTGACCGAGCTCATCCGCGACACCGCGCCGGTCTACTCGGCCCATGGCGACATCGATCTCACCCTCAAACTGGCGCCCGAGGCGATCGCGCGCTGCAACCGCATGGAGACGCAGCGCATTCTCGACAACCTGATCGAGAATGCCCGGCGCTACGGCAAGACACCCGGCACCGACCGAGCGGACATCACCGTCAGCACCTCGCTGCAGGGCAACGAAGTGGTGTTGTGTGTCGCCGACCGTGGCGCCGGTGTGCCACCCGACCAGCTCGCCCTGCTGACCCGGCCGTTCTACCGGCTGGAATCGGCGCGCAGCGAAGCCAAGGGCGCCGGGCTTGGCATGTCGATCGTCAATCGCATCCTGCAGCGCAGCGGCGGCCGGCTCCTGCTGGAAAATCGTACCCCGCCGGAAACCGGGCTTGTCGTCAGTGTCTGCTACGCGCGCATCTGACCTGACCTGCCGTTTTGATACGGTCCCCGCTGCTCCCCGCCGCCGTCATGTACCACGGGCAAGGTAATTCGCGCCCCCGGCCCTAAGTGCGACGCGCGGTTGATCAACCACCCGGTTCAGGTTCATTACCAATACCGCAGCTGCAAGGCTCAGTTCGCTCCAGGAGCGACAACGGCAGCGCGGGAGTGATCCGGGCTGCCGCTTTCCTCACACACGACGAACGGGCGAAGCTCAGTCCTGCTCGGCGGCTTCTGCGCGATAGATCAACACCACGGCCTGCGCAACGATGCCTTCTTCCTTGCCTTCGAAGCCGAGCTTCTCGTTGGTCTTGGCCTTGACGTTGCACCGCTCAGGCGCAATGCCCAAGTCTTCGGCAAGGTTGGCAACCATGCCCGGCACATGCGGCGCGAGTTTCGGTTTCTGCGCAATGACGGTCGCGTCGACATTGCCGACCGCATAACCGGCCTTGTGCACACGGCGCACGGCTTCGCGCAGCAGCACGCGGCTGTCGGCGCCGGCAAAGGCCGGATCGGTGTCGGGAAAGTGCCGGCCGATGTCGCCCAGGCCGGCGGCGCCGAACAGCGCATCGGTAATCGCATGCAGCAGCGCGTCAGCATCGGAGTGGCCGAGCAGGCCGCGCGTGTGCGGGATCTCCACGCCACCCAGGATCAGCTTGCGGCCCTCCACCAGCGCGTGCACGTCGTAGCCCTGGCCAATGCGGATATCCATCCAGTTCATGCTTGCGATGCCTCGTTGCGTTGTGCGCCCTGCGCGAGGATGGCCTCGGCAAGCGCGAAATCGTCGGGATACGTCACCTTGAAGTTGCGCAGCGCACCCGGCACCAGCAGCGGCGGGTGACCGGCGGCTTCGATGGCGCTGGCTTCGTCGGTGACGATGCGATGTTGCAACAGCGCTTCCCGCAAGGCGCGCTCCAGCATCCCGAGCGGAAACATCTGCGGCGTCTGCGCTTGCCACA
This sequence comes from Burkholderiaceae bacterium, assembly GCA_028871175.1. Classification (GTDB taxonomy): domain Bacteria; phylum Pseudomonadota; class Gammaproteobacteria; order Burkholderiales; family Burkholderiaceae; genus Ralstonia; species Ralstonia condita. The sequence goes on along the minus strand of JAGWNU010000151.1, from coordinate 2,062 downwards.
GGCCGTCACGCGGCACGGTCGCGTCGACATGCTGTGCCGCATCGGCGCGTTTGAGCGTGTCTGCCACGGGCAGCGCAAGGATGCCCCCCGCAGCTTGCGTGCCTTCGGCCTCCACGGCGGCGACCAAACGGGCGATCAGTGCGGGCGTCAAGCCGGGGCGCGCCGCATCATGCACGAGCACCCAGTCATCATCGTGTGCACCCAGCCCGCGCAACGCCGCCAAACCGTGGGCGACGGACGCGTGGCGCGAGTCGCCTCCGCAATCGACCTCCACCAGCTTGGGCGCATCGAAACCACCGTCGGGAAAGCGCTGCACGAGCGGCTGTGCGCCGGGCGTCGTCACCACAAGCACGGTGTCGATTTCGGGGCTGGCCAGGAGGGCCTGCGCGGTGTGCCACAGCATCGGCCGCCCGGCGATCACCTGATATTGCTTGGGCAGATCGCCGCCGGCGCGCGAGCCAGTGCCGGCCGAGGGAATCAGCGCAAAACGGCGTCGGCCGGGCAAGGAAATCGACATGACGAGCGGGAATGTGGACGTGGGTGCGGCATTTGCGTGGTTTTGGCCCTCGCAAGCACGCGGCTCGCGCGGATTTTATAATAGCGGCCTACGTCACGACACCCCGCCTGCACATGCCGGCGGGGTGTCGTGCTTTGTCTTGCAGTCGTGCCCCCAGAACCTGACACCCCATGTCCGATTTTTCGCTCTCCGCCCTGCCCGCCGTCAAACCGGGCTCGCGCTTCGTCTTCAGCGGCCTGCAGGGCGCGGCAGATGCCCTGCTGCTGGCGCGCTACCTGGAGCAGCATCGCGCCGCCGTGCCGATGCTGGCGGTGGTCTGCGCCAATGCCGTCGATGCTCAGCGCCTGGCCGAGGAGCTACGCTGGTTTGCCCCGCAGGCGCGTGTGAAGCTGCTGCCGGACTGGGAAACGCTGCCGTACGACAGTTTCTCGCCGCACCAGGATTTGATCTCCGAGCGGCTGGCGACGCTGCATGACCTGCAGAACGGTGCGTGCGACATCCTGCTTGTGCCTGCCTCCACGGCGCTGCAACGCGTGGCGCCGCCATCGTTCCTGGCGGCCTACACGTTCTTCTTCAAGAAGGGCGAAAAGCTTGACGAGGCGGCGTTGAAAGCGCAGTTCACGCTGGCCGGCTACGAGCACGTCAGCGCCGTGATGCGCCCCGGCGAATACTCCGTGCGCGGCGGCCTCATCGACTTATTCCCGATGGGCTCACCGCTGCCGTACCGGCTCGACCTGTTTGGCGACGAAATCGAGACCATCCGCTCGTTCGATCCCGACACGCAGCGCAGCCTCTACCCGGTCAACGAAGTCCGCCTGCTGCCTGGCCGCGAATTTCCGATGGACGAAGCCTCGCGCACGGCCTTCCGCGGTCGCTGGCGCGAGGTGTTCGAGGGTGACCCGACGCGCTCGCCCATCTACAAGGACATCGGCAACGGCGTGCCGAGTGCCGGCATCGAGTATTACCTGCCGCTGTTCTTCGAAGAGACCGCGACGCTGTTCGACTACCTGCCGGGCGCCACGCATCTCGCCTTCGTAGGCGACATCGAAGGCGCGGTGCGCCGCTTCTGGGCCGACACCACGCAGCGCTACAACTTCATGCGCCACGACCGCGAGCGGCCGCTGCTGCAGCCTTCCGCGCTGTATCTGGATGAAGAGGCGTTCTTCGTCGCGGCCAAGCCGCACGCTCGCCTGGTATTGCGCGCCGAGCCGGGTGATGCACCGCTTTCGCTGCCGTTGCCGAACGTGGCCGTCAACCGCCGCGCGGAAGACCCGCTGGTCAATCTCGAATCGTTCCTCATGCGCAGCAATTGTCGCGTGATGATCTGCGCCGAATCCGCAGGCCGTCGCGAGACGCTTGCGCAAATGCTTGCCGCCAGCGGCCTGCACCCCGAGGGCGTCGCGGACTTTGCCGATCTGATGAGCGGCGATGCCAAGTTCGTGCTGGGCGTGGCACCGCTGTACCAGGGTTTCATCCTAGGCGACGAACGCATCGCGCTCATCACCGAGACCGAGCTGTATGCGCAGACCGTGCGCCGCGCCGGTC
>JAGWNU010000150.1 GCA_028871175.1 Burkholderiaceae bacterium | reverse complement strand
GTGATCACGCACCAGGCTGCCTCGTACGGGGTGGCGGCGGACATTGAGTATGAGCGCCTCGTACCGGCCATCCAGAACAGTGCGCGCGAGGCCGGTATCGCCCGCGAGGCCGTGGCGTCGGTGGTGGGCGGTGAGCGTGTCCTGCGCATGCCGCCGTCAGCGCAAATGGGCAGCGAAGACTTTGCCTGGATGCTGGAGCGCATGCCCGGCTGCTACTTCGCCCTGGGCAACGGCATGGCGGGGCAGGCATGGGTCGGTTGCTCGCTGCACAACGACGGCTACGACTTCAATGACAAGCTGATCCCGATCGGCGCGGCATGCTGGGTCACGCTGACCGAGCAATACCTGCGCTGACCCTTCGGGATTGCCCTCTGGTCATTTCACGCATTGTGTTGCATAGTGACGGCCAGACATTGCAAGGTTTTACCCGCGATACCGGGAGAGACTGCCCACCGCCAGGCGGGCAGCGCCGAAGGAGCAACCGCCCCGGAAACTCTCAGGCAAACGGACCGGTATCCGTCATCACACTCTGAAGAACCCCGGCCTCATCGTCAGCCGGCGGTACCGAAGGAGCAAGCCACGGCCCGCGATTGCGGGCCGCTGCGAATCTCTCAGGTCAAGGACAGAGGGGGCGCCCGCTGCGCATCGTGCGTCACGGGCTTCCCATCCTGACGTCCGCAAGAGACCTGAAACAATGAAGACAATCGCCGTAGTTGGCGGTGGAATCACGGGAGTGACCACCGCATATGCCCTTGCGCGCCGCGGATTCGCCGTGACGCTGTTCGAGCGCCATCGCTATCCCGCCATGGAGACCTCGTTCGCCAACGGTGGCCAGCTTTCCGCCTCGAACGCCGAGGTCTGGACGCACTGGTCCACGCTGCTCAAAGGCATGAAGTGGATGCTGCGCAGCGATGCCCCGCTGCTGCTCAACCCGCGCCCCACCTGGCACAAGCTGAGCTGGTTTGCGGAGTTCATTGCGGCCATCCCGCGCTACCGCGCCAACACCATCGAGACCGCGCGCCTGGCCATCGCCGCGCGCGAGCATCTCTTTGGCTGGGCAGAAGCAGAGGGCATCGACTTCGACCTTCGCAAGCAGGGCATCCTGCACATCTATCGACACAAGGCCGGCTTTGAGCATGCCGGACGCGTATCGGCCCTGCTGGCGGCCGGCGGATTGCCGCGCCGCGCCGTCACACCCGAAGAGATGCGCGCCATCGAACCGACCCTGGCCGGACGCTACTACGGCGGCTACTTCACCGAAAGCGACTCCACCGGTGACATTCACAAGTTCACCACGGGTCTGGCCGCTGCGGCAGCACGGCTCGGCGTGGACATCCGCTGCGGCCAGGACGTCGACACCGTGACGACCGACGGGCGCCGTGCCGCCGTGGTTGCAAACAACGCCACACATGGTTTCGACGGCGTCGTCGTGTGCGCTGGCGTGGCCAGCCGGGAACTGGCCGCCCAACTGGGCGACCGGGTCAATGTGTACCCCGTCAAGGGCTACTCCATCACCGTCAACCTGACCGACGAAGAGAGCCGCGCCAGTGCGCCCACTGTCAGTCTGCTCGACGACGAGACCAAGCTCGTCACCAGCCGGCTCGGTGCGGACCGCTTCCGGGTGGCCGGCACGGCGGAGTTCAACGGCATCAACCGCGACATCCGCGCCGATCGGATCCGCCCGCTGGTTGACTGGGTGCGCGAATGCTTCCCGGGAGTCAGCACGCGCAGTGTGGTGCCTTGGGCGGGCCTGCGCCCCATGATGCCCAACATGATGCCGCGTGTCGGACGCGGCCGCGCAGCCAATGTCTTCTACAACACGGGGCACGGGCACTTGGGGTGGACCCTCTCGGCGGCCACCGCTGAGATGATCGGCGACGTGGTCCGGCAGGCAGTGGAGCCGACCGTATCGGTGCAGGCAGGCGCGCCACGGGTGCGCGCCGTCTGATGTGACAATGCGGTGCGAGAAAACCTGGCCCGGTTGCCTCGCCCGCACCCTTCCGCAAAACCGCGTCACGCGCGCGCCCGGGACTCCGGCGTGCGCGCCTGCGCGGGGCAATCGGCGCGGGCTTATGCGGAACCTCGTTGCGCGAGTCCTCGCTGCTTCCGGTAACACAGCGCCTGACACCGCTGCGCCGACCGACAGCCCGTGAGCCGGGCCGGCAACCGGCCATGGTTGGGCAGGGCCACAGCCCAACGTTTCCCGATCCGCCTTCCTCGCGTCGTGGCCCTCGCCGCCACAGGCCCGCGCTCCTGCAGCGCCCCGCCGCCATGCACACCGGAGCCGCCGGCCAGGTACCACGCAGACAGGCGCAAGAATCGCTTCAGATAGGCGGCTTCGATCAGATCAGGCATGAAGAGGCTCCTGTGCATCGGCCGCACCGCGCACCATCAGTCGCCAATGGTCCGCAGCAAGCCGGTGAATTGACCAGGCAGCAATCAAGCGCTTGACTTCGCAGCATGCTTGACGCCGAATGGTGGGGTATATGCAGTGCCTCATCCGGACACGTGCAACAACAATGCACGGCCAGCGTAAGGGGTGGAGTCCACACAAGTAAGCGGCCTCGGACGAAATGCGCGTCAGCCGATGCGATCGCGTGTCAGGTAAACCTGACAAGAACATCGTTAGCAGCCGCTATGCAGCCGGCTCCCCCCTCAGCGCCCCCAACCAGAATCGGGAAAACCTGCCCCGGACGGATGCCGCGCGTCCGCCGTTCCATCGGAGTTTGATCTTGCCTGACTCGGCGAATAGTCCCCGCATCTTCCTGTCCAGCGTTGCACCCCGGGCCTGGCAGGAACGGCTGATGTTGGTCCTCATCCTGATCTCCGCGGTGGTCTTTGCGGCCATGCTGCCCTTGGCGCAACATCAGCTGCACCAGATCTGGGGGTTCATTCCGGTCTATCAGTCCGCGATCATCATCAATGACCTCGTCACGGCGGCGTTGCTGATCGGCCAGTTCACCCTGCTGCGCTCGCCCGGGCTGCTGGTCTTGGCATCGGGGTACTTCTTCACCGCCACCATGGCCGTGGTGCATATGCTCAGCTTTCCGGGGCTGTTCGCCCCCACGGGGCTGCTCGGGGCCGGACCGCAAACCACGGCGTGGCTTTACATGTTCTGGCACGGAGGGTTTCCGCTGGCGCTGATCGGCTATGCGCTGCTGCAAGAGGTCGCACGCACGAGGCAGGCACGCCTGCGGCACGCTGCTCGTCCGGTACTCTGGTCCGCTGCCCTCGTCCTGCTTCTGACATGGGGGCTGACGGCACTGGCCACGGGCAGTGCGTCGCCATTGCCGGAAATCATGCGCGGACACGGGTACGCCTATGCCATGTCTCCAACCGTGAGCGTGGTCTGGGGCCTCAATGTGCTGTCTGCGGCCGTCCTGTGGCGCTATCGCCGCCGCTCGCTGCTGCATCTGTGGTGCACGGTGGTGGCGGTGGCATCGGTCTTCGATGTGGCGCTTTCGACTGTCTTCAACCATGGCCGGTTCGATGTCGGTTTCTACGCGGGGCGCGCTTACGGCCTGATCGCTTCGGGCTTTGTGCTCGTGGCGCTGATCATCGAATACGCCCGCCTGTATGCGATGCTCGTGACCGCCCTGGAGAACGAAAGCGCCGAGCGGCGACGCGCGCTCGACAAGACGCGCCAGTTGAACGAGGCCAACGAACACCTCGAGCAGCGCGTGTGGCAGCGCACCGCGCAGCTCAGCACCACCAACGAAGAGCTGCGCCAGGAAATTGCGGAGCGCAGGCGTACCGAGCAGGCGCTCGAGCGGTCGCGAGAAGAGCTTCGTGAACTGGCGACGATCAGCTCGCGCGCCCGCGAAGAAGAGCGGCGCAGGCTCTCACGCGAGCTGCATGACCAGCTTGCGCAGTCGCTGGCCGCGCTCAAGGTAGACATTCAAATGATGGAGCACAAGCTCACGCCGCCAAACGAGCCCCTCGCCAAGCGGCTGAAGCTCATGGAGCAAGCTGTCGACAACATGATCGGCGAGACGCGGCGGCTCGCCTCGGACCTGCGGCCGTCCATGCTGGACGACCTCGGGCTGGCGCCGGCGTGCCGATGGCTCGTTCAATCCTTCCAGCGGCGTCATCGCGTCCAGTGCGAACTGACGATCACGCCGGAGCAGCTCGAACTGCCGGAGCCCTATGCGTCGACCGTGTATCGCGTCCTGCAGGAATGTCTGGCCAATGTGGCTCGTCATGCCGGTGCCTCGCTCGTGCAGGTGCGGCTGGCCGATGACGCGTCCGGCGTTGTGCTTTCGGTGCGCGACAACGGCGTCGGCTTCGACCCCGCACACCCCCGAAAGGAGCTGTCCTTTGGCCTGGTGGGCCTGCGTGAGCGCGCTTACCTGGTGCAAGGCAACCTGCGCATTGAATCTTCGGCCGAGAGCGGAACGCTCATCGAACTGACCATTCCGCTCGGGCCGGTTACACAGCCACCAGCGCAGCCACCAGCGCAGCCGCCAGCTGCCAGCCCCCAGCCGCACGCGACGTAGGCGGGACGCGGCGCGGCTCAATGCAGCCCGTGGCTGAGCGCATACCGCACCAGGGCCGCATCATTGGGCAGGTTCATGCGCTCGAGGATGCGTGCCTTGTACGTGCTGACCGTCTTCCTGCTGATGCAGAGATCATGCGCGATCTGCGCGAGTGAATCGCCCCTCGACAGGCGCAGGAACACATCGAACTCCCGATCGCTCAGCCGCTGATGAAGGAGCTGTTCGCTCGGGTCGCCGAGATTCTGGATCAGCAGCTCCGCCACGGCCTGGGTCATGTACGTCCCGCCCGCTGCCGCTTTGCGGATGGCCTGCTCGAGCTCCATCACCGCGCCTTCCTTGGTGAGATAACCCACTGCGCCGGCACGGAACGCGCGCAGCGCGTATTGGTCTTCGGCATGCATGGTCAGGATGAGGATCTTGAGCGGCGGCGCTTCCCGGCGAACCTGTGCGATCAGGTCGATCCCGCTGCGCCCGGGCATCGACAGGTCAAGCACGAGGACGTCCGCAGCGATCCGGCGCGCCAGGTTGACCGTTGACGCACCGTCCGTCGCCTCGCCAACGACGTCGATGTCGTCGGCATCGCTGAGAATGCGCCTCAGGCCCTCACGAAACACGGCGTGGTCATCCGCAATCAGTACCTTGATCATTTGGCCTCCCCTGAAGCAGCGGCGCTACCCATCGCTTTCATCCTATGCCGAGCAATGGCGCGTTCTCAACGCCAGTTCAACCGCATCCTGATCGATGTCAGGAAGCCAGCGCACGATGGCCCTTGTGCGGGCAGCCCTGTCCGGGCGTGATCGATTGCGCATGCGCTCGTGACACCTCGTTGACCGGCATCAAGCCGCTTTACGTGTTGCGGTCGAAGATGAAGATTCGCCTTGGATGGACAGGAGTCTTCCCATGCTCGCATTCGTCCCGGCTGCACACGCGCCGTCGGAAGGCCACCCGCCAGCGGACCGACCGTGGTCGCGCCACTGATCGCACGTAGAGGACGACATGGAACCGCAGCAAAGGAAGTTCTCGATCTGGTATGTGATCGTGGTCATGTTGACCACCCTTGCCATCCAATCCCTGTTCTTCTCAGAACAGCTCCAGACGCTGCCCTACAGCGATTTCAAGGTGCTGCTCAAAGGCGGCAAGGTGACAACGGTTTCGATTGGCGAACAGGACATCACCGGGACGTTCTCCACTGCGGGTGTCGATGCCCTGCTCTCCAAGCCGCAGGCTGAGGAGATACACCGCGCCGCCAAGGCTGAACAGGCGTTCTCGACGCTGCGCGTGACCGACCCGGCACTGGTTCAGGATCTGGAGGCAGCACACGTGCGATTCACGGGGCGCCCCGACAACAAATGGTTGAGCACCGTCATCTCGTGGGTGGCACCGGCGCTGATCTTCTTTGGCATCTGGAGCGTCCTCATCCGCCGCGTGGGCACTGCGGCCGGCGGCTTGATGGAGATCGGCAAAAGCAAGGCCAAGGTCTACATGCAGAAGGAAACCGGCGTCACCTTTGCCGATGTGGCCGGCATCGACGAAGCCAAGGAAGAACTCTCCGAGATCGTCAGCTTCCTGAAAGACCCGATGCGATATCAGCGCCTCGGCGGCCGGATTCCCAAGGGGGTGCTGCTCGTCGGGGCCCCCGGCACAGGCAAGACGCTGCTTGCCAAGGCGGTTGCAGGCGAGGCAGCCGTTCCCTTCTTCAGCATGAGCGGCTCCGACTTCGTCGAGATGTTCGTCGGCGTGGGCGCTGCGCGCGTGCGCGACTTGTTCAGCCAGGCAGAGAACATGGCGCCCTGCATCATCTTCATCGATGAACTCGACGCGCTCGGCAAGACCCGTGCACTGAGCCTCGTCGGCGGCAATGAAGAGCGTGAGCAGACCCTGAACCAACTCCTGGTCGAGATGGACGGCTTTGACAGCAACAAGGGCGTGATCATCATGGCGGCGACCAACCGCCCCGAGATACTTGACCCGGCACTGCTGCGACCGGGCCGGTTCGACCGCCACATCGCGCTGGACCGCCCGGACCTCAAGGGTCGCGAGCAGATCCTCAAGGTGCACGCCAAGAACGTGACACTGGGCGCCGATGTCGAGTTGAGCAAGGTCGCGGCGCGCACGCCGGGCTTCGCCGGGGCCGACCTGGCCAACCTCGTCAACGAGGCCGCGCTGTTGGCCGCGCGCAGGGGCAAACCCGCCGTCGACATGACCGACTTTGATGAAGCACTGGACCGTATCGTCGGCGGTCTGGAGAAGAAGAACCGGGTGATGAACCCGAAAGAGAAGGAAACGATCGCTTATCACGAGGCCGGTCATGCCATCGTCGCCGAACACCGCCCGCTGGCCGATCGCGTGTCGAAGGTGTCGATCATTCCGCGTGGGATCGCCGCCCTGGGCTATACCCAGCAAACGCCCACGGAAGACCGCTACCTGCTCAAGCGCAGCGAACTGCTCGACCGGCTCGACGTGCTGCTGGGTGGCTACATTGCCGAGCAGATCGTGTACCGCGACGTCTCGACCGGCGCCCAGAATGACCTGCAGCGCGCCACCGACATGGCCCGCCAGATGATCACGCAATTCGGCATGAGCGAACAGCTCGGGCTCGCCACGTATGAGGATGCGCCCAACCCGCTCCTCGCGGGGTCGGGATTGGCACAGCGCGAGCGCAAGGAATACAGCGAAGCCACGGCACAACTGATTGATGGGGAAGTGCGCAGGGTGCTCACCGACGCCAGCGTGCGCGTCACGGCCACGCTGGAAGGCCAGCGCGCAAGGCTTGAAGCGCTGGCGCACCTGCTGCTGGAGAAGGAGGTGGTCGATCGCCACGATCTCGACACGATTCTGGCCGCCAACGTGACGCCCCTGCCGCCCCCGAAACAAGGGCCGGGACCGTCTTCCAGCGCCCCGGCCGCGATGGGTTGATGCCTGTCAAGGTGCCGCTCGCAGGCGCGTCCAGAATGGTTTCTCCAAGGACCTCAACAGGAGAACGCACCATGGCTGAATCTGACACCAAAGTGCCGGTGAAGACCGGCGCAGAACCCTCGACCAAACCACCGGGCTCGCTCCAGCCCTGGCGCGCATTCGACAATCTCCGGCAGGAAGTGGCGCGCGTGTTCGATGACTTCGATCGCGGGTTCCACCTGTTCCCCTTCCGTCGCGCATCGCTCGATATCGAGCCGTTCTGGCGGCGCGAATGGGCCTTGACTTCCGCGCCCGCCGTGGATGTGGTCGAGAGCGACACCGCTTATGAAATCAAGGCGGATCTGCCCGGCATGGACGAGAAGGACGTCGAGGTGCACCTGGCCAACGGCGGCCTGACGATCAAGGGCGAAAAGCAGGAAGAGAAGGAAGAAAAGCAGAAGGACTACTACCTGCACGAGCGCCATTTCGGCTCGTTCGAGCGTTCGTTCCGGATGCCCGATGGCGTCGATGCCGACAAGATCGAGGCCAGCTTCAAGAATGGCGTCCTGACCGTGACGCTTCCCAAGACGGCCGAGGCCCAGGCCGCGCCGAAGAAGATCCCGGTCAGCGGCGGCTGACCGTCGGCTCGACACCGACCTGCCGGCGGATGTCCGGCGGCGCCAGGCACATGGCGCCCCCGATGCTTCCGCCAAGGTCAGCCGCGCGCGCCGCCCATCCTTTTGCAGGAGTATCCGATGACCGAGCCGTTTGCCTATCTGGCGTTCGAGCCGAAAGGCCCCGGGTTGATGTGCGCTCTCATGGTCATCGTCGAAGGTGACGACGTGTACGGGTGGTACACGGGCCCGGCCAAGGGCAGCTTCCCCGCTGCGTTCTTCATGCTGGAGCGTTACTACTCCACGCATGAGACCGCCTTCTATCACAGCGTGCAAGACGACGTCTATGCTGGCTGGCGGCTGGCCTACCCGCCGGTCGAGATTGACGCGGGCCGCCAGCCACCCGTGCAGCCGCCCATGTGTCACGCGCTTGAACAACGCCAGGACGCCTTCCTCGCGGCGTGGCTGTTCTATCGCGACGATCCCGGCAATGCCGATGAGGTGCAGTGGTATGCCACGCAGCACCTGCCACTGGGGCATACCGGCATCCGGCACGAACAGCTGAACAGGTTCGCCCCGGGCGACGTGATCTGGAGTTATGCATCGCCCGGATTGGATCTCAATATCGTCGAGTTTCTCCGCCGCCGTTGGCCCCTCGACTTCGCGCTGGCTGCGTAGCCCATCCGATGCGCAGCCCGCCAGACCATCTGCATATCGACGCGACGGCTTGCGATCACTCGTGCGTGGGCAGCCGCATTGCCGGCAATGGCCCCGATATGGCCCACCGGAACCCAACGCGCACGGTGGAGCACGCCCCGAAAGGCTCCGCAGAGGAAGCCCACCGGATCCGCACGGCGCGTGCACAGGCCGAGCGTATGACCGTGATCGGCGACAGGCATGCCGGCTGGGTGAACGTTCGCACGCTACGGCGGAGCGACAAGCGCTGGGTGTGCGAATGCAGGTTCATCTCGCCGACGGGCGACAACTCGCCGTGGGTCTGTGCCGCAAGCGAGGAGGGCTACATTTCGCGCGATCTCGCCCTCAGTGCAGGCGTTCTATTGGGCCGCGCCCTGGCGGCGCGCTACAGGCGCGGATAGGCGCCCGCCGCCCGGCGCGGCATCATGCCCACACCGCGCAAGATGCGTGAGCGCCCGCCTGGCGCGCCGCATGGCAGCCGGGCGAG
>JAGWNU010000149.1 GCA_028871175.1 Burkholderiaceae bacterium | reverse complement strand
CCGGGTGGGGTGAGTGGATTGGCAGGGTCGGCATTCGCCGTTCGTTCTGATGAAAAGAAAATCTTGGCTTGAGCCGGGCGCGGTGCACATGCTGCGCGCCGGCGCATTGACAATGGATGTCGCACCCGCGCTGGGCGGGCGGATTGCCTCGCTGACCTCGGTTGTTAAAGGCGGCGCGCGCATCGACTGGCTGGTGCCGATGTCCGAGGCCTGCCTGCGGGAGGGCTTTGATGGGCAGGTATGGCCCAAGGCCGGCTGTTATCCGTTGTTGCCGTTCTCGAATCGCATTCGCGACGGCCGTTTCCAGTGGGGCGGGCGCGAGATCGGTCTCGCGCCGCACCCCGGCCAGCCGCATGCAATGCATGGGCTGGCGCATGCGCGTGCATGGGAGGTTGAGCAACTGAACGCCTCGTCGATCGTGCTCGGCCTGCGTTACGTACCGGAGCCCGGAAACTGGCCTTGGCCGTTCACGGCGATGCAGACGCTGACGCTCAACCCGGATGGGCTCGAGGCCGTGATGACCCTGCGCAACGAGGGTGACAGCGATATGCCCGCGGGAGGCGGGTTCCATCCGTATATTCCGCGCGGGCGCGGCATGCACGTGCAGTTCGATGCGGCAACGATGTGGCCCGTCGACGCTGGTGAGGTCGCCATTCGCCGCGAGCCCATCACAATGCGCGAGGACTTCCACCGCGCCCGCGCGTTGCCCGACGACGCGCTGAGCGTGTACTACAGCGAATGGAAGCAACGCGCCGTCGTGTCATGCGCGGATGGCGCGACGCTCACGCTGAGTGCGGACGATCCCCTCGACCACTTCATTCTCCACGCGCCTGCCGGGCAGCCTTACGTTTGCCTCGAGCCGGTTTCGCATGTAGCCGATGCGGTGAACCTGGCCGGACAGGGTTGGGAGGGTACCGGCCTGCGTGTCCTCGCGCCGGGCAAGACGATGCGACTGCGCATGCTGTTTCAGGTGGCCGCAGTCGGTTGAGGCTGGAGCGCAAGCGGAGGGAAGCTTATGCCCTGGTGGTCCGCGACCAAATGACCGCAGACGACGTTCATGTCCCGATGCGCTGGCTTGGTGCCGGCAGGTGCCGGTGCCTGCCATATGCGCCCCGTAAGCAAGCGTCGTCCGGGCCGGCGATTGATGCAATCACTGGCACGTCAAGGTTGCCTCGACGACAGCATGGGACGCGCCGGCATTTCAAGCCAGCATGATCTTCAGCGGTGGCGAGGGCGTTCGCCCAGTACGTTCTTGCGCCGGCTCACCACGGTCAAGCATTGACCCCCGTCAACGGAACGGCCCGTGGGCTTACTAGACTTTGTCTATCGCACTCGACGATTGCGTCCCGACACCGGCGAACACGGCGGCGCCTGTCTCGATGCAGTCTGGATCGTCTGGTGTCAGATCAAACCTGGGAGCGAGCGATGGACAGAAAACTCATGATGACGGTACTCGTTGTTGCGGCAGCGACGTCTGCCTCGGTCTATGCACAGACGAAGTCGGATGCCCCTTATACCGAGGGTCAGCGGACCGGCAAATTCGATCCATATACGGAGGGCGCCAAACAGGACAAGCGCGACTGGGAGGGGGGCAGGAACGCCAATCGCGATCCTTACACGGAGGGCGCGAAGCAAGGTAAGCGCGACCCCTATACGGAAGGCGCCAAACAGAAAAAGCGCGACTGGGAGGGAGGCAGGAACGCCAAGCGTGACCCTTACACGGAGGGGGCGAAGCAAAGCAAACGCGATCCGTACACGGAAGGCGGCAAGCGAGACAAATTCGATCCGTACACGGAAGGTACCAAACAGGGCAAACGCGATCCGTACACGGAAGGGACTGTCTCGAAGTGAGTGCGGGCGGCGCCTTCGTGCTTGTAGAAGCGGTGTGCTGCGACCAATGAAAAAGGCCCGACAGTTGCCTGTCGGGCCTTTTAAATACTGGTGGGGCGTGAGTGACTCGAACACTCGACCTACGGATTAAGAGTCCGCTGCTCTACCAACTGAGCTAACGCCCCGCGAAGAAGCGAAACTATAGCAACGTTTTTTCGATCGCGCTAGCCCCCTGTGTCATTTTTTTTCGAGTCGCCAGCATGACGATGCAGGGCGTCGATGAACTGCGCCAGGCCATGCGTCGGGTGCTTGTCGTGGTGACGCACGATGAGCAGCGGGCGGGCAATGCGCGGTAAATTGCAATCGAGTTCGACCAGCCGTCCGTCATGCAGCGCATCGGCCACCACGTGGCGTGACAGGCAACTGATTCCGTAGCCGGCAGCCACCGTGCGCTGGATGGCCTCCGAGTGGCCAAGCTCGAGCGCCACGTGCAGCGGCCCAATGAGCGCGGCGATCCGGCTGTCGATCAGTTCGCGCGTGCCTGAGCCTGGCTCACGCATCAGCCAGCCGGCTTCTCGCAGTGCGTTGTGTGACACGGGCCCGCTCGCAAGCGGGTGCCCGGGCGCCGCGACAATCACCATCTCATCCTCGATCCACGTTTCGATTTCGAGCGACTCGCCACGGCAGGTGCCCTCGATCAGGCCGATGTCCACGTCGAAACGCTGCACGGCGTCGACTACGTCCTGTGTATTGCCGATCAGCACGTCGAGCTGGCTGTCGGGGGCGATCTGCTGCCGGAAGCCCGCGAGGAGGGCGGGGAGCACGTAGTTGCCGATCGTGCTGCTGGCCGCGAGCTTCAATCGCACACTGGCCTGCGCTGTGGCGTGCTCCAGCGCGTCGGCGTGATCCAGCAGCGCTTGCGCCTGCGGCAGCAACTGGCGGCCCAGTGCATTCAGATGCAGGCGCCGGGCATGGCGGTCGAACAGGGGTTGCCCAAGCGTCGATTCGAGCTCGGCCAATGCTGCGCTTACCGCAGATTGCGACAGCCCCAGTTGTTCGCCGGCCGCGTTGGTCGTCTCGCACCGCGCGATGGCCGCAAAGACGGCCCATTGACGGAGCGTGGCGCGTGGAGGAGATGTATCCATAAAACTGGTCGTTATTATAGAAATTACCCGTTTTACATGTTATCACGCGATGCATATCGTTATGCGAATAACGAATAAGCAAGGCGAATGTGATGACGATTGCTCAGGAAAGATTGGCGCCCCAAGGGGTTGCTCCCCGGTTTGACGCATACACGCTGGTCAGCGTGGGTGTCTTGGTGGCATGCGCGGGTTTGGCGGTTGTGCTTGGCGGAATGGGCTGGGCGGCGCGCCTCGGGTTGAGTGCGCTGACGCTGGCGATCCTGCTTGGCATGGTCGTGGGTCACGTGCCGGGGCATCAGCGTTGGCTCACGCCCGGCGCGATCCAGTTTGCGCGGCATACGCTATTACGTGCGGGCGTGGTCCTCTACGGTGCTCGGCTGACGCTGACCCAGATTCATGATCTGGGTGCCTCCGGCGTGGCGATTCCGCTGACGATTCTCGTCGTGACCATGCTGTCGGGGACGTGGATTGGCACGCGCTGGTTTGGCCTGGCGCGGTCGCAGGCCATTCTCGTGGCGGCCGGCAGTGCGGTGTGCGGCGCGGCGGCGGTGCTGGCCGTGGCGCCGGCGGTCAAGGCGCAACCGCGCGAGACGGCCGTCGCAATTGCCAGCGTGGTGCTGTTCGGCACACTGGGGATCTTCCTGTATCCGTGGCTTTACACGTGGCTGATGCATGCCGGCATGGCAATCTCGCCGCAGCACTTCGGCGTGTATATCGGATCGACCATGCATGAGGTCGCACAGGTGATAGCGGCGGCGCGGCCGCTGGGCGATGAGGCGACCAACGCGGCGGTCGTCAGCAAGATGGTCCGTGTGTTGGCTCTGGCGCCGTTGCTGGTCGTGCTCGCGTGCACCACGCCGACCCGGGGTGAGGCGCATTCGGAGAATGCGCGCGAAGGTGCGCTGCGTCAGGCGGCCAGCCAGGCCTGGAAGGCGATGCCGTGGTTTGCGGTGGGCCTCCTGGGCGTGACGCTGATGAACACGGTTGGCGTCATTCCCGCCGCATGGCACGCCCCTATCGATGCAATCGACACCGCCATGCTCGCCTGTGCGATGTTCGCAATCGGCACGCAAACGCATGTGCCGATGCTGCTGAAATCCGGCGTGCGGCCGCTGCTGTGTGCGGCGGTGCTGTGGATCGGACTCGTCGGTGTCGGTGCGCTGATCAACGTCGGCTCGCGCTGGCTGCTGGGCTGATCCTTTCGCTTCAAGCGCCTCGCGCAATAGCGTCAGGTGGACTGCGCGTGCACGCGCGTGGTATCTGAGTCGCGGCTTCCATGCCGCGGCTTCGTTTTTCAGAATGGGCGTGTTCCAGAATGAACAGCCATTGCGAATGAAAGCGCGAGGGTTCGTCACGCGCAGCGCCTGCGCAATCCATCAACGCCGCGCCTGATGCCGTCATGACTTGGCGCCTGGTGTGCGCAAGCGCGCGTGGCCTGCTTGCAACGATCTCGCCGCGGACCGTCGCGACACCATCGCAGCGATGCGAGGATGGCAGGGGCCCGGCGGATGCGCCGCGCGAAGTCAGGTGAGGTCAGGCTAAGGGAGGGAGGCATGGTGCCCGAGGCCGGGATCGAACCGGCACGCGCCGATTAGGGCGCAGCGGATTTTAAGTCCGCGGTGTCTACCAATTTCACCACTCGGGCTTGGGCGACCGGTGCAGACGATACACGAGACCGATGCCGCAAATGAAAACGCCCCGCACGAAGCGAGGCGTTTTATTTTTTGGCTCCCCGACCTGGGCTCGAACCAGGGACCTACGGATTAACAGTCCGGCGCTCTACCGACTGAGCTATCGGGGAACAGCGAAGAGATGAATTCTAGCTAGTTTCCTTTCTTCTCGTCAACACCTTTTTTGTGATGACGGTGAAAAGGGCGGGGGGTCAGCGCTCCAGATACTGCAGCTTGTCCTTCACGTCCTTCCAGTCGTCGGCGTCGGGCAGGGGTTGCTTGGTCTTGGTGATGGACGGCCAGCCGGCTTGCGCCAGTTCGACATTGATGGCGATCCACTTCTGCTGATCAGCGGGCACGTCTTCTTCCGCATAGATGGCGTTGACCGGGCATTCGGCCACGCAGACGGCGCAGTCGATGCACTCGTCCGGGTCGATGGTCAGAAAGTTCGGGCCTTCGCGGAAGCAGTCGACGGGGCAGACGTCCACGCAGTCGGTGTACTTGCAGCGGACACAGCTTTCGGTAACGACGTGAGTCATTTCGCTTGGAAGTTGATGCTAGGAATTCGTGGGGCGCGCGACCATGGTAGCGGTCGCACAAGACATCACGCATTGTAACGCACCCATTGCGGCCAACGGCTGCGTCGGCTGCGCGCCGTCAGACAGTTTTGGCATGTGTTTATGCGCTGGAGCAAGGTTTCATATCGACCCTGAACGCTATTGCGCATGCTCGATCACCATCTGCACGCGCGTGACGCCGTTGAACGTGTTGTTGTCGAGCCGGTAAGCCACATAGGCAGACGCCCCGAGAGGCTCCGCGTGGTTGAACCAGATGGCGTCAAAGTGCTGCTTGCCGCGTCCGAGCTTGAGCTTGAGGTGCTTGTCTTTCAGCACCGCCTGCGACAGCACGTCGAACTCACCGCAGAAGCTCGGTGCCGGAAATCCCTGCCCCCACACGTGGTGTTCGAGCAGCTCCACAAACTGTGGCGTGAAGCATTCCGGATCGGCCTCGCCATCGGTTTCCAGCACGCGCGCGAGCAGGGCCTCGGTCAGCCATTCCCGGCCGACGGCTTCGAAGGTGGCGACGAATTCGTCGAAGCCGCTTTCGCGCAGCGTGAGCCCCGCCGCCATCGCGTGGCCGCCGAACTTGACGATCAGGCCCGGGCTGCGCTTGTGCACGGCATCGAGCGCGTCGCGTAGGTGAAAGCCTGGAATCGAGCGGCCCGAGCCCTTGATGACCCCGTCGTCACCGGGGGCAAAGGTGAACACGGGGCGATGGAACTTGTCCTTGATCCGCGACGCGACGATGCCGATCACGCCCTGATGCCATGTCTCGTTATAGACGGCGATGGTATGACGCCCCGTGCCCTCCATGCCATCGATCGCGGAAGCGAGGATGGCCAGCGCTTCCTGTTGCATGCCGGCCTCGATTTCGCGGCGCTCGCGGTTCATGCCATCGAGCTCCGTGGCGATCGTCATGGCGCGATCATGGTCGTTGGTGATCAGGCATTCGATGCCGAGCGTCATGTCTGCGAGGCGCCCGGCAGCGTTCAGGCGCGGGCCCAGTCCGAAGCCGAGGTCGAATGTGGACGCGCGATGCGCCTCCCGGCCTGCCACGCGGAACAGCGCGGCGATACCGGGGCACATCCTGCCCGCGCGCATGCGCTTGAGGCCCTGCGCCACCAGCAGGCGATTGTTCGCATCGAGCTTGACCACGTCGGCCACCGTGCCCAGCGCCACGAGGTCGAGCAGCGTGTCCAGCCGAGGCTGGTCTTGCGGCGAGAAGATGCCGCGGTTGCGCATTTCCGCGCGCAGCGCCAGCAGGACGTAAAACATCACGCCCACGCCTGCCAGGTGTTTGCTGGGGAAGGTGCAGCCCGGCTGGTTCGGATTGACGATCACGCGCGCGTCGGGCAATTGCGCGCCCGGCATGTGGTGATCGGTCACCACGACATCGATGCCCAGGGCATTGGCCGCCGCAACGCCTGCCACGTCGGCGATGCCGTTGTCGACGGTCACGAGTACGTCCGGCTTTTCTCGCGCGGCCAACGCCACGATTTCAGGCGACAGCCCGTAGCCGTACTCAAAGCGGTTCGGGACGATGTAGCTCACCTGCGCGCCAAGCATGCGCAAGCCGCGCACGCCGACGGCGCACGCCGTGGCCCCATCGCAGTCGTAATCAGCAATGATGAGCAGACGTTTGCCGGCAGCGATGGCGTCGGCGAGGTAGCGCGCCGCCTCGTCGATCCCCTTGAGCTGCGACGGTGGCAGAAGGTCGGCCAGCTCGGTCGACAGTTCGTCGGGGCGGGCGACGCCGCGTGCGGCCAGGATGCGCGCAAGAACGGGGTGAATTCCGTGGCCAGCCAACGTGTTGGCGGCCTCTGTGGAGTGCGGACGGACAGCGATGCGGGTCATGCAGGATCAGGCAGCCATGGAAAGCGGGGACAGCGCGTCGCGCAGGGTACGGGGGCGGCTGAAACGGCGTAGCCAGCCGAACGGACCGTGGGCCAGTTCGCGGCGCGTGACACGGTAGTGTGCGTAGTGCGAATCGCCGGTGAGGACAAGCGACACCGCGTCGATGCGGCCATCCGCAAGTGCGTCGGCGGCGGGCGTGAACCAATCGCGGTCGAATCTGCGCAGGGTTTCGAGCCAGTCGTACCAGTCGGCTGAAAGATAGGGCCGGGCGGCGGCATCGAGCAGCGCCGCCGCGCTGGTGTCATCGGCAGGAAGGGCGCCAAGCGATTCGGCGCACAACTCGGTCGCATGGGCCGCGTGACACAGGCCGGCGAAGAATGCGTCGGAACCGATCATCCGCTCGGCAATCGGGCGGGCATCGACCAGCGCGCCCTGGCCGAACAGCCAGACCGAATTGACCGGCAACAGGCCGCGTGCTTCGCGTGCCTGATTGACGGGGTGGTCGTACCAGGTCATCTGGATCTCGTTCTGGAACTTGCGCCAGGCGCGCTCCTGTTCGCCCTTGTGCATCCAGATGTCGATGTTGTGCCCCGTGGCGCGCTGCGGGGCGGCCGCAACCAGATCGCCGAATGGCGCGTCGGCGACGTACCAGCGCGCGGCGTGCGGGGCGTCCAGCGTCAGGCGCATGTCGGCCAGCAGCGGCGCGATGGGGGCGCGCAGGGCGTCGGCGTCGGCGGCTTCCAGGCGGAGCTGGGCCGGGTCGAGCATCACCAGATGGTCCCGGGCGGCGTGGATGTGCACCGGCTGCAGGCATGCCCAGGTGCGGGTGTCGGCGGCCCCGCCGTCGGCCAAGCGCATGTACGGGGCGGAAGGAAGCGGCGAAATCGGGAGCCCCGCATGGGCTGCCAGCCAGCGCTCGTGGGGCAGCGTCGGCAGGTAGGCGTCGTCATGGCGCTCGCGTTCCGTCTCGCGTGCGTGCGCAAGCAACCTTTCGAGGCCTGGCAAGGTCAATTGACGGTAAGCGTCATCCGCCACCTCGGCAGCGGGCGCGCAAAACGGGACAATCAGGGTGAGTTCAGGAATCATGGCTCCAAGATTGTAAACTTCCGGCTGCCCGGCGAGTGCGCCGGACTCATCACACCCACGGGGACCCCCCTTGAAATTTCCATACGAATGGCAGATTGGCTGGCGGTACACGCGTGCAAGCAAACGCGCCAGCCGCAACAGCTTCATCTCTTTCATCTCGCTCATCTCGATGCTAGGCATCGCGCTGGGGGTGGCGGCGCTGATTATCGTCCTCTCGGTCATGAATGGCTTCCAGAAAGAAGTGCGTGACCGGATGCTGTCGGTGCTGTCGCATATCGAAGTCATGGCGCCGACCAGCCTGCCCGACTGGCAGCGCACCGCAAGCGAGGCCATGCAGAACAAGGAGGTGATCGGCGCCGCGCCGTATGTCGGTGCACAGGCCATGATCACCCGTGACGAGGCTGTGCGCGGTGTGCTGCTGCGCGGTGTGTCGCCGGCCGATGAGCCGAAGGTGTCCGACATCGCCAAGGATTTCAAGTCCGGCAGCATCAATGACCTGAAACCCGGCGAGTTCGGCATCGCCCTGGGCAGCCAGTTGGCCCGAGGCCTGGGCGTACAAGAGGGTGACAAAGTGACGCTGGTGGCCCCGCAGGGCACCATCACTCCGGCTGGCGTATTGCCGCGCTTGAAGCAGTTCACCGTGGTGGGCGTGTTCGAGTCGGGCCACTACGAGTTCGACAGCTCGCTGGCGCTGGTCAACATGGACGACGCCGAGCGCCTGTTCAGGCTGGATGGTCCGACGGGCGTGCGCCTGAAGCTGGTCGACATGGACCGCGCGCCGCAGGTGGCCGAGGCGCTATCGCGCACGCTGACCGGCGAGCTCTACATCCGGGACTGGTCGCGCCAGAACCGCAACTGGTTCGCCGCCGTCAAGACCGAGAAGAAGATGATGTTCATCATTCTGACGCTCATCATTGCGGTCGCGGCCTTCAACCTTGTCTCGACGCTGGTGATGACGGTCACGGACAAGCAGGCCGATATCGCCATCCTGCGCACGATGGGGGCGCAACCCGGGTCCATCATGAAGATCTTCATTGTGCAGGGCGTGGCGA
>JAGWNU010000358.1 GCA_028871175.1 Burkholderiaceae bacterium | reverse complement strand
GGCCAGGACGCCAAGGGTCGACTTGACGGGCTGGCGAGCGATATTGCGCGCGATCATTCGCCACACCACATTCAGGTGCCGATAGATGCCCGCGCGCTCCACCCACCCCACCGAAAAGGCCGGTGGAACGACCGCACGCAGCGCCTCGACCGGCAGCAGCCTGGCGGCCTTGGCGGTACTTGCAAGGGCCCCGACCGTTGCCGTCCCGAAGCTGATCAGAAACGCCCAGATCATCGTCGCAGGATCGACGCGAAACGCGAGATGCGCCAGCCGATAGTAGCGGGCGTAGAGATCAGTCAAGTACATCACCAGCGCCAGTCCGCCGCCAATCCCGACGGCAGCACCTGCTGCAGCCACAACGCATGCCAGCTGCAGGTAATGCAGACCCACCGAGAGGTCACCGTATCCGAAGGCTTTCATCAGGCCGATCTGCGCGCGTTGGGTATCGATGAGCCGGGTCAGCACGTTCTGCAAGAGAAACATGGCGACAAGAAAGAAGATGGCGGGGACGTACGTGGCTGTCACGCGGTTCTGCGCGATCTCGTCGGTGATGAATCGATTCGATAGCTGGTTTTCGCGGCTGATGGCTCCGAGCCCGCCATACGGCAACAAGGTATGGTCGACCTGCGCGATGACGTGCTGCGCCGGCACGCTGCCGTCGAGAGACAAGACGAGATCATTGAATGCGCCATCCATGCGGAACGCTGCCGAAACCGCATTCGTTCCCATCCACACGACGCCGTAATGGCGGTTGTCCGGAAAGATGGACCCGGCGCCGGCTTCATAGACATACTCCGGCGAGATGGCGATGCCGACAATGTGCAGGCGCTTCCACCGGCCATTCAGGATGGCGCTGAAATGGCTGCCCGGTTGCAGGCCGTTGGCCTCTGCGAAAGCAGCGCTGATCAACACTTCATCATCGCGGCCGGGCGACAGGTATCGGCCGCGTTGCAGATGCAGCAGATTGAGCGTCGGCCAGCCGAATTCCGGGACCGACACGATACGGGCCGTGGCCGGCTCCGAAAGGCCCGGTATGTCGACCGTCACATCCGACACGACACGCGCTTCGGCGTGCGATACGCCCGGTAGTGCAGCAATGCGCGAAGCGGTCTCCAACGGGGCCCGTTTCAGATGCACGAAGAGGTCGGCAAACCGGTACGACGTGTAGTAATCCTGCTGGGCGTTGAGCAGCGCCAGATACGTGCTGCGCATCGCAACAAACGTGGCGACGCCGCAGGCGACCACAAGGACTGCCGCCACGACCTGCGCACGCATCTGCCAGAGGTCGCGCCAGAGCAGCCGGACAAGTGTGCTCACCATGCCAGATCCCTCACTCGGGCACGCTGCGCATTGCGACGGTGCTCGACAATGGCGCCGCTGCTCATGCGGAGTACGCGATCCGCCATTTCGGCAATGACGGCGTTGTGCGTGACGATGACGATCAGGGTGCCGAAATCTCGGTTCACCTGCTCGAGCACCTCGAGTACCAGCCGCCCGGTGCGGAAATCCAGCGCGCCGGTGGGTTCATCGCACAACAGGACATCCGGCCGCTTGGCTACCGCACGGGCAATGGCCACACGCTGCTGCTCACCACCCGACATCTGCGAGGGAAAGTTGTCGGCCAACGCCCCGATGCCCACCCGGTTCAGGGCCTCGTCGGGAGCCAGCGGGTGCTCGGCGATATCCGTCACCAGTGCGACGTTCTCGCGGGCGGTCAGGCTTGGGATCAGGTTGTAGAACTGAAACACGAATCCGACGTGTTCGCGCCGG
>JAGWNU010000148.1 GCA_028871175.1 Burkholderiaceae bacterium | reverse complement strand
TCCGCAGCTTTGTGCTGCCATGCAGGCATGCCCTTCACGGGAGCGGGGGCCGGATGCGTGAGGCGCCACACGATGCGCAGCACGGCAAAGATCAGCACGGTGATACCGATCCACTTGTGATACGAGTACAGCCGGAGCCTGGTCGGCGTAAAGCCAGGAATGTCGGTCATGTACAGACCGAGCCCGAATGCCGCAAAGATCAGCAGTGCGATGATCCAGTGCAGCGCAATCGCGGGCTTGGCGTAGGTGCCATCCTCGGAGGCACCCCGCATGGCGAGATTGGGTTGGGCAGCTTGTGTCATCGGTTCCCTCGGTTAAGGAGACGCTCTGTGGCGCCGCCTATCAATCAGACCGCAGCACCAAACGATTGGTGCATTATTTGCGCGATCGGACCCGCCAAGCCCCTCGTAAGTTCACGAAACCATTCAAATATTTTGATTATGAGAAGACGCGCTGTGGTTGGCGAAGTGCGGCTACGGTCGGGCATACCAAACAAAACGGCCCGCTCCAGTGTCTGGAAGCGGGCCGTTTTTCAGGGCGCACCAACAAATTTTCGCAACAATCAGAGGGTGCCGATACGGCGTGCCAGTTCTTCTGCCTTGCCGATGTAGCTACCGGGCGTCATGTCGAGCAGCAGCTTGCGGGCGTCTTCGGGAATCGCGAGCGTGCCGATGAATTCACGCAGTGCCTCGCGCGAAATGCCCTTGCCGCGCGTCAGTTCCTTGAGCTGCTCGTAAGGATTGGCGATGCCGTAGCGGCGCATCACGGTCTGCACCGGCTCGGCCAGCACTTCCCAGCAGGCGTCCAGGTCTTCGGCCAGGCGGGCCGGGTTGGTTTCCAGCTTGCCCAAACCGCGCAGGCAGGCGTCGTAGGCCAGCAGGCTATAGCCGAAAGCCACGCCGATGTTGCGCAGCACGGTTGAATCGGTCAGGTCACGCTGCCAGCGCGACACGGGCAGCTTCTCCGACAGATGACGCAGCACCGCATTGGCCAGGCCGACGTTGCCTTCAGAATTTTCGAAGTCGATCGGGTTGACCTTGTGCGGCATGGTCGACGAGCCGATCTCGCCGGCCTTGGTCTTCTGCTTGAAATAGCCTTGCGAGATGTAGCCCCAGACGTCGCGGTCCAGATCCAGGATGATCGTGTTGGCGCGCGCCACCGCGTCGAACAGCTCGGCCATGTAGTCGTGCGGTTCGATCTGGATGGTGTACGGGTTGAACGTCAGCCCCAGACGGGTCTCGATCACGTTCTTCGAGAAGGCTTCCCAGTCGAGCGACGGATACGCCGACAGATGCGCGTTGTAGTTGCCCACGGCGCCGTTCATCTTGCCCAGCAGCTCCACGGCTTCGATGCGGCGGATGGCGCGGTCCAGGCGGGCGGCCACGTTGGCCATTTCCTTGCCCAGCGTGGTCGGGCTGGCCGGCTGGCCATGCGTGCGCGAGAGCATCGGCACATCGGCGTTGGCGTGGGCCAATTCCACCAGGCGCGCCTGCACACGGCGCAACGTCGGCACGATCACGGTGTCGCGCGCGCCCTTGAGCATCATCCCGTGCGAGGTGTTGTTGATGTCTTCCGACGTGCAGGCGAAGTGGATGAACTCGCTGGCGGCTTCCAGCTCGGCGTTGCCGCGCGCGCGCTCCTTCATCCAGTATTCGACGGCCTTCACGTCATGGTTGGTGACGGCTTCGATCTCTTTGATGCGGGCGGCGTCTGCCTCGGCAAAGTTTTCGACCAGGGCCAACAGGGCGCCCTCGGCGGCCGCCGAGAAACGCGGGATCTCGGCCAGGCCGGCCTGCGACAGGGCGATCAACCAGTGCACCTCCACCTTCACGCGATTGCGCATGAAAGCGGCTTCCGACAGCCACTCGCGCAGCGGATCGGCCTTGGCAGCGTAGCGGCCATCGATGGGAGACAGAGCGGTCAGGGCAGAAAGCGACGACATGGCAGGCGGGAAAAAATGTGAAGGGAATCTCAATCCGGACAACCCGGACGGGGCATCGAGCGTTAAGCCGGGAGCGACCAGACGCGTCCATGGCGAACCTGCGATTTTACCATCCGGAACGCCGGCTTCACGGTCAATCCCACGCCTTGGCAAGCCTCCTTTTGGTGGAAGCGCCGGCCAAAGCACGCAGGAAAGCGCGCGGCTATACTTCCGCCTCCAACATGACATGCCTATGAAACTGATCGGATCGCACGCCAGCCCGTACACCCGCAAGGTGCGCGTCGTCCTGGCTGAAAAGAAAATCGACTACCAGTTCGTGCTCGAAGACGTGTGGAGCACAGGCACGCAGATCGACCAGTTCAACCCGCTGGGCAAGGTCCCGTGCCTGGTGATGGACGACGGCGGTGCGCTGTTCGACTCCCGCGTGATTGCCGAGTACGCCGATACGCTCTCGCCGGTGGCGCGCCTCATCCCGCCTTCAGGCCGTGAACGCGTGGAAGTCCGCTGCTGGGAGGCGCTGGCCGACGGCCTGCTTGACGCCGCCATCATGCTGCGCATCGAGCACACGCAGCGTACGCCCGAGCAGCGCAGCGAAACCTGGCTCGCCCGGCAGAACCACAAGATCGACGAGTCGCTCAAGGCCATGGCGCAAGGCCTGGCCGAGAAGACATGGTGCAACGGCAACCATCTGACCCTGGCTGATATTGCCGTCGGCTGTGCCCTCGCCTATCTGGATTTCCGCCAGCCGCAGATCGACTGGCGCGAGCGTCACGCCAACCTGGCCGCGTTCTACGCACGCATCGAGAAGCGGCCGAGCTTCCTGGAAACGCAGCCGCAGTAATGCATCGACTACATGGCGACAGGGTCGAATCGTTCGGCCTGCGCCATCGGCCAGTAGCGCTCGTAAAGCTGATAGCGATAACGTCCGGCAAGCAAATCGCCGGGCTCCAGGTACTTGAGCAGCGCGGACAGCAACTGGACCTCGTTGCCTGACACCCGCCGCACGATGTGGTGCGCGCGGAAATCCGCCGGATGCTGCAAGCCGGCGGCCTGCGTCAGCTCCAGCAGCGCGTGTAACGTGTGCGCATGATATTGATGCACGCGCTCGGCCTTATCGGGCACCACCAGCGCTTTCTGGCGCGATTTGTCTTGCGTCGCCACGCCGGTCGGGCAGCGGTCGGTGTGGCATTTCTGCGCCTGGATGCAGCCTAGGGCGAACATGAAGCCGCGCGCCGCGTTACACCAGTCGGCACCCATGGCCAGGGTGCGCGCCACGTCGAATGCCGTGACGATCTTGCCCGACGCGCCGATCCTGATCTTGTCGCGCAGGTTGGTGCCCACCAGCGTGTTGTGCACCAGCAGCAACCCCTCCTGCAGCGGCGTACCGACGTGGTCTGTGAATTCGAGCGGCGCCGCCCCCGTGCCGCCTTCAGCGCCGTCAACGACGATGAAGTCCGGCAGGATGCCCGACTCGAGCATGGCCTTGACGATGCCGAAGAATTCCCACGGGTGCCCGATGCACAGCTTGAAGCCGGTCGGCTTGCCGCCCGACAGCGTGCGCAGCCGATCGACAAACTGCAGCAGCCCCAGCGGCGTGCTGAATTCCGAATGCGCAGCCGGCGAGATGCAGTCCTGCCCGACCGGAATGCCGCGCGTGGCCGCAATCTCGGGCGTCACCTTGGCCGCCGGCAGCACGCCGCCGTGGCCCGGCTTGGCACCCTGCGACAGCTTCACCTCGATCATCTTCACTTGCAGGCTGCGCGCCTGCTCGGCAAAGCGATCCGGATCGAACCGGCCATTGGCGTCGCGACAGCCGAAGTAGCCGGAGGCGACTTCCCAGATCAGGTCGCCGCCCTCCTCGCGGTGGTACGGAGAAATCGATCCCTCGCCCGTGTCGTGGATGAAGTTGCCCAGCTTGGCACCGCGGTTCAGCGCCCGGATCGCGTTACCCGACAGCGCCCCGAAGCTCATCGCAGAAATGTTGAACACCGACATCGAATACGGCTTGGCGCGGCCTTCCCCCACCATCACGCGGAAGTCCGACGAGGCGATGCGCGAGGGTGCCAGCGAATGGCCGATCCACTCATGCCCCGGCACCTTCACGTCGACTTCGGTACCGAACGGGCGGCTGTCGACCTCGCCCTTGGCGCGTTGGTAGACGATGCTGCGCTGGGCGCGCGAGAACGGCCGCTCGTCCGTGTCGTCTTCAACGAAATACTGGCGGATTTCCGGGCGGATGAACTCGAACAGAAAACGGAAGTGGCCCCACAGCGGGTAGTTGCGCAGCACGGAGTGCCGCGTCTGCATCAGGTCGTGCAACCCCAGGATGACGAACACGCCGGCCAAGGCCGCCCATGCCCAATGCAGTTGCCGTGCCACTGCAAGACCCGCGGTCAACAGGAACACCAGCACAACGCCCGCAAAGGCCCAGTAACGACGTGGCAGCATGGCAAACCCTGAGTGGAGATCAATCAGGGCGCCAGCTTAAACGAGCACTGCGAGGGCCGCAGCCGTCGCAACGCAGTGTTGCGAATTCCGGTCAGGCGACGGCGCTTTCGACGACGGCCGGCTCGGCCGCCGAAATCATGCCGCCACCCAGGCAGATCTCGCCGTCGTACAGCACCGCCGATTGACCCGGCGTGACGGCCCACTGGGCATCCGCGAAGGACAGCGTCAGCGCGTCTGGCGTCGCACGCACGACGGCACACGGCGCATCGGCCTGCCGATAGCGCGTCTTGGCGGCAAGGTCAGCGCCTTCGGCGGGCGCATGGCCGGCCACCCAGCTCAGGTCTGCGGCATGCACGGTATGCGTGAGCAACCATGGATGATCATGTCCCTGCACCACGTAGAGCGTGTTGGCCGCCATGTCCTTGCGCGCCACGTACCAGGCGTCGCCGTTGCCGTCGCGGCTGCCGCCGATGCCAATGCCCTTGCGCTGGCCCAGCGTGTAGAACGCCAGGCCGATGTGCTGGCCAACGGTCTTGCCCTCAGGCGTCTTGATAGGGCCCGGCTTGGTCGGCAGATAACGGTTCAGGAAATCGCGGAACGGCCGTTCGCCGATAAAGCAGATACCGGTGGAATCCTTCTTCTTGGCGTTCGGCAGGCCGATCTCGGCAGCGATTTCACGCACGCGCGTCTTGGGGATCTCGCCCAGCGGGAAGAGCGTGCGCGAGAGCTGTGCCTGGTTCAGCCGGTGCAGGAAATAGCTCTGGTCTTTCGTGTGGTCGAACGCCTTGAGCAGCTCGAAGCGGCCGTCAACCTCGCGCACGCGGGCGTAGTGCCCGGTCGCGATCGTGTCGGCGCCAAGGGCCATCGCGTGATCTAGGAAGGCCTTGAACTTGATCTCGGCGTTGCACAGCACGTCGGGATTGGGCGTGCGGCCGGCCGAATATTCGCGCAGGAAGTCCGCAAAGACGCGGTCCTTGTACTCGGCGGCAAAGTTGACGGCCTCGACGTCCACGCCGATCAGGTCGGCCACCGATACCACGTCGATCCAGTCCTGCCGGGTCGAGCAGTACTCGCTGTCGTCATCGTCTTCCCAGTTCTTCATGAACAGGCCAACGACGTCGTAGCCCTGCTGCTTGAGCAGCCACGCCGTGACGGACGAATCCACGCCGCCGGACATGCCGACGACGACGCGCTTCTTGCCGCTCATTGCGCGCCCTCCAGGCCGTAGACGCTCGGATGCGTTTGAATCACCTCGAGCGGATAACGCTTGCCAGCCAGATAGTCCTCTACGCAGGCCAGCAGCAGCGGGCTGCGATGCCGCTCGCGGCTCGCGCGGATCTCGTCCGCGGTCATCCACACGGTGCGAACGATGCCGTCGTCGAGATTGCGGCGCGGGTCAAGCGGGCCGAGTTCGCCCGTGAATGCCATCCGCACATAGGTAATCGGATCGCCTTGCGGCGGCTGGAACTGCGCCATGTAGCAGCCCAGGAACGCTGTCGGCACAAAGCTGTGGGCGGTTTCTTCCAGGGCCTCCCGCGCGACGGCATCGACCAGGCTTTCATCCGGGTCGAGATGGCCGGCAGGCTGGTTCAGGCGCAAGCCGGCATCGGTGTGCTCCTCCACCAGCAGAAAGCGTCCATCCCGCTCAATGACGGCGGCGACCGTGACGCTGGGTTTCCAGCGAACAGCTTGGTTCATGGCAAAAAGGCAACAAAAACAAGGCGTTATTGTAGCGGGCGAGCGCGCTTCCCGCTCATGGACGGCGACCGACCCTCCACCGTGCAATTTGTGTACAGTTGAGCACACGTTTGCGATCGATTGGCGCATTTTCTCGTCCCGCAACCGAAATTCAATAGGGCAGTCGACGAGCGTCCGTCTGCCAAAAAGTTCGGGTAAGCTCCACATCGTTTAATAAACACCGACCGCGCGCCGTTCCGCACCGCGCGCAACAAGACGAGGAGATCACGATGCACATCGGCATCCCGCAGGAGACGCGGGCGGACGAGACGCGCGTTGCCGCGACCCCGGAGACGGTCAAGAAGTACATCGCGCTGGGCCACCAGGTGACGGTGCAGTCCGGTGCCGGCGTGGCCGCCGCCCAGCCCGACGACGCTTACGTGGCTGCCGGCGCCAGGATCGGCACCGCAGCCGAAGCGCTCGGCGCGCAGATCGTGTTGAAGGTGCGCTCGCCGGAAGCGGCCGAACTGGCGCAGATGCAGCCGGGCGCGGTGCTTGTCGGCATGCTCAACCCGTTCGATGACGAGAATACGGCCCGCCTCGCCGCGGCCAATGTCACCGCGTTCGCGCTGGAAGCCGCGCCGCGCACCACGCGCGCGCAGAGCATGGACGTGCTCTCCTCCCAGGCCAACATCGCCGGCTACAAGGCCGTGATGGTGGCGGCCAACCATTACCAGCGCTTCATGCCGATGCTGATGACGGCCGCCGGCACCGTAAAAGCCGCGCGCGTGTTGATCCTCGGCGCCGGTGTGGCCGGCCTGCAGGCCATCGCCACGGCCAAGCGCCTGGGTGCCGTGATTGAGGCATCCGATGTGCGCCCGGCCGTGAAAGAGCAGATCGAATCGCTGGGTGCAAAGTTTCTCGACGTGCCGTTCCTGACGGACGAAGAGCGCGAAATCGCCCAGGGCGTGGGCGGCTATGCCCGCCCGATGCCGCCCGACTGGATGCGCCGCCAGGCTGAACTCGTGCACACGCGCGCAACCCAGGCCGACATCGTCATCACCACGGCGCTGATCCCGGGCCGCCGCGCGCCAACGCTGCTGTCCGAAGCCACCGTGCAGGCGATGAAACCGGGCTCGGTCGTCGTCGATCTGGCGGCGGCGCAAGGCGGCAACTGCCCGCTGACCGAAGCCGACCGCGTGGTCGTCAAGCACGGCGTCACGCTGGTGGGCTATACCAACCTCCCGTCGATGGTGGCGGCCGATGCCTCCGCCCTCTACGCCCGCAACGTGCTCGATTTCCTCAAGCTGATCATCGACAAGGATGGCGGCCTGAACATCAACCGCGAAGACGACATCGTGGCCGCCTGCCTGCTCAGTCAGGCCGGCCAGGTGGTGCGCGCTCCCGCAGCCACGAGCGCCGCCAAATAAGAACGGAGACGGCGGCCCTGCCGGACGTCACAACCCGGCGCGGTCGCCAGTGGCGATTTCATTTCTGTTTCAAGGAAAGCTTCATGCAACGCAACATGCTTCGCGCCAAGCTGCACCGCGCGACCGTCACCCAGGCCGATCTCGACTACGAAGGCTCCTGCGGCATCGACGAGGACCTCCTCGATGCCGCCGACATGCGCGAATACGAAAAGATCGAGCTGTACAACGTCAACAACGGCGAGCGTTTCTCCACCTACATCATCAAGGGCAAGCGCGGCTCGGGCGAAATCTCGCTCAACGGCGCCGCTGCACGCCGCGCCCACGTCGGCGACCTGCTGATCATCTGCACCTATGCGCCGATGAACGAGGAGGAAGTCGCCAGCTACAAGCCCAAAGTCGTGCTACTGGGCGAAGGCAACAAGATCAAGGCCATCAAGGCAACCTGACGCGCCAGGCGGCCCGTGTCTGCATGACAGGGCCGCTTCACACATCGACCAAGAAGCGAGGAGGAGCACTCATGGAGCTGGTCAATCACACGGTGATCAACCTGATCATCTTCGTGCTGGCGATCTACGTCGGCTACCACGTGGTCTGGACGGTCACGCCGGCACTGCATACGCCGCTGATGGCCGTGACGAATGCCATTTCGGCCATCATCATCGTCGGCGCCATGCTGGCAGCCGGCCTGACGCAGACGGGTCTGGGTCGCACGATGGGCGTGGTGGCGGTGGCATTGGCAGCGGTCAACGTGTTTGGCGGCTTCCTCGTCACCCAGCGCATGCTTGAGATGTTCAAGAAGAAAGAGCCGAAGGCCAAGGGCGACCAGAGCGAGGGAGCCAAGCAATGAGCATGAACCTCGTCACCCTGTTGTACCTGCTGGCGTCGGTGTGCTTCATCCAGGCGCTCAAGGGGCTTTCGCATCCGACCACGGCGCGGCGCGGCAACGCGTTCGGCATGACGGGCATGGCGATCGCCGCCGTCACGACCATCGCGCTCATCTATAAGCTCAAGGCCGAGATGTTTGCGGGCACCGAGAGCGGCACCTCCACGGGTTTCATCCTGATCTTCGCGGGCCTGGTGGTGGGCGGCGGCATCGGCGCCTATGTGGCGCGCACGGTCGAAATGACCAAGATGCCCGAGCTGGTAGCCGCCATGCACTCGCTGATCGGTCTGGCCGCCGTGTGCATTGCCGTGGCCGCCGTGGCCGAGCCGTCGGCGTTCGGCATCACGATGGCCGGCGACAACGTGCTGCCGCTGGGCAACCGCGTGGAGCTGTTCATCGGCACGTTCGTCGGCGCCATCACGTTCTCGGGCTCGGTCATCGCCTTCGGCAAGCTGTCGGGCAAGTACAAGTTCCGACTGTTCCAGGGCGCGCCGGTGCAGTTTGCCGGCCAGCACATGCTGAACCTGTTGCTGGCGGTGGCCATGCTCGGCTTCGGCATCCTGTTCTTCCTGAGCCAAAGCTGGCTGCCGTTCATCATCATGACGGCCATCGCCTTTGTGTTGGGTGTGCTGATCATCATCCCGATCGGCGGCGCCGACATGCCGGTGGTGGTGTCGATGCTGAACTCGTATTCGGGCTGGGCGGCGGCGGGCATCGGCTTCTCGCTCAACAACCCGATGCTGATCATCGCCGGCTCGCTGGTCGGCAGCTCGGGCGCGATCCTGAGCTACATCATGTGCAAGGCGATGAACCGCTCGTTCTTCAGCGTCATCCTGGGCGGCTTCGGCGGCGAGGC
>JAGWNU010000147.1 GCA_028871175.1 Burkholderiaceae bacterium | reverse complement strand
CTTCGGCGTCCGGCAATGGGTGGCGGCCATTGCTGCCCGTCTTGGGGCCGGAAAGTTCGTTGTCCAGGTGCAAATAGAAAGCGCCGGGGACGTGGCTTGCATGATATGCGTCCCGCCCGGCGGCGGCATTGGCCAGGTCAAAGCTGCAGTCGATGACGACAAGGTGTTCCGGCGCGCTGTGCTGCAAGGCGGCCAGTTGCGGCGCGGTGATGAGGGTGGCGTAGTGAGCGCGTTCGCTCATGGCGGCAATCTCCAATCAAACTTCCGGGTGGATCTCGGCTTCGGGGCCTGACACGGCCGTCTGCGGTGTAGGGTGCTCCGCGCCCGACTGGCGGGCGCGCATCACCGTGGTGACGATGCCGCTACCAATGATGAGCGCCATGCCTGCCCACGACAGGGCATTCAGGCGGTCATTCCAAAACAACATACCCCAACCGCTCGCAAAGACGATGCCGGTGTACTGCAGGTTGGCCGTCAATAACGTGTTGCCGCGTTTGTAGGCGCGTGTCATGGCGGTCTGCCCCAGGGTGGCGAGCAGGCCGACGGCGACCAGCAGCCCGGCGCTTGACCAAGTATGTTGCTGCGCACCGCCGATGAGCATCCAGACACCGCCGGCGGCCGCGCTCACGAGCGAGAAATAGAACACGATGCGCGCTTCGTTTTCACCGAGATCGCCCAACTGGCGGACCTCCACATAGGCGAGGGCAGTGAAGACGCCGGACACCAGCCCGACCATGCCGCCTGTCATCTGCGAAGCCCCGACGCTCGGCTGCAGGAGGCAGATCACCCCGATGAACGACATCAGAATCGCCGCCACCATCTTGCGATCCGCGCCGCCCGACTTGCCGGCCAACGTGGCGCCTGCGCCAATGATCAGCGCGATCCATACCGGCGACATGTAGTTCAGCGTCATCGCGGTGGCCAATGGAAGCAGGCTGATGGACGTAAACCACAGCAGCAGCGACGTCACGCCGAACACGCTGCGCTTGATGTGCGACATCAGGTATGGCGTGCGGACGCCAGCGCCTGTCCTGACAAGAATCGCGCCCATGACCGTCAGCCCGATCACGCTGCGGTAGAAGACGATTTCCCCTGTGCTGTAGTGGGCGGAGGCAAGCTTCACGCATACGCCCATCGCCGAAAAAGCGAATGCCGCCAGGATCATCCAGAGGGACTGGCGGGAAGCACTGGCAGACCGTTCGGCAGCTTGGGCGATGAGATCGGCAGACATGGACGGGACGAAAAAAAACGGTGCACGCCACATGGGTGCACCGTTTGCATTGTCACTCGGTTGGCGTCTGCGCGCCAGCGCCCGGGTCAGTAGTCCATGACGCGTCGATACCACTCGTGGAAGTGCTGCATGCCGTCTTCCATGGGTGATTGGTACGGGCCGACTTCGCTCGTGCCGCGCTTGAGCAGCGCCAGGCGCCCGGCGTCCATGCGTTCGGCGATCTCATCGTCCTCGATGCACGTTTCCATGTAGGCGGCGCGCTCGGCTTCGACGAACTCGCGCTCGAACAGGACGATCTCTTCCGGATAGTAGAACTCGACCACGTTACGGGTCTTGGTCGGCCCCATCGGATGCAGTGTCGACACGACCAGCACGTTCGGATACCACTCGACCATCACGTTCGGGTAGTACGTCAGCCACACCGCGCCGTACTTCGGCATCTCGCCGTTATTGAAGCGCAGCACGGCGTCATGCCACTTCTGGTAAGCCGGTGTGCCGGGTTTGCGCAAATTCGCGTGGATGCCGACCGTCTGCACGCTGTGCCACTCGCCAAACTCCCATTCCAGGTCGTCACACGAGACGAACTGCCCGAGGCCTGGGTGGAAGGGCACGACGTGGTAGTCCTCGAGGTACACCTCGATGAAGGTCTTCCAGTTGTAGTTGCAGTCGTGCACCTCGACGTGATCCAGCATGTAGCCGGAGAAATCGAGATCGCGCGCCACGCCCAGGCGGGCAAGGTCTTCGCGCACGTCGCGCTTGCCCTCGAACAGCAGGCCGTTCCAGTTCTGCAGCGGCGAGCGTGGCAGATGCACGCACGGTTGCTTCTCGAAGTGCGGTGCGCCCAGCAAGTCGCCCTGCAGGTCGTATGTCCAGCGATGCAGCGGGCAGACGATGTTCTGGGCATTGCCGCGCCCATTGAGCATGATTGCCTGCCGATGCCGGCACACATTGGAGAGCAGTTCGACGCCGTTCGGGTTGCGCACCAGCACGCGGCCTTCGGCCTCGGCGGCAAGCGTGTGATAGTCGCCGACTTCCGGGACCATCAGCTCATGGCCGACGTAACCGGGGCCATGTTTGAACAGACGTTCGATTTCAGTTTGATACAGCGCCTCGTCGAAGTAAGCAGAGACGGGCAACTGGGTTTCAGACGGCACCAGATTCAGTGCGGCGCTGAGATTGGACATTATCCCCACTCCCAATAACGGTGAAAGCAGTGAACAACCCAACCATCGACAAGATCGATTTGGGAAAGGACGCCATCGGCAGGTGGCCTAGGGTCTGTTGAGGTAGGAAACGAGCGCTTGCTGGCCCCCGCTTGGGCCAACGACCATACGTTCAATGGGCCAACAGACCCAAACCATCGTGCGGAGCGGCGTACACCGGCCCGGCCTTTGGAGGAAAGGGGGGGATTGTACCCCAGGGAAATTGATAAGTCCCTGATTTTCGAACCCTTTCCGCTTCCAACCGCGCGATCGCCGGGCTGACGATGCCCCGCCTTATCACCGCAAACCGCTATCCCGCCCCTTGCGGGATGTGCGCGGAACGCACGCGGAATTGCCGTAAAATGACAGATTGTCCTTTTCTGATTCGCAATCGGCATGCCCCGTGCCTCAAACGACGCCTCCAGCAGCGCGTCCGCCACGCCCTCCGCTACGCCGGCTTCCTATGAAGCGGCCATGGCTGAACTCGAAACCCTCGTCGCCAGCATGGAATCCGGTGAATTGCCGCTGGAGGCCTCGCTTGCGGCGTATCGACGCGGAGCCGAGCTGGTCAAATACTGTCAGCAGGTGCTGGAACGCGTCGAGCAGCAGGTGCGCGTGCTTGATGGCGAAGCCCTGAGGCCCCTAGCCGACGATAGCAACGCGAACGAGCAGGGCGACGCATGAGCGATTTCGCCCAATGGATGGCATCTGTGGTCGCGCGGACGGAAAGCGCACTTGAGCGCGCGCTGCCGGCCGAAACCGTCTCGCCGCAACGTCTGCACGCGGCGATGCGCTATGCCACCCTGGGGGCCGGAAAACGCGTGCGGCCCTTGCTGGCGCATGCGGCGGGCGCACTGGGGGAGGCCTCCTCCGAGGCGCTCGACGGCGTGAGTTGCGCGGTGGAGATGACCCACGCGTACTCGCTCGTTCACGACGACATGCCGTGCATGGACGACGACGACCTGCGCCGCGGCCGCCCGACCGTGCATCGCGCCTATGATGAAGCGACGGCGCTATTGGTGGGTGATGCGTTGCAGACCCAAGCCTTTATTGTGCTCGCCGAACTGGCCGCGGTGAACCCGGCAACCCGCGCTGTGTTGGTGGGCGAGTTGGCGCGTGCATCGGGGTCGCTGGGTATGGCGGGCGGCCAGGCGGTGGACCTGCAGAGCGTGGGCGTCGCCCTGTCGCAGGATGCGCTGGAGGCAATGCATCGCATGAAGACCGGCGCGCTGCTGCGGGCGAGTCTGCGGATGGGCGCGTTGTGTGCTGGTGTAAGCGCAGCTGCGCTGGAGCAAGTCGATGCGTATGCGGGGGCTGTCGGTCTCGCGTTCCAGGTGGTCGATGACATCCTCGATGTGACGTCGGACACTGCCACGCTGGGGAAGACTGCCGGCAAGGATGAAGCCAACGACAAGCCGACCTATGTGTCCATCCTTGGGGTGGACAGGGCGCGCGCGCTGGCCGAGGAGCTGCACGTCGCGGCAGGCGAGGCGGTGGCGCGACTGGCCCGCGAGCTGGGTAAGGCACGCACCGTCCGGCTCGCTGACATGGCCAACCTGATCGTGCGGCGTGGCCACTGAACAACATCGCGCTGGGCTTAGAGCCCAACGCCAAAACGCCTGAGCGGCGGTCCCACATGACGTACGAACTTCTCAAAACCATCGACGATCCGGCCGACCTGCGCCGACTGGACCGCCGCCAACTCGGTCCCCTGGCGGACGAGTTGCGCGCCTTCGTGCTCGAATCCGTTTCGCAGACGGGCGGTCACCTGTCGTCGAATCTGGGCACGGTCGAGCTGACCATTGCGCTGCACTACGTCTTCCACACGCCGGACGATCGTATCGTCTGGGACGTCGGCCACCAGAGCTATCCGCACAAGATCCTGACCGGCCGACGCGAGCAGATGGCCACGTTGCGCCAGCTGGATGGCATCTCGGGTTTTCCGCGCCGCAGCGAAAGCCCTTACGACACATTTGGTACGGCGCACTCGTCCACGTCGATTTCCGCTGCGCTCGGCATGGCGCTGGGCGCCAAGACCAATGGCGAGAACCGCGTCGCCATCGCCGTAATTGGCGACGGGGCGATGAGCGCCGGCATGGCCTTCGAGGCGATGAACAACGCGGGTGTCTATAAAGACCTGCCGCTGGTGGTGGTGCTCAACGACAACGACATGTCGATTTCGCCGCCGGTGGGCGCGCTCAACCGCTACCTCGCGCGCCTCATGAGCGGCCAGTTCTACGCTGCAACCAAGAAGGGCGTGGAGAAGCTGCTCTCGGTGGCGCCGCCGGTGCTCGAATTCGCCAAGCGCTTCGAAGAACACACCAAGGGCATGTTCGTGCCGGCAACGATGTTCGAGGAGTTCGGCTTCAACTACATCGGGCCGATCGATGGGCACGATCTCGAATCGCTCGTGCCCACACTGCAGAACATTCGCCAGCGTGCACTGGAAGGCGGTGGGCCGCAGTTCCTGCATGTGGTGACCAAGAAGGGCCAGGGCTACAAGCTGGCGGAAGCGGACCCGATCCTGTACCACGGCCCGGGCAAGTTCAATCCGCAAGAAGGGATCAAGCCTGCCGCCCGCCCGGCCAAGATGACGTACACGCAGGTGTTCGGCCAGTGGCTGTGCGACATGGCTGCCGCCGACAAGCGCCTGGTTGGCATCACACCCGCCATGCGCGAGGGCTCGGGCATGGTGGAGTTCGAGCAGCGCTTTCCTGATCGCTACTACGACGTCGGTATCGCCGAGCAGCACGCCGTCACGTTCGCGGGCGGGCTGGCGTGCGAAGGTCTGAAGCCTGTCGTCGCGATTTATTCGACGTTCCTGCAGCGCGGTTATGACCAGTTGATCCACGACGTGGCGCTGCAGAACCTGCCGGTGGTGTTCGCGCTGGATCGTGCGGGCCTGGTCGGCGCGGATGGCGCCACGCACGCGGGCGCTTACGACATTGCGTATCTGCGCTGCATCCCCAACATGATGGTCATGACGCCAGCGGATGAGAACGAATGCCGCCAGCTCTTGAGCACCGCCTTTGCACAGGACTGCCCGACGGCAGTGCGCTACCCGCGTGGCGCAGGCCCGGGCGTAGCGGTGCAAGCGTCGCTCGAGCCGCTCCCGTTGGGCAAGGCCGAAGTGCGCAGGGCGTCGACCGCGCCGGCGGGTCAGCGGGTGGCGATCCTGGCATTTGGTTCGATGGTCGCCCCGGCCATGGCCGCCGCAGAGCGCTTGGATGCCACCGTGGTCAACATGCGCTTCGTCAAGCCGCTGGATGTGGCTTGCGTGCTGCACATGGCACGCACGCACGACTACGTGGTGACGGTGGAAGAGGGCTGCGTGATGGGTGGCGCGGGCAGCGCTTGCCTGGAAGCGCTGGCCGCTGCCAGCGTGGCGACGCCGGTACTGCAACTCGGCCTGCCTGACCGCTTTGTGGATCACGGCGATCATGCAGTGCTGCTTGCCCAGTGTGGCCTGGATGCCAACGGCATCCTCGCGTCGATTCGCGAACGTTTCGCCGTGCAGCCCCGAGCCGCAGCGCCGCGTGTGGCCTGAGCGCCGTTCGGCGATAGGCAGCGTCAATCACCCGCATAGGGGTTGCGGGTTTGAGTAGTTGACTGCAGAGGTGGGAAATTTCCCTTACACTCCGCCAGTCCAATTTCTGAATTATGTGTGCGCAGTCGCGGGATGGGTCGATTCGGTCACTTGAGGGGTGGTCACAGTCGACCAGGTTCCGCGGTTTCACACTCGTTGCGTTTCGGCTGACTGCGATGGCCGGGCGACCGTAAAGGAAACCGATCATGAACGATATGAACCCGGCTTTCGCCATGCCGGACGTGCAGTCCAGCCACGATACCCGCCAGATTCCGATCCAGCGCGTCGGTGTGCGCGGTGTGCGCTACCCGCTGTCGCTGCAGACCCCGGCCGGCGTGCAACACACGATCGGCACGTTCAACCTCGATGTGCATCTCCCGGCAGACCAGAAGGGCACGCACATGTCGCGCTTCGTTGCGCTGCTGGAGGAGGAGCGTGAGCCGCTGAACCTGGCGCAATTCCAGCTGCTGCTGGAAAAGATGCTGGAAAAGCTCGAAGCGGACGCCGGCCGCATCGAAGTCCACTTCCCGTATTTCGTCAGCAAGACGGCGCCCGTGTCCGGCGTGCAGTCGCTGATGGACTACGAAGTGACGATGATCGGTGAAGTGCGCAACGGCCAAACCAAGGTGCGTGTCAAGGCCCTGGTGCCGGTGACGAGCCTGTGCCCGTGCTCGAAGAAGATTTCGGAGTACGGCGCGCACAACCAGCGCTCGCACATCACGATCGATGCCGAGCTGGCGGCCGATACGCCGGTCGAGGCGCTCATCCGCATGGCCGAAGAAGAAGCCTCATGCGAACTGTGGGGCCTGCTCAAGCGTCCGGACGAAAAGTTCGTGACCGAGCGTGCGTACGAAAACCCGAAGTTCGTGGAAGATCTGGTGCGCGATATCGCCATGCGCCTGAACCAGGACGACCGCATCGTCGCCTACACGCTGGAAGCCGAGAACTTCGAGTCGATCCACAACCACAGCGCCTATGCGCTGATCGAGCGCGACAAGCGCACCGACAAGTAATCGACGCTGTGCCCAAAGAAAAAGCCGCTCAACCGAGCGGCTTTTTTCATGCTGGCTGGATACGGATGTCTTCGAGGTCCCAGCGTGGCGTCACGCCGTAGCCGTAGCCATCCTGCACCTGGGTGGGGTCGGCCTGCAGCCGCATCGCGCCGGCAAAGGCAATCATGGCGCCGTTGTCGGTGCAGAACTGCAGGTCGGGGTAATACACGCGCAGGCCGCGCTTGTTGCCCTCGGCGTTCAGCCCATCGCGCAGCTGGCGGTTGGCACCCACACCACCGGCCACGACGATGCGCTTGAGGCCATGCTCGCGGGCGGCGCGCAGCGTCTTGCTGACAAGGACGTCCACAATCGCTTCGACAAAGGCGCGCGCGAGGTCGGCGCGCGGCTGATAGCAGCTTTCGCTACCCGTCAGGTTGAGCTTGCGCACTTGCGTAAGCACCGCGGTCTTGAGGCCCGCGAACGAGAAATCGAAGTTGCCCGAATGCAGCATCGGCCGGGGCAGGTCGAATACGCCAGGGTTGCCGAACTCGGCGAGGCGCGAAACGGCAGGGCCGCCCGGGTAGCCCAGGCCGAGCAGCTTGGCGGTTTTATCGAAGGCTTCGCCGGCGGCGTCATCCAACGTTTCACCCAGCAGCGTGTACTGGCCGACCGCATCGACGCGCATCAACTGCGTATGTCCGCCCGAGACGAGCAGCGCCAGGAACGGAAACTCGGGCCGGTCCGCCTCCAGCAACGGCGAAAGCAGATGCCCCTCCAGGTGATGCACGGCGACAAGCGGCTTGCCCAGCGCAAACGCCAGCGCATTCGCCACCGACGCGCCGACCAGCAATGCGCCGGCAAGCCCCGGGCCTTTTGTGTAGGCGAGGGCGTCGATGTCAGCCCGCGTGGCATGGGCCTTGCCGAGCACTTCTTCCAGCAGCGGGATCACGCGGCGGATATGGTCGCGCGAGGCCAGCTCTGGCACCACGCCGCCGTACTCCCGGTGCATGGCGATCTGCGAATAGAGCGCATGCGCACGCAGGCCTGCCGTCGTATCGTACAGCGCGACACCGGTTTCATCACAGGAAGATTCGATGCCGAGGACCAGCATGACGGGCAGGCGTGAGGAATTGCAATGGGAAGGCCGCCGAAGATAGCACAAGTTAAAATGCGCAGTTTTCACGCAGACAGGCAACCAAGGGCGCGACGAGCATGATGCGGTGCGATGTGGCAGTGATCGGCGCGGGCGCGGCCGGGATGATGTGTGCGGCGGTGGCCGGGCAGCGCGGCGCGCGCGTGGTGCTGGTGGATCACGCCACGAAGCTTGCCGAGAAAATCCGCATCTCGGGGGGCGGGCGCTGCAACTTCACCAACGTGAACGCCGGCCCGGCCAATTACCTGTCGAACAATCCGCACTTCTGCCGCTCCGCGCTAGCGCGCTACACGGCGCAGGATTTCATCCGCCTCGTCTCCAGCTACCGCATTCCTTACCACGAAAAGCATAAGGGCCAACTGTTCTGCGACGACAGTGCGGAAGACATCATCCGCATGCTGGAGGCCGAGTGCGAGAAAGGCAATGTGATCTGGCGCACCGGTTGTTCGATCGCCGATATCGGCAAGGAGCGCGATGCCTATCGCCTCTCGACCAGCGCCGGTGAAGTCGTCGCCGACAAGTTGGTGGTCGCCACCGGCGGCTTGTCCATCCCGAAGATCGGCGCGACGGATTTCGGTTACCGCATCGCCCGGCAGTTCGGCCTGAAGATCGTTGAGACGCACCCCGCGCTGGTGCCGCTGACGTTCAACGCCGAGCACTGGGCACCGTTCTCGGCACTGTCCGGCGTGTCGATGGAAGTGGACGTGACCGTCGCGCAGCCCGCAGGCAAGGGCGGCCGAAAGGGCAATGCCACAACGTTCCGAGAAGACCTGCTGCTCACGCACCGTGGCCTGTCTGGGCCGGCCATCCTGCAAATCTCCAGCTTCTGGCATGCTGGCCAACCGCTCCTCATTGATCTGGTGCCCGACACCGATGCCGCGCAATGGTTGTGCGAAGAGAAAACCGGCTCGCGCAAGCAACTCGGGACCGTGCTGGCCCAGCGCCTGCCGGAGCGCGTGGCGCAAGCCTGGTGCGCAACCCACGGAGCCAACCCGCACGCGCCGATTGCCGAATTGCCGGACAAGCTTCTGCGCACGCTCGGCGGCGCGCTCAATCGCTGGGAATTGACACCCTCGGGCA
>JAGWNU010000357.1 GCA_028871175.1 Burkholderiaceae bacterium | reverse complement strand
GACGGACAGCCGCCTTTCGCGCGGCGTTTTCATGTCCGGTGCTTGTGCACGCCTATGCTTTTCATGGCGGGCCGGGCAGGGAGACCTTCGGGTCTGCCGGCAATGCTGGGATAGGAGGCCGGTCTGCGAACCCTGTCGTCAGGCCCGCCACCCTCGTTTCGCAGCGAGCGGCGAGCCTCCCTCTACCTATCCCCGGAGGCCACATTGGCTACCGCACTCAGCGGGCACCGCCCCGCGTCTTACCCTTCTCCACCCCCTTGGCGCCGCATGCTTCCCACACAACCAGGAGGTGCGGCATGTCTTTGACCAAGAACCGCCTCTACCTCGACGGCGCAGTCTCGGCGCGCGCGTTTCTGTGCCGCACGCGCACCGATATGCGCACCCATGGCCAATGCAGGCTGGGCATGCTGCGCGAGCAGCTCACGTACTTCTCGGAACATGCGTATCCGCCGGCATT
This sequence comes from Burkholderiaceae bacterium, assembly GCA_028871175.1. Classification (GTDB taxonomy): domain Bacteria; phylum Pseudomonadota; class Gammaproteobacteria; order Burkholderiales; family Burkholderiaceae; genus Ralstonia; species Ralstonia condita. The sequence goes on along the minus strand of JAGWNU010000357.1, from coordinate 1,320 downwards.
CGTGAAGGGCTTTGTCGATGCCATCGATGCGTATCTGTCGATGTCGCTCGGGGGGAGCGACGTGAACCCGCGCACGTGGGAGGTTTTGGCCGCCATCGAGCGGCGGCAGGTCTCCGCCGCATAACAACAGCAAGACGTATCCCCGGGGCGGGCCGGGGATCGGCAAGGCAATCAACGAGACGCCCCATCGTCTCTCGCGCATACCGGCCCACTCGCGCCACTGTCAATGCGCTGTCACACGCCAATCTTGCGATCCGGTTAGGAAGTGGCGCACCCGCATCACGGACCTGCAACACGCGGCCACCAAAGTGCCGGGCATCGTTCAGGGAGCCAACGATGCACAACCACAAACTTACGAAGTACGCCGCCGCTGTGGCAGCCGCGCTCGCCATGACAGCGTGCGGCAGCGACGGCACGTCCAGCAACGCCGGCAGCGCCGCACCGGACGCCAACACACCGTCAACCGGACCGACCAAGAACGTCGTGTTCTTCCTGGGCGACGGCATGGGCATGACCACCATGACCGCCGCGCGCATCTACAAGGTGGGCGAAGACGGCGAGCTGACCATGGACACGCTGCCCGAAACCGGCTTCGTGCGCACGTATTCGAACAATGCGCAGGTGACCGACTCGGCGCCGTCGATGTCGGCCTACATGACCGGCGTGAAGATGAACAACGAGGTCATCTCGATGTCGGCGGACACGATGGCCTATGACGCGGGCGGCAAGGATTACATCTCGGGCGCCGACAGCACCTGCCCCAGCGGCAACGGCAAGCCCGTCACGACGCTGCTCGAACTGATGAAGGCCGCAGGCTACGGCACGGGCGTGGTCACCACCACGCGCATCACGCACGCCACGCCGGCCGCCACGTATTCGCACATCTGCCACCGCGACGGCGAGAACACCATCGCCGCGCAGCTCACGCCGGCCGGCAAGGGCTTCAATGCCGCGCTGGGCGATGGCGTGGACGTCGTCTTCGGCGGTGGCCGCAAGCACTTCCAGCCGACCACCGCAGGCGGCGCGCGTACCGACGGCCGCGACCTGATCGCCGAACTCAAGGCCGACGGCTACCGCTATGCCAGCAACAAGGCCGAATTCGACACGCTGCAAGCCACCGACGGCAAGGTCGTGGGCCTCTTCACCAGCAGCCACATGTCGTACGACCTGGATCGTGATCCGAGCAAGGAACCGAGCCTGGGCGAGATGACCAACAAGGCCATCGACGTGCTGGCCGCCAAGAAGAAGGGCTTCTTCCTGATGGTGGAAGGCGGCCGTATCGACCACGCGCTGCACGGCACCAACGCCAAGCGCGCGCTG
>JAGWNU010000146.1 GCA_028871175.1 Burkholderiaceae bacterium | reverse complement strand
TCCATGGCGTGTCGTTCCAGCGCAGTGCAGACGGGTCCGCCACGACCGATGCGGTGGCCGGCGGCGGCTCGGTCTGGCGGGCAACGGGGTCGGCTTTGATCAGCAGATGGCCATCGGCGCCGACCAGCTCGAACTTGTAGCGCGCGCCCGGGCCCACGCCCAGGCCGCTGGGCAGGAACAGTTCCCACACGCCGGCCTGGTGGCGCAGCCGCATGGGATGGCGACGGCCGTCCCACTGGTTGAAGTCGCCGACTACCGACACGCGCTGCGCGTTAGGCGCCCACACGGCAAAGCGCACCCCGGTGATGCCGTCCATGCGCATGGCTTGCGCGCCGAGGCAACCGGCCAGGGCCCAGTGCGTGCCCTCGCTGATGAGGTGCAGATCCATGTCGCCGAGCAGCAAGCCAAAGGCGTACGGGTCTTCGGTTTCCTGCACGGCTTCATGGCCGGTGCCAGCGGGCCAGATGACGCGCAGGCGGTACGCCTGCGGGTGGCCGTACACGTCATCCGCGTCGGCAGGCAGCGGCCCGTGGAAGAGCCCGGTGCGGCCCACGGCCGTGAGCTCGGTGACGATCTCGCCGCGTGCATCGATGGCCTGGACGCGGCGCGCGCCCGGGTAGAACGCCCGCACCGTCCAGCGGGTACCTTCTGCCAGGGCGGCACGATGGGGCCCGAGCACGGAGAACGGATCGCCCAGGCGGCCGTGCGTGAGTGCATCGACCTGTGCCTGCCCGACGCCGGGCGGTAGCGCGGCGGGCGGCTCCGGGGCGGTAGGCGCCGGGCGTGGCGTGGCAAAGTCGAGCGCGGTCACGGTGGGCCTCCGGTTGAGTTTTCCGCGGCGTGTGCGGGCGGTTCTGCGTGCAGCACCCGGCGTGCCACCCGCGCAAGGCCCGCCAGCGGAATCCGCAGCCAGCCGGGCCGGTTGGCGGCTTCGTAGTTCACCTCATACGCGGCTTTCTCCAGCAGGAAGAGATCGAGTAGCGTGAAGTCGATGACGGTCTGGTTGGGCGCGTTCGCCTCCGGCGCGCGGATGGCGGCTGCATAGGCCTCCAGGAAGCGCTCGGTGGAGGCCCCACGGAACCGTTCGAGCAGATGGTCGCGGCGTTCCTGTGCGGGGCCGGCCACGTGGTCCGGGCCCTGTCGCATGGCGCCCACCACGTAGTCCAGCGAGCGCAGCAGCCCGGCCACGTCGCGCAGCGGGCTGGACTTGCGGCGGCGCTCTTCCACCGGGCGCGAAGGTTCGCCTTCGAAGTCGATCAGGAAGGCGTCGCCCTGCGCCACCAGCACCTGGCCAAGGTGGAAGTCGCCATGGATGCGCGAAAGCTGCGCACCCAGTCCGTCTTCGGCGTGTTCGCGGGCTGCGAGCAGCAGCGCGTCGCGTTGCGACAGCAGCCATTGCACGTCGGGGTGCGGGTCGTTTTCCTGCTGCCACGCCGCCAGTTGATCAAGCGCGCGCGTGAGCTGGTCGCTCAATCGGTCGCGCCAGTGCGCCACGTCGCTGGCATCGGCGACGCGCGCGCCAAAGTTTGGATCCTCGCTCGGGGCGGCCAGCGCAGCGTGAAGTTCGCCCAGGCGCGTGCCGATCATGCCGATGAAGCCGATATAGCCGGCCAGCGCCTCGTCGGTATCCACACGTGCCTCGGTCACGGCCACCGGCGCTGCTTCGCCATCGCCGGTCGTCACACCCTCCGTCACGACGGCCAGTTCGTCGATCGTGCGGCGCAGGTAGTCCAGCGCCCACGTCCAGGCGTCGCCCTGATTGGGGACGAAGCTCTGCATCACGGCCAGCGTGGAGCGCTCGCCGCCTGCGCTCACGTGCGCGATCTCGCCGATCAGTGCGGCTGTGTTGGCATAGCCCTGGCGCGTCAGGTGGCGCGTCACTTCCACCTCGGGGTGAATGCCCGAGGCAACGCGGCGGATCAGCTTGACGATGACGGCCTCGCCAATCACCAGCGAACTGTTCGACTGCTCAGCCGCAAGCCAGTGGATGGGCGCGTCCGGCGCGAGCGGCAACGGGGTGGGGCGCACGCCTGCGGCCTCACCGGCTTGCGCGGGTTCGGCCAGCCCGGCGATGTTCGGTTCGGGCTCGAAGCACACGGTGCCGTCGTTGGCCTTGAGCGTGACGCCGCGTACGAGGTTGGTGAGCAATGCGCGGGCGAAGGTCTCGGTGGTGAAGGCGTCGGTCAGGTAGCCGACATGGCGGCCGCGCCGCACGCGTGCCAGCGCCAGCTGGATCGGCAGGGCCGGCAGCGTGGCCGATTCCCACGCGATCGACAGGGGCAGCAGGTAGCGCTCGACGCGTTCGCTGCCGTCCGCGTTACCCAGCGTGACGGCGACTTCGTTGAAGAACACTTCGGGGCGTGTCGCCCCGGCCAGCGGGCGGTTGGTGGACGCGGCATCTACCGGCACCGCCGCGCCCCAGACAAACTTCGCGCTGCGCAGCACGCTGTTCTTGGCCGCAAACCAGCGGCGCCTGGGCAGGTAGGTCGGCAGGATTTCGCGCTCGATCAATTGTCGGTGCGCCTCACGCTGCCTGGTGTCGGCCAGCGCGTCGAGCCCCGCGCGCAGCACCAGCGTGGTGAACTCCGGCAACTGCTCGGCGGCTGGCTGCGACCAGCTCGGGCCCGGCTCGTTCTCGCGCAGCTCCAGCCAGTAGAAGGCATAGGGCGGCAGCGTGAGCAGATACGACAACTGACCGATCGGCGGAAACGCCGTCCCGCCAATCAACTCCACCGGCACGCGCTGCGCAAAGGCCGACAGGTCAAGTTCCACGGCCTGTGAGGCGCGCGACAGATTCGCCACGCACAGGATGGGTGCCTCGCCATCCAGCGCACGGATATACGCCAGCACCTTGCGATTGGCCGGGTGCAGGAACTGGATGGCGCCGCGCCCGAACACGCGATGCCGCTTGCGGGTGGCGAGCAACCGGCGCGTCCAGTTCAGCAGCGAATGCGCGTCGCGGCTCTGCGCTTCGACGTTGACGGATTCATAGCCGTACAGCGAGCCCATGATGGCCGGCAGCACGAGCTGCTCGGGGTCGGCGCGCGAGAAGCCGCCATTGCGGTCGGGCGACCACTGCATGGGCGTGCGCACGCCGTCGCGGTCGCCCAGGTGGATGTTGTCACCCATGCCGATTTCGTCGCCGTAGTACATGACGGGCGTGCCTGGCATGGAGAACAGCAGGCTGTTCATCAGCTCGACGCGGCGGCGGTCGCGCTCCAGCAGCGGCGCCAGCCGGCGGCGGATGCCGAGGTTCAGGCGCGCACGGCGGTCGCTGGCGTAGACCTCCCAGAGGTAGTCGCGCTCGGCGTCGGTCACCATTTCGAGCGTGAGCTCGTCGTGGTTGCGCAGGAAGATGGCCCATTGGCATGTGCCGGGCACTTCCGGCGTCTGCCGCATGATGTCGGTGATCGGGAAGCGGTCTTCGCGCGCGATGGCCATGTACATGCGCGGCATCAGCGGAAAGTGGAAGGCCATGTGGCATTCGTTGCCGGCACCGAAGTATTCCTGTGTGTCTTCTGGCCACTGGTTGGCCTCGGCCAGCAGCAGGCGGTTCTTGAACTCCGCGTCCATCGCGGCGCGCAGCTTGCGCAGCACGTCGTGCGTTTCGGGCAGGTTCTCGTTGGAGGTGCCTTCGCGTTCCACGAGGTACGGCACCGCGTCCAGGCGCAGACCGTCCACGCCCAGGTTCAGCCAGAACTTCATGACGCCGATCACCGCCTTGAGCACGCGGGGGTTGTCGAAATTCAGGTCCGGCTGGTGCGAATAGAAGCGATGCCAGTAATAGGCATTGGCCACGGGGTCCCAGGTCCAGTTGGAGGGCTCGGTGTCGATGAAGATGATGCGGGTGCCGGCGTACTTCTTGTCGTGGTCGGACCACACGTAGAAGTCGCGCAGGGCGGAGCCCGGCTTGGCGCGGCGTGCGCGCTGGAACCACGGGTGCTGGTCCGACGTGTGGTTGATGACGAGCTCGGTGATGACGCGCAGCCCGCGCGCATGCGCCTCGGCAATGAAGCGGCGCGCGTCGGCCATGCTGCCGTAGTCCGGGTGCACGCCTCGGTATTCGGCGATGTCGTAACCGTCGTCACGGCGAGGCGATGGGTAAAACGGCAACAGCCAGATCACGTCCACGCCCAGCTCGGCGATGTAGTCGAGCTTGGAGATCAGGCCCGGAAAATCGCCCACGCCGTCATTGTTGGAATCGCAGAACGACTTGACGTGCAACTGGTAGATGACGGCGTCCTTGTACCAGAGCGGGTCGTCCACCAGCAGTGCGGTCGGGTTGCGCGTCATGACGGTTGTTCCTCCGATGGCAGTGCGGGCCGTACGCGCCAGATGGCAAAGGGCTGCTCGGGTTCCAGGCGGATGTGCTGCCGCTTGCCGCGCCATACCGTGCGCTGGGACGTCACGAGGTTTTCTGCCATCAGCGCGCCATGGTCGGGCAGCCCCCATTGCCACAGCGGCAGTTCGATATCGCACGCGTGCGCGTGGTGCGGATCGAGATTGATGGCGACGAAGAGCGTGTTATCGCCAAAGCGGTCGGGCGGCAGGGCGTTGGCCCGTTCCGCTGTCGAGGCATCGGGCTGCATGGGCAGCACGGGCGGCGTCGACTTGCTGAAGAACAGGATGTGTTCGCCCGTGGCCGGCTGGAACGTCACGCCCAGGTGCGAGTGCAGCGCCGGGTTGGCGCGGCGGATGCGGTTGAGCAACGCGATCTCGCGCACGATGTTGCCGGGGCGGTTGTGGTCCCACGCGCGCAACTGGTACTTCTCTGAGTCGAGATACTCCTCCTTGCCCGGCAGCGCCTGTCCTTCGCACAGCTCGAAGCCGCTGTAGACGCCCCAGAGCCCTGAAAGCGTGGCCGCCAGCGCCGCGCGGATCAGGAAGCCGGGCCGCCCCGACGTCTGCAGGAACACCGGGTTGATGTCCGGCGTGTTGACGAAGAAATGCGGGCGGAAATATTCGCGCACGGGCGTGCGCGTCAGCTCGGTCAGGTAGTCGATGAATTCCTGCTTGGTGTGCCGCCACGTGAAATACGTATACGACTGCGAGAACCCGATCTTGGCGAGCCGGTACATCACCTTCGGCCGCGTGAACGCCTCCGAGAGGAACACGGCATCCGGATAGCGCGCCCGTACCTCGCCGATCATCCATTCCCAGAACGGCAGGGGCTTGGTGTGCGGGTTGTCGACGCGGAACAATCGCACGCCTTCATCGGCCCAGAACATCACCACGTCGCGCAGCGCGATCCAGAGGGCCGGTTTGGCGTCGTCGGCGTAGAAGTCGACGTTGACGATGTCTTCGTACTTCTTGGGCGGGTTCTCGGCGTACTTGATGCTTCCGTCCGGACGCCAGGCAAACCAGCCTGGGTGCTCGTGCAGCCACGGATGATCCGGCGAACACTGGATGGCGAAATCCAGCGCGAGTTCCAGCCCCTTCTCGCGCGCGGCATCGCGCAGGCGACGGAAATCCTCGAGCGCGCCGAGCTGCGGGTGGATGGCGTCGTGGCCGCCTTCTTCTGCTCCGATGGCGTAGGGGCTGCCCGGGTCGTCGGGCGCGGCGTGCAGGCTGTTGTTGCGTCCCTTGCGGTTGGTGTGCCCGATGGGGTGGATGGGCGGGAAATACAGCACGTCGAATCCCATGCCGCGGATGGCCCCCAGGCGGCGGATGACATCATCGAACGTGCCGTGGCGCCGTTCGTCGTCCGATGCGGAGCGGGGAAACAGTTCGTACCAGCTGGCGAATGCCGCGCCCACACGTTCAACCTCGAGCGGGTACGCCACGCTCTCCACGTAGAACGGCCGGTAGTGCGATGCGTGCGCCATCAGTTGCGCGGTGGATGCGTCCAGCAGCAGCTTCAGGCGGTGCGTGGCATCGGCCTCTGCCAGCAGGCGGGCCAGCGTGTGCAACGCGTGTACCGGCGCATCTGCGGGGGCCTGCTCGGCCGCCTGGGCGACCAGCCGCGCGCCTTCTTCCAGTTCCAGCGTCACGTCCAGGCCAGCGGTGTGCTTTTTGTCCAGCTCCGACCGGTACGTGCCGAACGCATCGCGCCACGCGCCGATGGCATAGACGTGCCGCCCCAGGCGTTCAGGCCGGAACGCGCCGCGCCAACGGTCATTGCCCAGCGCCACCATGGGCACGTGCTGCCAGGCGTCTTCATCCTGCGCGCGCCAGAGCAGATGCACCGCGAGCCGGTCATGCCCGTCCATCAGCACGTCGGCTTCGACGACGATATCGTCGCCCACCAGGCGTTTTGCGGCGAAACGGCCATCATCCACGGCGGGCTGCACCTGTTCGATGGCAATGCGCGGCGCGGCGATGGCGGCATCGACGGGCTCCTTTGCCGCCCCGGCCTTCGACCGCGTGCGCCTGGCTGGCTGGCCCGCGGCGCGATGACGCACGGGCGCGTGACGGAACACGCGAAAGACCTGAACGCCCCCCGGCAGCAGATCGATCTCGGTCAGGGGGCGCGCATGCGGCCGCAGTGCCTCGTCGCAGCTGCCCGCCGGTTCGGTCACGAGGTCCAGCGCCACACCGCGGGTAAAGCTGCCCGCCACGCCGGGCAGGAAGTGGTCGGCATGCACCGACACGCCCACGTGGAGATCGGGATTGATGACGACGAGCGTGGCGGCATCACCCGCGCGCAGGTCGGGCCCATCGGCGCGCAGCAGCGCGGTGGCCGGTGCGTCGGGCCCGGTCAGCATGCGGAGTTCGGCATGGGGCGCGAGGGTGCCGGCGTCGCGTGCGGCGCGAATGGTGGCATTCACGTCACGCACCGCATCGCTCAGGTCAAAGGCCGCGTGCGCGTCGATCCATTGCGGGTCGGACGGATCGCCGCGCTCGGCCAGCATCGGCAGCAGCGTCCCGCGTTCAAAGCCCAGCGGCATCAGCCAGCCCGCATCGAGCGAATCGGCCGCGTGGAGGATGCGGCGATAGGCACGCTCGCGGACCACCGCATCACCGAATGCCTGCCCATAGCGCGTGCCGAAGGGCGCTTCCACGGTGGCAATGGGCGGTGCCACGCTGGCGAGCCTTGCGTGTTCCTCCACCATCCAGCCCGCCCGGAAATCCCACCATCGCAGCGACGAAAACGTTGCGTCGAAGCCCGCGCCCGCGAGCGCCTCGATGGCGGCTGCGTCCATGCCCGGTGTCCATGCTAAGAAGCGGGCAGCGGCGTCCTTGCGCACGTCAGCGATCAGCGTGCGCCATTGCGCGGCGGGCAGGCGCGCCGGCGCCTCGCAGCGGAATCCGCCGATACCGAGCGCCACCCATGCGCGCAGTTGCTGCGCCCACCACGCGAGGACGGCCTCCGCGCGGCGCGGGTCGTCATAACGGAAGGCGGCGACCTGCAGATGTGATGGCGGCAAACGCGGGTCCAGCGGATTGCCGTCTTCGGCGTGGCTGGCGAACCAATCGGGATGATCGGCGCGCAGCGGTGCATCGGTCGCGATGCGGTCGATCACCAGATCGAGCAGCAAGGTGAGCCCGCGCGTCTCGCACGCTCGCGCCAACCCGGCGAGCGCTGGTTCGGCGGCCCCTCCGCCCAGCGCGGCGTGCAAGTGCGCGTGGTCACGCGTGACGAAGACATTGCCGCCTGCGCCCACCGCAAATGGCGGGGCCATCAGTACATGATCAAAACCCAGCGAGGCGATGCGATCGAGCGTGCTGTCCCATCTGTCCAGCCGGCCGATCTGCAGCGGGTGGAGATAGCAGATCGCCGGCGCATAGAGAGGCGTCCCTGGCGGCCGGGCCGGCGGCTTCGTCAGCGTGGCAGCCTGGTTGCCGGAGGGTCGGTCGACCTTGAGGGTCGCCGTTGTCTTGCGAGAGGTGGAAGCCGGTTTGGGTGTCTGGGTCGGAGGCATGCGTGACAGCCGGTCGAACATCAGGCGCGGATCTTCTCGGTGCTGGCGGCGCGTGCCACTGCGTGCGCGCGCACGGCGTCCGGCAGCACGGAGGTGCGGCGGCGCGCGGGCGTGCGTACGGGCGGCTTGTCCGGTTGATGCGCCGGCTGCGGTTCGTGCGCGTCCTGACTCAGATGCGCTGCGGCCAGCGTCAGCGCGGGCATCGGCGTTGCCGCCGGGACCAGCGTCCGATAAAGCGCCACGTACTCGCGCGCCGGCTGCGACCAGCCAAAGTCGGTGGTCATGCCGTTGTATTGCAGGATGCGCCAGGCCTGCGGCTGAGCGAATACGTGCAGCGCGCGCTCCACCGCCGCTGCCATCGCGTCGGGCGAATCCCCGTCGAACAGGAAGCCCGTGGCGCCGCGCCAGGCAGCCTCTGGCGAGCCGCGGTCGGTGATGGTGTCGACCAGTCCGCCCACGCGCGACGCCACCGGCACCGTGCCGTAGCGCATCGCATAGAGCGGTGTCAGGCCGCACGGCTCGAAGCGGCTGCCGTGCAGGAGGATGTCCGCGCCTGCGTGCAGCAGGTGGGCGAGCGGCTCGGTGTAGCCGATCCGGGCTGCCACCTGGCGCGGGTAACGCGCCGCGAGGTCGGCCATCCCCGCTTCGTAACGGCGCTCGCCGCAGCCGAGCACCGCCACCTGCAGGCGCGGGTTCGATTCCAGCAGTTGCGGCAGGGCCAGCAGTGCGACGTCGGCCATCTTCTGGTGGGTCAGGCGGCTACCCAGGGCCAGCAGCGGAGCCCGCGCATCTTCCGGCAGGCCGAAGCGTTGCTGCAGCGCGCGCTTGGCGACGTGCTTGCCGGTCAGGTCACCGGCAAAGAAGGGCATGGGAAGGAAGGCATCCTTCGATGGATTCCAGACATCGTTGTCGATGCCGTTGAGGATGGCGAACAGGTCCTGCTGGCGTGCGCGCAGCAAGTCTTGCATGCCGCATCCCGCCGTATCGCCGAGGATCTCGCGCGCGTAGGCGTGGCTCACGGTGCTGATGCGATCGGCCCACAGCAGACCCGCCTTCAGGAAGCTGAAGCGGCCCCAGAACTCGGCCGCATGGGCAGCGTCGGCGGGTATGCCGATCTGCGGCGCAACTCCCATCGGGAAGTTGCCCTGGAAGGCCAGGTTGTGCACGGTAAAGACCGTCTTGACCGCCGCGCCGCCTCGCTTGATGAGCATCGGTACGAGACCCGCATGCCAATCATGCGCGTGCACGATGTCGAAGTGCGGGACATCCGGCACGCCGCTCGCCACACGGGCCGCCGCATGGTTGAACGCCGCAAAGCGCAGGGCATTGTCCTCATAGGGCTCGCCGTGATCGTCGAGATACGGGTTGCCCGGCCGTGCAAACAGCGCCGGCGCA
>JAGWNU010000145.1 GCA_028871175.1 Burkholderiaceae bacterium | reverse complement strand
AGCAGCCGTGCGCGTGGTTCGACTTCAAGGATCAGGTCGTCTTCGAGCGCGACGAGATCCTCAACGGCCAAGGCAAGCCGTATGGTGTTTTCACGCCGTACAAGAACGCATGGCTGGCCGCCCTCACCCCGTTCGACTTGCGTGCATACCCGACCGAGCCGTACTTCGGCGCGCTGGCCACGCCCCCGGAGGCCCTCGCGCCCGCCACCCCGTCGCTTGAAGCGATGGGCTTTGCGCGCTCGAATCTGTCGGAGATCGCCTTGCCCAGCGGCATGTCGGGGGCGCAGTCGCTGCTCGACGATTTTGAATCCCGCATGGACGACTACCAGGCGAAGCGCGACTTCCCCGCCCTGCGCGGCCCGAGCTACCTGTCAACGCATCTGCGCTTCGGCACGGTGTCGATCCGCACGCTGGCGGCCCGCGCACATGCCGCCATGCTGCGAGGCAGCCAGGGCGCCGCCACGTGGCTGTCGGAACTGATCTGGCGCGACTTCTATTTCATGATCCTGCATCACCGCCCCGACCTGGCCGATGGCGCGTCGTTCCATCCGGAGTTCGACCGCATCCGCTGGGTCGATGGTGAAACGGGCGACGCCCGCTTCGAAGCGTGGAAGGCGGCACGCACCGGCTATCCGCTGGTGGACGCCGCCATGCTGCAGATCCACCAGAGCGGGTATATGCACAACCGCCTGCGCATGGTGGCGGCCAGCTTCCTCATCAAGGATCTGGGTATCGATTGGCGGCGTGGCGAACAGTACTTTGCCGACGTGCTCAACGACTTCGATTTCGCCGCCAACAACGGCGGCTGGCAATGGGCAGCCTCGAGCGGGTGTGACGCACAACCGTGGTTCCGCATCTTCAACCCCGTCACGCAGTCGGAAAAGTTCGATCCGCAGGGCCGCTTCATCCGCAAATACCTGCCGCAGCTTGCCAGGCTCCCTGACAAGTTCCTTCACGCGCCGTGGACGGCCCCCGCCGATGTGCTGAAGAGCGCTGGCATCGTGCTGGGACAGACGTATCCCCGCCCGATTGTTGACCATGCGGCCGCACGCGCCGCCACGCTGGAGCGATACGGCGTTACCAAGGCCGAGCGCACCTCCGGCGCAAAAGCGGCGGCACTGGGCAAGCCTGGCCAAGACTGACGCCCCAAAGCCAACGGGCCGGTAATCCACCGGCCCGCTGTCATGCTGTCCGAAGACAGCCGCCTCAACCGACGTTGGCTGCCGGCGCGCGTTCGCCAATCAGGTTGCGCAGATGCTGTAGCAACTCCTCTTCGTTGTACGGCTTGCCCAGGTAGACGTTCACGCCGATCTCCGCGGCATAGCGGCGATGCTTGTCCGCCGTACGCGAGGTGATCATGATGATCGGCGTGGCGCCGATGCGTTCATCCGCGCGCACGTTGCGCGTGAGGTCGAAGCCGTCCATGTGCGGCATTTCAATGTCGACGAGCATGGCGTCGGGCGTGATCTCCTGCAACTGACGCAGCGCATCCACGCCGTCACGCGCCAGCACGGCCTGGTAACCCGAGCGCGTGAGCAGACGCTGGGTGACCTTGCGCACCGTCAGCGAATCGTCGACCACCATGACGATCGGCTGGGTCGCAAGGCCGGGTACGGCGTCGGTGCTGCCGTTGCGCGAGAGCTCCGCCACGGCGCCCGTGGTCTCCTGGTCGGCCTGCGGCAACCCCAGCGCGGCGGCTTCACGTTCAAAGCGCTGCGTGAGCACGACCGGGTTGTAGATCAGCACGATCTCGCCGTCGCCCAGCGTGGTCGCACCGGCAATCCCTTCGAGACGAGCAAGGTGCGGACCAATGTGCTTGACCACCACTTCGCGGTTGCCGATCACTTCGTCCACGTGCACGGCGGCGCGGTCGGCGCCGTTGCGCACCACCACGGCGGGCGAATATTTACGGCCGCCTGTCACGGGCTGCGCCTCTTCGAGCAGCGCACCGAAGTAGTGGAACGGCACCGGCCCGGTCGGCAGTTGCAGCGCGGCGGCGTTGTACGCCTCGGCCAGCGATTGCGGACGCAGCTGCTGGACGTGGTCGATCATGCCCGACGGAATGGCGTACACGCGCTCACCCACGCGCACCAGCAGCACCTGCGTAATGGCAGTGGTCAGCGGCAGGTGGATGGTGAAACGCGTGCCGACTTCCGGCGTGGTCTGCAGCGAGATCCGGCCGCCCAGGGCGACGGTTTCGGCACGCACCACGTCCATCCCCACACCGCGGCCGGCCAGCTCAGACACCTGATCCGCCGTGGAGAAACCCGGCGTGAAGATCATCTCGGTCAGGCGCGCGTCGCTGGCCTCCTCGTCGGGCGCCAGAAGCTGGCGCTCCAGTGCGCGGGCGCGAATGCGGTCGAGGTTCAGGCCGGCGCCGTCGTCGACGAAATGCAGCACGACTTCGTTGCCCTCCTGCTGCACTTCAAGCGTCAGTTCGCCAGCGGGATTCTTACCCTTGGCACGGCGCTCGTCGGCGGATTCAATGCCATGTGCGACGGCGTTGCGGATCATGTGTTCCAACGGGCCGCCCATGCGGTCCAGCACGCTGCGATCCAGTTCCACCGTACCGCCCTTGATGAACAGGCGGACTTCCTTGCCGGTTTCCGACGCGGCCTGACGGGCCACGCGATACAGACGGTCGGCCACGGTATCGAACTGCACCATGCGCGCACGCATGAGGCTGCGCTGCAGGCCGCGCGTGAGGCGCGCCTGCGTTTCCAGATCAAGCGACGCCTGATCGAAACCACGGAACAAGTTCTGCTGCACCGTTGCCACGTCATTGACGGACTCGGCCATCATCCGCGTGAGCTCCTGCAGGCGCGTGAAGCGGTCGAACTCCAGCGGGTCGAAGGCTTCGGAGTGGACTGCCGCATTGGCAATGCGCGACTCCATCTGCGTTTCGGCCTGGATCTCGATCTCGCGCACCTGCGAGCGCAAACGCGCCACGTTGTCGTTCAGTTCCGACAGATAGGTCTTGAGCGCGTCGACTTCCGACTCCAGACGCGCACGCGCGGCACCGACTTCACCCGCATCATTGATGAGCGAATCGAGCGCACGCGCCTGCACGCGCACCATCGCACGCTGGCGTTCGGCGACTTCCAGCGCTTCGGTTTCGGGGCTGCGCGCACCAGTCAGATCGACGCTGGTCGTGGCCACGGCCGGCAACATCGACGGGCTTGACGCAGCCTGCTCCTCGGCGGGCGCCTGCGGGGCATCGGCAGCGTCGGCCAGCCCGGCGTCCAGCGGCAGCAGCGTGCCCGACCCCAGCGCATCGACGTGCGCCTGAATCCGGTCGAACCACACGTAAAGCTTGCGGAACAGCGTGTCGTCCACACGGTTCTGGCGCAGGCCGGTCTCGATGGCGCTTTCCATCTCGTGCGCAACCTGGCCGAGCGTCATGGCACCGGCCATGCGCGCGCTGCCCTTCAGGGTGTGCAGGTTGCGCAGCAGTAGGCCCGAGCCGGTGCGGTCCTGCGGCGCGGCTTCCCACGCGCGCAGGTGCTGGCCGAGTTCCGGCAGGGCAACGTGCGCTTCTTCCAGGAAGATTTCTAGCAGCGCGGGATCGAGCGCATCGGAAGGCGCCTGGCGCACGAGTTCCGCGACGGCGGGTTCCGCCACCGGCGACGGGTATGCCGGCGCCAGCGGCACGAGGCCCGCAGGCGGCGCGAATGCAGGTTCACCGGCCAGGCCCGCCGTTTCGTTCTCGGCCTGCTCGGCTTCGATGACAGCCTGCGGCGCGGGCTCCAGCGGCAAGCGAGGACGCAGCAGCAAGCGCTCGCACAGCTCTTCCAGGCTGCGCCGCACGGGCTCATCGGCCTCCGGCCAGACACCCGCGGCAAACTGATGCAGCATGCCGCGCATGCGCTCGACAGCCTGGTCGAGCAGGCGGAAGTCGCCAGGGTGCATGGCCACCGGGCGGCTATTGAGGTTCAGCAAGACCTGCTCGAGCGCGTCCGCCAGCTGGCGCACCGGTTCCAGTTCCACCACGGCGGAACTGCCTTGCAGCGTATGGGCGGCGCGCAGGGCAAGCTCGCTCGGCGGCGTACGCCCTTCATGGCGCCATTCCGAGAAATCCACGCCCAGCCGCCGGATCAGATCATCGGCTTCCTGCAGGTAGACGTTGTACAAGGCCACGCTGATGCGGACCGGGCCGATGGCCTTCACGCCATCGTCGTGCGGCGCCTCTTCCGGTGCGCCGGTCTGCGCGAACGGGAACGGGATCACCTTGGCGTCACCCTCGGCAGCATGCGCCAGCGCATCCGATTCGGCGTCCGGTTCGCCTTCGTCTTGCGCGGCAACCGGCGTGTCGGACTCGGCGTTCCCGGTCCCGAACCCGGCGGTCGTCGCTTCGGATCCAGCGTCCTGCGTTTCGAACGCGGAGTACGGCGTCTGGGCCTCGGCGTCCGGCGTATCGGATACCACGCCAGGCGTGTGCGGCTCGGCGGCGGCC
The DNA here is from genome assembly GCA_028871175.1 of Burkholderiaceae bacterium. Taxonomy (GTDB): domain Bacteria; phylum Pseudomonadota; class Gammaproteobacteria; order Burkholderiales; family Burkholderiaceae; genus Ralstonia; species Ralstonia condita. The sequence goes on along the minus strand of JAGWNU010000145.1, from coordinate 4,805 downwards.
GGTTCGTCCTCCCAGATCAGGGACGCGGCGTCAGTGGCAGGTTCAGAGGCGTCGGCCACGGCCGCACCGGTTTCGGCAGGGCTATCGACTTCAGGCGCCGCCTCCAGCCAGACAAACGGGCCGCCATGACGCACCCGCTCGGCGGCCGCAACGAGCGGCTCGATCGGGTGATCGGCCTGCGGCATTTGCGCGATGGCCGCCGCCCACGCCGACAGCTCGGCTTCAGCGCGCGTGAGCAATGCGGCAAGGTCGAGCGTCGGCACGCGGCTTTCCGCCAGCCACACGTTCATGACCTGCTCGATGGCCCAGGCGGCCTCCCCGTAGCGCGTGAGGCCGACCATGCGGCCCGAGCCCTTCAGCGTGTGGAAAGCGCGACGCAATTGCGTCAGCAAGTCGAGGTCCGAACCCGCGGCCAGACCGCCCGAGCCGGCCTCGGCGGCAGCGTGCAGTGCGTGCAGATCGGTACGCACGCCAGCCAAGACTTCCTCAGCTTCGGACAGGAAGATGTCGAGCAATTCGGCATCAACGGACTGGGTATCGCGGGCCGCGGCAGCCGGCGCAGGCGCCGCAGCAGACGGCGTGGCCGCCGGTGCCGCCAGCGCGGCCTGCATGCGTTCCAGCGCGCCTGCGCTGCCCACCTGCCATGCGTCGAACTGGGCCAGCGCCTCTTCCAGGCGGCGGCGGCGCACGGGATCGTCGTCGATGGCGGCGGCGTCGCGTGCCTGCTGCAGCGCGGTGCGCAACTCGGCCGCGAGCGGGTCAGCCGGGTCGGCAGGCTGCCTGGCCAGCAGGCGGTCGACCAGCGATTGCAGCGGCGATACCGTGTCGGCATCGGCGGCCTGGGCAACATCCTGCGCGTCCGTGTGGGCTTCGCGGCGGGTGAGCATGCCCGATTCCGCATCGAAGACGAATGCCTGCCACGCAACCTCGCGCTCGGTCGGCGTCAGCCTGCCTGCGATGACGATCTCGTCGACCTGTCCGCCGGTCAGTTCCGCGCCGATGGACAATGCGTCGAGCAGGCTCTGCAGCCCACTGACGTTGGCGGCCAGGGCAGCCAGGCAGCGCTCGCGTTCGGCGGGACGCTCGCCGGCCGCTTGCAGCGCGGCAATGGTCGACTGCGCGACCTCCGTCGCACGCACGGCCGCATCAGCGCCGAGCGTGGCAAAGGCTCCCTGCATCTCACCGAACAAACGATGGGCTTCTTGCAGGCCACCGCCCTGTTCGCCTTCGCGTTCGAAGGCGTCGAGATGCGTCTCGGCCGAAGCCAGCAACGTCTGCAGCGCGCGGACCTGCTCGGCCCGGGCTCGGCGTTGCGCGGCTTCTTGCGCCAGCAGCGCGAGCCATGCGGGCGTCGTGTGAGCGTCCGACGCGGCGAGCTCGCTGCAACGGGCGGCAAACCAGGCGCTGCGCAAATCGCCTGACTCGCCGTGCAGCGCCCACGGGCGTGCCAGCATGCGCGACAGGAATTGCAGCGCCGGGGCAATGTCCCCCGTGCCGGCGTCTGCCAACCGGTTGGACAGTTCACCCAGGGCGGGCTGGCCCAGCGCTCCGGCGTGCAGCGCGAGCGTCTGCAAGGCAGCGTCGAGCTCATCGGCAGCCGGAGCAGCCTGCTGGCTCAGGGCTTCCAGCGTGCGGCCGACGCGTTGCAGCGTGTCGCTGGCATCGGTCGGGAGCAACGCGTAGTACTGGCGCGTGTGCAGCGCACCGGCCGGCGCATGCGTGGGTGGAATCGCAAAAGCCTCGACGCAGGCAACGATGTCCGGGCCGAGCGTGTCATCGCCCATCGGCGCCGCTGGGGCGTTGTTGTAGGCCATGCCCGCCAGCAGGTACAGCGCGTCGGTCAGCAGCCCCTGCGGCAGCTGGACGTTGTTGTGCGAGTACTGGCGCAGCAGCAGGTTGACGCGCGCGGCCAGACGCTTGGCGGTCAGGTCGGCCGGCACCAGGCCGGCACGCAACGCGCCGAACGTCAGCGCCAGCACGAGCCAGAGATCGCGCTGGAGGTCATCGCCCGTCCGGCGGGGTTCGCGCTCCAGCGCACGGATGCCGTGGAGCAGTTCTTCAAGGGGGGCGTACGCTGCCGCAGCGGCGGCCGGATCGGCTTGGGCGCCTTCGGCGGAAGCCGGCGCGCGCAGCGCGGTCAACAGCGCCAGTTCGAATTTGCGGCGCAGGCGCGCGAGACCTGGCAGGTCACGCGAGGGCAGCAGCAGCGCCGGCAGGTGGCGCAGCTCATCGGCCCACAGGTCGGCCGGGTGGATGCGCTCTTCGCCCAGGCGGGCGAGCACGGCTTGATACGGTTGGAACAGGCGCAGCGGCTCTTCGGCCATGCCGGCCATCAGGTCGGCCACGTACTCCTGCAACGCCTGCACGGCGCGCGAGAAGACATCGAGCGTCTGCATGTCGGCGGGCACCGAGCCAGCATCCACGGCATCCAGCAGACGCTTGGCCGCCTCGCAGTACACATCGACGCCGCGCAGCCCGACGATCAGCAGGGCACCGGCCGCCTGATGCAGATACTGGCCGGCCAGCCGCAGCGAGGTGGTATCGCGCGCACCGATGACTTCCGGGTGGGCTGTGACTTCGGCCGCGTATTCGCCGAACTCGCGCACGGCGTCGTCCAGCGCGGCGCGCATGTTGGGCGCCACCCAGGCCAGCGCGGAAAGATCCCGCGCCTGTGCGCTCGACGGAGCGGACCTTGGGCGCGCCGCAGGGACGCCAGCCGCCCCGGACGATGCAGGATGGGACTGGGCGGGCTCGGCGGCAGATTGATGACGCATGTGTGCTTCCAAAAAGCAGATGGCGGTTGCCGCAGTTGCCTCGGTGAGCCCCTTGGCGCTCCCGCCCGAAATCCAGTGACGGCGTCGTGACGCGAATCAGGCGATGCGGAACCGCGCCACCGAGTCGCGCAACTCTTCGGCAAGCTGCGTGAGCTGGCGCACCGACTGTGCGGTCTGGCGCGTACCGGTCGACGTCTGTTCCGTGATGTGCAGGATCTGTTCGATGTTCTGCGCCACGTCGGAAGCCAGCGTCGCTTCGTGCGACGTCGTCTGCGAAATGCTCTCAATCAGTTCGGCAAGCTGGCGCGACACGCGGCCGATCTCCACCAGTGCGGCACCGGCGTTATCGGACAGCTTCGCCCCTTCCACCACACCCGCCGTGCTGCGCTCCATGGCGTGCACCGCGTCTTGCGTGTCGGTCTGAATCGTGCGGATCAGCGCGCCGATCTGCTTGGCTGCCTCGGCCGAACGTTCTGCCAGGCGCTGCACTTCCTCCGCCACCACCGAGAAGCCGCGACCGGCTTCACCCGCCGATGCCGCCTGGATGGCCGCGTTCAGTGCCAGCACGTTGGTCTGCTCGGTAATGTCCGAGATCAGCTCCACGATTTCACCGATCTCCTGCGACGATTCGCCCAGGCGCTTGATCCGCTTCGAGGTTTCCTGAATCTGGTCACGGATGTCGTTCATGCCCGTGATGGCGTTCTGCACGGCCTGCTGGCCTTGCTCGGCAGCGGCCAGCGAGGCGCGTGCAACGTTGGCCGATTCAGCGGCGCCCCGCGAGACCTGCGTGATGCGGTCCGCCATCTCCACCACCGACTGGCCGGTCTGGCGAATCTGGCGCGATTGTTCTTCCGATGCGGCCACCAGGCTTTCCGACGTGGTCTGCACCGCCGACGATGCCTGAGTCACCTGCTCGGCCGTCTGCTGCACCCGGCCGACCAGCTCGCGCAGTTCTTCCACGGTGTAGTTCACCGAGTCGGCAATGGCGCCGGTGATGTCTTCGGACACGGTGGCCTGCTTGGTCAAGTCACCGTCTGCAATGTCCTGCAGCTCGTTCATCAGACGCAGAATGGCGGCCTGGGTGGCGTCGTTGTTGCGCTTTTCCACCATCCGGCGCTCTTCAGCTTCACGCTGACGGGCTTCTGCTTCCATCGTACGCACACGCGAATCGCGCAGGTACAGGGCGGCCAGGCCAGCCAGGCAGACCACGGTCAGGATGGCCGACAGCACCACCGCGCCCAGCGTCAGCGGACGGTTGCGCACGCTGTTCGAGTACGCCGATTGCAGATCGGACAGGTCAGCGCGCAGTTTCTCGTTGTCGTTGAAGATCTGCTGCTGGGCGCGCTTGGCGGCGATCAGGCCAGGCAGGTTCTCCAGGATGATCTGCGTGGTCTTCTGCACGTTGTCGAAGCGCGACTGCAGTTCGGTCAGGTAGCCCTTCGTCTCGGCATCGGTCACCGCCGACAGGCGCAGCGCCTCCGACCCGTTGAGCAGGCCGTTCAGGGTTTCATTGAACGTGTTGGTGTCCTTGCCGAGCAGGAACGCCGTTTCGGGGTTCACGCCTTCGCCGGCCAGGAACTCGTTCATGTTCTTACCGAGACGCTGCGTCAGCATCACGAGCTGCGACGAAGCCGCCACTTCACGTGCCGGGGCATTGGTCTGCAGCTTCATCGAGGCGATCTGCTCCGCCTCTTCCAGCAGTTCGGGGTTGGACGCGTTGAACACGTTGAGCGTCTTGCCCACCGCCACCAGCGTCTTTTCCTGGGTCAGAATGGCCTGGGCGCTCTTCTCGCTGCGCTTCCACTCTTCGATGGACTTGTCGAGGAACGCCTGGGCATCGCCGCTGGAGGTGGCTCGCACGCCGCGTTCGGCGCTGCCGTTCTTGAGCGCTTCAAGGTTCTCCTGCAGGCGCGCGCGGCTCTCCTTGAGCTGCGCGAAGGCGTTGGCATTACCCAGCAGCGCCACCGGCACGGCCTTGGCCAGACGCTGCGAGTGCATCAGCGTGTCACCGGCAATTTCGATCTGCACCGA
>JAGWNU010000144.1 GCA_028871175.1 Burkholderiaceae bacterium | reverse complement strand
TTAAGGGCGGGACACGCCCGGTTCGCCTGTGAAGTGAGCGATGCAGCAGGGTCGCCAGCAGCAGGAACCCACCGAAGCGATTCAGGTGCGGCTCAGTGCCGCGCCTGAGCGCCGTAGGAATCTCCGGCCTTCAGGCCGGGGAGGATGTCAAATGTGCATACATGGAATACAGCACGTGGCATGGCATGAGCGTCTATCGCCGCACGGTCGGCTATGACAGCGTGGTGTGGTGCTGACTCACCTGCCGCAGGCTTGGATAGTCACCGCCGGACCCATACTTCATGTGCCGGATGCCGTTCCACCAGCACACGGCCTTGCATGCCCGCGGCCAGTTCGAAATCACAGAACTCGAAGCCCGGCCGGACCGAGCAGCCGACAAGCGAATAGCCGTGCAGGCTCGCCGGGCACTCCGCCGCAAACCAGCGACCGGCGGGTACCACCACCTGGCCAGTCGCCTCGTCGTCGGCCGCGTGGCCCAGGCAATACGTGTGCAACACGCCGTCGTCTTCCAACACATGCACCGCCAACGCCTCGCCCGTATGGAAATGCCGAACCTCGTCCGACTTGAGCCGATGCCAGGCGGCATAGACATCACCGGCCAGCAAGGGACAGATGGCGGTGGCGGCCGTACGTTCGACGGCCGCGACGCCGCGCTGGACGCGTTCCTCACTGCGATGGGTTTCGCGCTAGAAGCCGCCTTCCGGATGCGGTTCGAGAGCGAGACAGCGAATGAGACGCAGGGCGGCGGGCGCGACGGGCACGACACGCCTCAACTCTGCTGACGGCGTAACCGAAAGCGCTGCTGCTGGATGAAGCCATCGGGCATGTAGTCGCCCACCACGCCCTCCTTTTCGGGAAAGGCGTTCTTCGACTTTGCTGCGCTCCCGCACAGGTGGTCGATGTTTGTTGGGCATTGAACTGCCAGCAATCGCACAGATTTTCAGGAGCCTTACATAATTGAAAGGTGACCTGCCTCGCGGGAGGTGCGCATCGTCGGGCGTTGCCTTTCCAGGCGAGTCGATGCATTGTGAGGCCCGTCGCCAGACGGCACGCATCATCTACAAAATCAAAACGGGGAGCAATCTTGTCAGAAGGATTCCATGTGCATGGCGCGCACGATCACGTGCTGGAACACGCCGCAGAGAGCGGCCACGCCGACAGCTTTGCCGGGCGCATCGCTGTCATGACAGCCATTCTCTCGACGGCTGGCGCCATCTTTGGCTACCAGGGTGGCGCCACGCAGAATGCGGCACTGCTCGCCAAGAACGAAGCCGCCATCCACAAGACCGAAGCGGCCAATCGGTGGGCCTACTACCAGGCCAAGGGGCAGAAGCAGGCGATTGCCGAGCTGACCGCCCAACTGCCGGGCACCGACCAGGCCGCCGCACGGCGCGAAGCCCAGCGCTACGCGACGGAAAGGGAGGACATTCGTCGTCAGGCTGAAGAGCAGGAGCGCCTGGCAAGGGAGGCCGATGAAGCCAGCGAGCAGGCGGTACACCATCATCATCGGTGGGCGCAGGCGGTGGTGGCCATTCAAGTTTCGATTGCGCTGGCGGCCATCACGCTGCTGTCGCGACGGCGCTGGATGCAGGTGCTCTCGTATGGCGTCGGCGGGGTGGGCGGGGTCCTTGCCGTGCTGGCCCTGTTGCACATCTGAACCGAGCGCATCCGTCATCGCCTTGCGGTTGCAGGGCATCCCGTGCAGCCGCGAGAATGGCAGCAGTGCAGCAGGCGGTCGCTTCCATTTGCCGTGACCAGCAGGACCGTTCTCCACGACAGTGCTTGTGCGCGGCGCCGGTCAAGTCGCGACGCCCGCCGGCATTTCCACCGCATCGCCGCAGGTGCAGCTTTGCACCTCATCCGTTCAGGTCCTATGTCCGACATCGTTACGCTGACCGTCAATCCGGCCATCGACTTCTTCACCGCGGTCGAGCGCCTCACCGATACGCACAAGATGCGTTGCGGCCCGGTTCGCTGCGATCCTGGCGGCGGCGGTGTCAATGTGGCCCGCGTGGTGCGTCGGCTGGGCGGCGATTGTCAGGCCATCTACCTGGGGGGCGGCGCAGCAGCCGCCAACCTGGCGCGCTTGCTGACGGCGGAGGGGCTGGACTTTGCGGTATTGCCGATCGCGGGGGAGACGCGGGAGAACTTTTCGGTGAAGGAGGCTTCTTCGGGGCGCGAATTCCGGTTTGTTATGCCTGGCCCGGTCATCACCCAAGCCGAGTGGCAAGGTTGCCTGGCGCGACTGGACGCGCTGCATCCGGCGCCGCGCTATCTCGTGTTGAGCGGAAGCCTGGCTCCTGGCGTGCCGGACGATTTCTACGCGCGCGCGATCGATGCCGCGAATGCGCGCGGCTCCAGGGTCGTGCTCGATGCCTCCGGCGAGGCTCTGCGTCTCGCGCTGCCGCACGCGCCGTACCTCATCAAACCGAGCCTCAATGAACTGCGGCAGTTGACCGGGCAGCCTCTGGCTAACGAAGCCGAATGGGGGCAAGCCGCGCGGCAGATCGTCGATGCGGGGTATGCGCAGGTGGTTGCGCTCTCGCTAGGCGCGGAGGGTGCGATGCTGGTGACGCGCGACGGCGTCGATCGCGTGGCTGGTGGCGCTGTCACCGTCATGAGCACGATCGGGGCGGGCGACAGCTTTGTCGGCGGAATGGTGTGGGCGCTCCACCGCGGGGACGACGTGCGGCAGGCGTTTCGCTATGGCGTCGCCGCGGCAACGGCCTCGCTCGGCCATGTCGGCACCGAACTGGGAAGCGTGAGTGAGACCGAGCAGTGCTATCGACGTATCACGCTGCAGCCCGTGCGAGGCTGACCGAAACGGTCGCGCGCCGCAGCTGAGGCCCTGTTGCGTAGTGGCCCCGCTCGTTGCGCAGGCCATTGCGCGGCGCGTGCGAGCCGGCCGTCAGCCGGTCCGCTGATCGATGCGTCAGGACTTGGCGTCTGGCTTGGGCGCCGAGCAGGTCTTCACGCCCAGGATGCTGTAGGCCGGGCAGAAGCGGAACAATCCCGTGATGAGCGGAACCACCCCAATCCAGCCCCACACGCCGACGCGCCCCGTTGCCGCCAGGCCGATCAAGAGCAACCCGACCGCGATTCGGATAACGCGATCCACCGTTCCAACATTCATTTGCATGGCAGCCTCCTTCAGGATTGCGCGGGTTGGTTCATCAAGGCCGGGCAGGTTGCGCTGGCTGTCCGGCTGGCGGGTGATTCGATGGAACCCTAGGTTGCATTGTTGACCCGCCTCAAGAATCGGGGCATGACGTAGCACAACATTTGTGAAGTCATGGCCCCGATACGCATCAGTGATGCGCTAGCGCGCATCCTTCGGCCTGTCTCCCTTGGGCCAGTCATTGACGCGTGCCGCATAGTCGGGGCGAGGTTGCTGCGTAAAGTACGCAGCCACGTCAACGGCTTGCTGGGCAGAGAGCGTGCCGCCCTGGCCGAGCGGCATGTTGTGCTTGACGAACGCAGCAGCGGTGTACAGCCGCGCCATCCCTGCGCCGACGTTGAAGGAGTCCTGGGACCACAGCGGCGGGAAGAAATAGCCGCCTTGCGGGTTCTTGGTGCCTTGGCCTTCGGCGCCGTGGCAGGAGGCGCATTGTGCCGCGTAGATGGCCTTGCCTTGCTCGCGGTTCGGGACCAGCGAGGTGTCGATCTTCTCGAAGCCCCGTCCTGTCACATTCGTGCCGGTCGGCACACCCGTCGACAGCCACTTCATGTAGGCCATGATGTCGTTCATTTCTGCCGAGTCGAACGCCAGCGGCTTGCCATTCATCGAGCGCTGGAAGCAGTCGTTGATGCGTTCCTGAAGAGAGATGATCTTGCCGCTGCGGGACCGGTACTCCGGAAAGGCACCCGTCAGTCCGACCCAGGGCGACGCATAGGGGGTCGTCCCGCCATTCAGGTGGCAACTGGTGCAGTTCAGGCCGTTACCGACGTTGTTGGGCAGGAGCTTGTGCGTGTCGGTGAGCAACGCCTTGCCGTGCTTGATCGCATCGCCCATCGGCCCCTTGGGAATCGACGCTTCGTCCGGGGCGGTCAACGGGACGGTGGGTGTCTGAGCGATCGCAGGCACGCTAGCTGCTGCCAGCAACGCGACCGTCAGGGCGCGCAGTTGTCTTGTGTTCAAGAGTGTCTCCTTGAGAAGTGTCGTACCGATCAACGGGTACGCTTGTCAGGCCTGGCTCAAGTCGCCAGCGCAACCTTGGCCACCATGCCGATGGCAATGAGTCCGGCCACGAGCGCAAAGCCCTGCTGTAGCCGGTGGCCGCTCAGTCGGCCCGCAATGAGCCGTCCGCCCAGCATGGCAACGGCGGCACCCGCGGCGAAGGGCACGCCAACCGTCCAGTTCATTCGCCCGGACAAGGCGGTTGTCACGACTCCCGAAGCGGAGACCAGCGTGATCACCGCCAGAGATGTCGCCACGATGGAATGCACGGGGGCGTTGGTGGCTTTCTTGAGTGCCGGCACAATGACAAAGCCGCCACCCACGCCAAGCAGGCCAGAGAGAAAGCCCGCGCCGATGCCCGAGACCGCAAGTGCGCGCGTGCACGCGGCTGTCCACACAAAGCGGCCGGTCTCGTTGTCGAGCTGGCACGGTTGCTGGTGCTCCTCGCTGCGGGAGGTGTCCTTCGTGACCGTCTTGGCCTGCTTGAACATCCGCAGGGCCACATAGGCGAGCACTGCGGCAAAGATCAAAGTCAGCGGCGTGTTTGGCAGACGATGGGCGAGCCACAGGCCGGCCGGCGAGAACACCGTGCCAGTGGCCGCCATCAATGCGGCGGCGCGGTACCGAACGATGCCCGCGCGCAGTCCGATGACGGCGCCGACAGCAGCGGACAGACCCACCGCAAGGAGCGCCACCGGCGCGGCCTCGGCGACGTTCAGATGCAATACAAAAAGAAGCAGCGGCACCGCGAGGATGGCGCCGCCTGCGCCGGTCAGCGCCAGGATCAGTCCGACGATGGCCCCGAGGGCAGCGCTGCTTGCAATCACGTTTTCCATGGATCCACCTCGGCGCGCTTACGCCTGCTGCAACTTGGCTTTCGCCCGGTCGATCACCTCGAACACGACCATGCCCGCGACCATGGCTGCCACGAACCCGACAGCCTTGGGGTAGCCTGCGCCCAGGGCGACCAGTGCCGGACCCGGACAGAAACCGGCCAGACCCCAACCGATGCCGAATGCGGCACTCCCCAACACCAGCCGCAATGTCACGGTGGTGCTGGCGGGCAGTTGCACAGGCAGCCCCAGGAATGAGCGCTGGCGGCGTTTGGCAATCAGGAATGCGAGCGAACCAATGGCAATCGCGCCCGCCATCACGAAGGCGAGTGACGGATCCCAGCGCCCGGCAATGTCGAGAAAGCCCTGAACCTTGGCCGGGTTGGCCATGCCTGAGATCATCAGGCCCACGCCAAAGAGCAATCCGGCAAGCAATGCGGCAATCGAGGTCATGTCAGCCTCCAATCAGATGGCGTTGCACGAAGACGGTCAGGAAGCCCGCCGCCATGAAGGTCATGGTGGCGACCAGCGACCGGACAGAACCGCGGGAGATACCGCATACGCCGTGGCCGCTCGTGCAGCCGCTGGCATAGCGTGTGCCCAGGCCGACCAGGAAACCGGCGGCGAGGATCTCGCCCCAGCCCGCCTGGATATCCGCGACGGCAGGCCTGCCGAGCACGCTTGCCAGGACGGGAGCCCCGATCAGGCCGGCAAGGAAGGCGACGCGCCAGGCCATATCCTTGCGCGGCAGGCTCAGCAGGCCGCCGAGAATGCCGCTGATGCCGGCAATGCGGCCATTGAAGAGCACCAGCACCGCAGCTGCAGCGCCGATGATGAGACCGCCAGCCAGTGACAGGCCGGGCGTGAAGTTACCGATATCGATCAGCATGTTGGCTCCGAATCAGTGTGGGTGCAGAACTGTTCATACAGGGTGGTCATGACGGCAAGCGCCTGTGCGCTCGCCACGGAATAGAAAATGTTCTTGCCTTCGCGGCGGGGTGCGACCAGACCGTTGTCACGCAGAACCCCCAGCTGCTGCGACAGGGTCGGTTGCCGGATGCCGAGCGCGTTCTCAAGCTCGCCCACCGACAGTTCGCCCTGGGACAGGCGGCACATCAGCAGCAGCCGATCCGGATTGGCCAGCACTTTGAGCAAAGTGCAAGCATTGGCAGCGGCTGCCTGCATGGTGGTGAGGTCGATGGCGGGAGGCGGCTGTTCCATGAGAGGCGGGTCTACAATCTACATAAAGATAGTATATTGAAAAATAGACTATGTGTGAATAGAATGTTCCGAATCCAAGGAGATCCTCATGCAACCGACCATCCAACCGTTCTTCGATCCCGCAACGTGGACGGTGACGTACGTGGTGTACCAGCAAGGGCGCCCAGAGTGCGCCATCGTCGACTCGGTGCTGGACTATGACCCCAAGTCCGGACGGACGTCGACCGTCAGTGCAGACAAGGTCATCGCATTCGTGAACGAACATGGCTTGCGGGTCGAGTGGATCCTTGAGACGCATGCGCATGCCGACCATCTTTCCGCCGCTCCTTACCTGAAACGCCATCTGGGTGGCCGAATCGCCATCGGTCAGGACATTTGCCGTGTGCAGGGCGTATTCAAGGCGCTGTTTAACCTCGAACCCGAATTCCGGCTGGACGGATCGCAGTTCGATCATCTGTTTCAAGACGACGAGACCTTCACCATCGGCGGCTTGACCGGCAAGGCGATTCACGTACCCGGCCACACGCCCGCTGACATGGCGTACCAGATCGGGGACGCGGTGTTCGTTGGGGATACGCTGTTCATGCCGGATGTCGGCACCGCACGCTGCGATTTCCCCGGTGGCAATGCGCACGAGCTGTATCGGTCCATTCGCAAGCTGCTGGACCTGCCCGGCGAAACCCGGCTGTTCATGTGTCACGACTACCCGCCTGAAGGGCGCGGCCCGGGCTGGGAGGCCACCGTCAGCGAGCAACGGGCCCGGAACATCCATATGCATGATGGCGTGACCGAAGCGCAGTTTGTCGCGATGCGGCAGGCGCGCGACGCAACGCTGGCTATGCCCACCCTCATCCTGCCCTCGGTTCAGGTCAACATTCGGGCTGGCGAGCTCCCGCCGCCCGAAGACAATGGGGTGCGCTATCTGAAAATTCCGCTCAATGCGGTCTAGGGCAGTCGCGTAAGCTGTTGCGAGCCGGGGCGCATGCCCCCGAAGCCGAACGCGCACCGGTGTGCTTGGTCGGGCGGGTCTGCGTAACGCTGGTAGCCGTCCCGGGCGAAAGAGCTGGCGAACAGGTGCATCCAAAGTCGTGGCTGCCATCACCACCCTCAGGGGAGCAGGAATGAAACGTTTCAATGCAGTATGGGCGATGGCATTCCTCACCGCCTCCACGATCTCGGCTGGACTCCATGCAGCCGGCGCCCAGCGCCAGGGCGAAGTGGCCGCCCGGGGCGTGGTCGTCATGCCGTTCAACTTGAGCGACACGACGCACCTCTTCATCAAGACGCAGCGTGGTGGCATTCAGCGCGTCATCGCCAAGAAGCCTTCCGATATGCGACAGATTGCACTGGTGCGCGAGCATCTGCGTGCCATCCAGACCCAGTTCGGGAACGGCGATTTCTCGGCCCCGACGCAGATCCACGGTCCGGCCATGCCTGGGCTGTCCGAGCTCAAGGCCGCGAGGCCGGGGCAGATCGAGATTCGCTACCGGGACGTCGAAGCAGGAGCGGAGCTGACGTATCGCACCGAGGATAAGACGCTCGTCTCTGCACTGCACCGCTGGTTTGATGCGCAGCTTGCAGACCACGGGCCGGATGCCATGGCGGGTGACATGTCCCACCATCATCATGGCGCGCACATGGCGCCCTAGGCGATCGGTACCCGCGCGCGCAGCACCTTCCTGCCAGGGTGATTCTGGTGTCTGCAAAGATTGGCGAAGTGCCCTCCAGTGCGCGGCCGCAGCGTGACGGCGCGATCGGCCAAGGCACGTTCTCGCGATTGATGGATATCAACATCGACGCCGTTCCCTCGCCTAGAGTTTTCTCATAGGCACCTGGCCGGAGCCGGGTTGTGCCTCCATGGTTGTTCGTCCACGATGCAGCGAGGCCGGCCATGCACGAGAGAGTCCTGATTTCCGCTACCGAGCTGGCCGATCTGATGAAGGTGAAGCCGGTAGTCCTCATCGACACGCGGGATGCAGCGAACTACGCTGAAGCGCATCTGCCGGGCGCGGTGAATCTCCATGAGATCTTCACCTATCTGGCGACATCGACGCCTGAAGGCGTGGAGGCGTTGCGGCAGACATTTACCGAGGCCTTCAGCAAGGCTGGCCTGTCTGGAAAGGAAACCGCTGTCGTCTATGAGCAGTCGATGACCACCGGTTTCGGGCAATCCTGTCGCGGCTACGTGCTGCTGCGCTACCTGGGCTATCCGCGAGACAAGATCAAGGTGCTCCACGGCGGTTTCAATGCGTGGCGCGCCGCAGCGCTACCGAGCACGACCGATGCGTCGACGCCGACTCCCGCTGCCTTCCCCGTCACGGCGGAGGGGCGGAGCATCCTGGTCGACCTGAAGGAGATGAAGGCAGCCATTGCCGATGCACGCGTGGTGAAACTCGATGTCCGGGACGTGGACGAGTGGATCGGGGAAAGCTCGTCGCCTTACGGCAAGGATTTCTGTCCGCGCAAGGGGCGGATTCCGGGTTCTGTCTGGCTCGAGTGGTACCGGATGTTGAAGCCCACACCATCTGGCCAGATGTTCAAGTCGCCGGCGGAAATTCTGGCGGAATGCGCGACGGTGGGCATCCGTCGCGATACGCCGGTCATCGTCTTCTGCTTCAAGGGCGCGCGGGCATCCACGACGTTTGTTGCGCTTGAGGAGGCCGGCCTCAAGGACGTGCGACTGTATCTCGGTTCATGGAATGAGTGGTCGCGCGATCCCGCTCTGCCGATTGAGGAAGGATTGCCTTACTGATGACGCAGCAGCGGCCGCGCATGTGAGCTGGCAGGAAGGCCTTGCGTACCGCGCTGTTGGCAGTGGCCCTTTCGAGCACGCCAGCCACTGTCCGATGCGCCCCCCGGGGATGTGCTTGGTCCACTAGCCGATCGGTGTGTCGTGGAAACGGTGTTCACCATCCAGGCCGTCAGCAAGGTCTACCCAATGGGCAGCGTCAGCGTTCGCGCCCTGGAAGCCGTCGACCTGGAACTCGGTGCCGGTGAGATCGTTGTGCTGCTGGGTGCGTCGGGCAGCGGTAAATCCACGCTGCTCAACCTGATGGGCGGGCTGGATACGCCAACGAGTGGCACCATCGTGTATCGGGACCACGATCTTTCGGCTGCGGGCGAAC
>JAGWNU010000143.1 GCA_028871175.1 Burkholderiaceae bacterium | reverse complement strand
GGCCGACACGCGGCCATCGACCCAGGCATCGCCCGCGCTATCGAGCAGATCGCGCAGCGCAGCGACCTGCGCGGCGTTGAAGACGTTGGGAATGCAGACAAGCATGGCGCTGGAAGGAAACGGGGATGCAGCCGAGGGCCCATCCCCCAGCCATTACATCCGATACACCACCGAGAGCATCGCCGCACGGCCGGTGCCCGGCACGGCGCGACCGCCATCGGAAGGAATCAGCGCATCGTAATACGTCTTGTTGAACACGTTGAACAGGTTCAGCCGCACGTCGTATTTCGGCTGATGGTAGGCCAGCATCGCGTCCCAGCGCACGAAGCCGCCCGTCTGCACCGTGTTGGTGTTGTTGGCATACCGCTGGGACATGTAGAACGCGCCCGCACCCACTTCCCAGTTCGGCACAAAGGCGTAGCTCGTCCACACTGTGGCCGAATGCTTGGGCGTGTTGGCCGGCGTCATGCCCTGCGTGCCCGCGGCGATGCCATTGACGATCTGCGCATCCAGGTACGTATAGCCCGCGAAGATCTGCAGCTTGTCGGTGACATGGCCCGTGGCACCCAAGCGCGCACCGCGCACGCGGATCTTGCCGGCCGACGTGTACGTCGTGCTGTCGATCTGTGTGCGGGCGTTGTCCTTGGTGATCTGGAACAGCGCCGAGCTGACCGACAGATCGCCGTTGAGCAGATCCCACTTGCCACCGGCTTCATACGACTTGTTCTTCTCGGGGTCCAACCCCTGCTGGCCCGTGGTGCCCACGAGTTGTTCCAATGACGGGTTGAACGACGTGCCGTACGACACGTAGTACGACTGCCAGTCCGTCGGCTGCCAGATGCCGCCCAGGCGCGTGCTGACAAAGTTCACGCTCTGCTGCGCATACGGCAGCGCGGTGATCTTGGCCGACGCCGGCGTGTTCGCTGAATTCAGCGAGTTCGAAATGCTCGCCACGTAGCGGTCATAGCGCAGGCCGGCGACGGCCTTCCATTGCTTGGTGAATTCGATCGAATCGTTGAAGTACGCCGCTACCGTGTTGGCCGAGCCGCCCTGCAGGTTACCCAGGCTCGACGGCGTGCTGGCCGGCGACGTGGTGTAGCTCGGGCTGACCAGTGGCTCGCACGAGACGAAGCCGCTTGTCATGCTCGACTGCGCCAGCGGCGTGCCGTTGCACGAGCCGTTGCGGTAATAGTTTTGGTTGTCGTAACCGTCGTGGCCGAACTCGGTGCCGACCAGCAGCGTGTGCTTGACCGAACCCGTATCGAACTTGGCTGTCAGCTCGGTCTGGTTGAACAGCGAATAGTCACGGATGCGGCGGTCATGGCTTTGCAGACGCACCGACAGCGCCGAGAGCGGCAGATTGCTGTTGGTCAATGCCGTGAACACGCCTGACGAATTGACCGTACCCACCGCGTTGGGCGCCGTCTCGCGCGCATCGGTCTGTACGTAATTGAACTGCGTCTGATTGCGCAGCCGCAGGTTGGGCGAGAACTTGTGATCGATATTGGCCGAGAACGACGCCACGTCCTGTGTAGTGCGGTCATCGGTGTAGCCGTAATACGTCTTGGGGCTGACGTTGACCGGGTGGCCGTTGAGGTTCGGCACGCCGTAGTCGGGCATGTCGCGGTTGTGCTGCAGCAGCGCGGACAGCGTCACCTCGGTCGGCGTGCCGATGCCGAAACGCCACGACGGCGCGATGCCGAAATCCTGCGCGGTCATCTCGTCGCGCGTGCTCGTCTTGCCGTTCTGCGCCATCGCGGCGATGCGGAAGGCGGAGGTATCGGACGTCGGCGTGTTGACGTCGGCGGTGGCGCGCACGAGGCCGTTGGTCGTGACCGAACCGGTGATCTCCGTGGCAGCCTTCAGCTTGGGTTTCTTCGTCACCTGGTTGATGACGCCGCCCGTCGAACCGCGGCCAAACAGCATCGACGATGGGCCCATCAGCACTTCCACCGAATCGAGAGCGAACAGGTCGCGGTAGTACTGACCGCGATCACGGAAGCCGTCGAGGTAGATGTCGGTACGCGCTGAGAAACCGTTCAGGTTGATGTTGTTGCCGATCTGCCCGCCTTCGGCCGCACCGATGGTGATGCCCGGCACGTTGCGTAACGCATCGGCCAGCGAGCTGCCGCCTTGGGCGTCGGCCAGCGCCTTGGGCACGACCGTCACCGACTGCGGCACATCGCGCAGGTTTTCAGGCAGTTTGGAGATGGAACTCTTGGCGGCGTTGTAGTCGTCGCGCGGGGCAGTCGCCCGCACGACGGCTTCCGGCAACGTGGTGGTGGCAGCGATCGGGCTCGAAGGTGCTTGTTGGGCGAGCGCGACAGGGGGCGTGGCGAACAGGGCCAGCAGTGCGCTGGCGACGGGCGTGCGGCGGTTCATGTGACGTGGTTCCTCCAGCGGCGCGCCTCTTTTGGGATGCCAGCCGCTGCGGAACGCCCTGCTGCGCCCCGTGCCGCCGTGCACGAGCGCGCACTACGATTTGCGGACGCAAATATAAATGACAACGATTCTCAATAGCAACAAGTGGTTGCTAAATCCCCTAAAAATTGACGGAGTGCTCCCGCAAAAGAAATCAGAAAATCACTTTAGCGGGGCAAAGTAAGGGCGGCGGTACAACTGGGACCGGGCGGCAAAACGTCCGAACGTACCTATTTCTGCGTAGCTTCCGAAGCCGATGGCAGATGCTGCGCGTCGTCACGATTGCGCGCCAGTGCACGTGCATACACCGATGGTGCGCCTGTCGCATGCGCCGTGACGTAGCCGGTAATGCAGGCGAGCATCAGCGGCAGTACCACTTGATATGACAGCGTCATCTCGAAAATCATCAGGATCGACATGAGCGGCGCGTGCGTGGTGGCGGCCAGCAGCGCGCCCATGCCCACCACCGCGTAACTGATCGGCACCGGCGCCGCGCCGGGCAGCAAGGCGTGCATGCCGGTGCCATAGAGCAGCCCCAGCGCCGCGCCGCAAAACAGCGTGGGCGTGAACACGCCACCGACTGCGCCCGAGCCGGCGCTGGCCGCTGTGGCCGCCACCTTGCAGATCAGCACGAGCGCCACTGTCTGCCACAGCCACGGCTCGTGCAGGAAACCGTTGACCACGCTGTATCCATTGCCCCAGACCTCTGGTACCCGTGTCGACAGCACGCCAACAATCAGCCCGCCTACGGCCAGCCGCAACGTCAGCGGCAGCTTCGTCCGGGAGAACGCATCGCGCGCGCGATCGATCAAGCCCAGCAGCAAGGGGCCAGCCATCCCGGCCGCCAGACCCAGCCCCAGATACGTCAGCACTTCCCAGCCAGAGACGAAATCGAAATGCGGCATCTCGTAGACCGCGCCATAGCCGAAGAACTGGCGCAGCACGATATCGGCGGTGACGGCTGCTACCAGCAGCGGCCCGAGCGTTGCCGTGGTGATGACACCGAAAACGATCTCGCAGACAAACACGGCGCCCGCGATGGGCGCGTTGTAAGCCGAGGTGATACCCGCTGCCGCCCCACACGCGACCAGCAGCCGCAGCTGCTCGACCGAAACCGGCATCACGCGCCGTAACGCCCGGCCCAACAGCGAACCGCACATCGCCGAAAGCTGCACCATCGGCCCCTCGCGCCCGATGGACGCACCGCTGGCCACCGAGCACAGCGACGACGCACTGCGCACCAGGCTCTGCCGAGCGCTCAGCACGCCGTCGCCCACGGCAATGGCCTCCATGTAGTCTTCCGAACCCTTGCGCGGAATCCACTTCAGACCGAACTGAAGCGTCAGCCCTGCGAGGATGCCACCCACGGTCGGCACCAGCAGCCGCGCCCACCAGGGCAGCGCTCGCGCCGTAGCCACCAGGCCCTGGTCGGTGCCGGAAATCCACCACTGCAATTGCCGCAGGCACTCGCGGAAGAGAATCGTCGAGAACGCCCCCGCGCAGCCGATCAGGCCCGCGAATACGAACACCAGGTGCACGCGCCCGAATGGCAATCGCGCGGCCACACGCTGCCACCACGCCGGGCGTGGCAATGGAGGGGGGGATGGAGGCGGCGTATCGTTCATGACGGTCCCGTGAACGGCAGACCGTCATGATAGCTGGCACGCGGCGCAGGTTTTACGTCGGCATGGCGACCGTGGCGTCGGGCAACCACGCCTGTGGCACGTCGGCGCTGCGCCTGTTGGGGCCCCAGGCGATGAGGCGCACCTCCACCAGGTTCTCGAGGACAAAGGGATCGCGCATGACGATGGCATCGATCTCATCGCGTGATCCGGCTCGCGCAAGAATGCCGCCGCCCTCGCGCGGGAAGAACGGCCCCGACATCAGGAAATGGCCGCTCGCGTAGTGCGCGTCGAGGTGCGCGCGGTGCGCGGGCAACACACGCTCCATCTCGGACAGCGGTGCGCGATAGGTGAAAAGAATCAAGTACAGCATGGAACAGCCTCCCTGAGAGTTGTGGGCAAAGCGGTGAAATACACGTGGCGCTCGGCACCAGCCGCGTGGCTGGCACGCCGCAGAAACGGGTACGCTCAAGGACGCAGCAGCAACGCGCCCGACGTGCGCCCGCCCTCGAGCGCCGCGTGCGCGGCGGCCGCGTCAGCCAGCGCGTAGGTGCCGCCCACCGGCACACGCACGCCCTCCAGCATGCGCTGCAGCGCTGCCTGCGCACCCACCCGGTAGCGCGACAGCTCCGTCATGTAGCGGAACACGCCCGGCCGTGCCAGTGCAATCGAACGCGACGGCCCAAGCGCGGCAAGATCGACGGCGCTCGTCTGCACGTTGCTCACGTCGCCAGCCTGACCGATGCTTGCGACCATGCCGAACGGCCGCGTCACAGCCAGGGACGTCTGCAGCATCGGCCCGCCGACCCCGTCGATTACATAGTCGACGCCCTCACCTGCCGTCAGTTGCAGCACAGCCTCGCGCACATCCTGCTGGCGGTGCAGCACGACGTGGTCTGCTCCGTGGCCAAGCGCTGTCGCTGCCTTGGCTTCGCTACCGACCGTGCCGATCACGCGTGCGCCCAGGCGCTTTGCCCATTGCACGAGGAGCACGCCCAGGCCTCCTGCTGCTGCGTGCACCAGCACCGTGTCACCCACGCCAACCTGCCGAACGCGCGTCAGCAACATGTGTGCGGTGATGCCACGCAGCAGCGTGGCGGCAACGGTTTCGTCGTCCAGCGCATCGGGCAAGGCAATTGCGCGGTTGGCGGGAATGTTGCGATGGCTAGCGTAGCCGCCGGGAGCACCATCCATTAGTCCGGCCCACGCCACGCGCTGGCCTACGACAAAGCCGCGTACGTCGGTGCCCACGGCTTCCACCACGCCGACGCCCTCGACACCGAGCACCGCCGGAAATGCCGGCACGGGATAGAGGCCGGTGCGGTGATACACGTCGACAAAGTTCACGCCCACGGCGGTGTGCCGCACCGTCAGCACATTCGCGCCGGGCGGCGGAAGCATCTGGTCCGCTGGCTGTAACCCCAGTGCTGGACCGGGTTCACCGAGTTGGATCAACCTGGCATGCATGGCAAAAGTCCTCGCAGAAATAGGTACGCTTTTGGGTATTCGTGATGCCAATGACTGCTTGCATCACGTTGTGCAACAAGCGTATTCCGTTCAGAATCACCCTGGAATTCGCAAAACCTGACCATCTTCTGTGCAAAAAAGCTCAGACTCGTCTAAACGTTCGTTGGCGCGTGCGGTGACGGCCGACCCCTCTTCTTCCTTGCAGTGGGATGACGTGCGCTACTTTCTCGTGCTGGCGCGCGAGGGCAGCCTGTCGGCCGCTGCGCGGCGGCTTGGGGTGGAACACACCACGGTGGCGCGCCGTGCCGACGCGCTGGAACAGTCGTTGGGCGTGCGTCTGTTCGACCGTCTGCCACGCGGCTGGCGCCTGACAGCCGAGGGCAGCGCCTTGGCCGAACGGGCTGAACGCATGGAGCAGGAAGCCGCCAGCTTTGCACGCGCAGCGGCAGGAGCGGGCAGCCTGCGGGGGACGGTGCGCATTTCAGCGCCGCCAACGGTGGCGAGCCACGTCATCGCACCGAACCTGACGTTGCTGCGCAAGCAATGGCCCGGCATCGACCTCGTATTGCTGGGCGAAAAGCGCAATGCCAACCTGATGGCACACGAGGCGGATCTCGCCGTCCGTCTGTCACGGCCCACGGCTTCGACACTGGCCGCACGCCCGCTGGGCAGCCTCGGCTATG
Source organism: Burkholderiaceae bacterium (assembly GCA_028871175.1). GTDB lineage: Bacteria > Pseudomonadota > Gammaproteobacteria > Burkholderiales > Burkholderiaceae > Ralstonia > Ralstonia condita. Next base: position 3,294 of record JAGWNU010000143.1, on the reverse strand, counting down.
GCTTATATGCGACGCCCGAGGTACTGGCGCAGCCCGAAGCGCAATGGCAGTTCATCGGCTACGACGAGCGCCTTCGCCACGTACCCCAGCAGCGCTGGCTGGACGACTACGCTGGCGCGCGACGCGTCGTCTTGCGTTGCAGCGACCTGTCGGCCATGCATCAGGCTGCCCTGGCCGGCGTGGGTGTCGCAGCGCTTCCTCACCTCCTGGGTGCGCCCGCAGAAACGGGTACGCTTTTGCGGCGCGTGCCGGTGGATGACCCTGCGCTACATCGGGAAATCTGGCTTGCCATTCATCCGGACGTACGGCGCTCGCCGCGAGTTCGGGCGGTAGCCGATGCGCTGATCGCACTGTTCGATACGCAGCGGCACGTATTGGCGGGCCATTGAGCGCACGCAGAAATAGGTACGCTTGGCGATAAAAAACCGGCGCCAGAGAGGGCGCCGGTTTTTGACAGCACGCTCAGCCGCCGAGGTAGGCCTCGAGCACGCGCGGATTGCCCAGCAGGTTGCGCCCGCTGTCGGCCAGCACGATCTGACCGGTCTCCAACACATAGCCGTGCTGCGCGATCTTCAACGCCTGCCGCACGTTCTGCTCAACCAGGAAGATCGTCAGTCCTTCCGCGTTGATGGTGCGCAGGATGCGGAAAATCTCCTGCACGATGATCGGTGCGAGGCCCATCGACGGCTCGTCAAGCAGCAGCACACGGGGGCGGGCCATCAACGCGCGGCCGATGGCGAGCATCTGCTGTTCGCCGCCCGACAGGTTGCCGGCCATGCCATCAATGCGCTCTTTCAGGCGCGGGAACAGATGGAAGACACGCTCCAGGTCGGAAGCGATCTGGCCGCGGTCCTTGCGCGTATAAGCGCCAAGCTCGAGGTTTTCGCGCACTGTCATGGTGGTCAACGTGGCACGGCCCTCCGCGACCTGCACGATGCCGCGCTCCACACGCTTGTGGGCCGACCACTGCGAAACGTCGTCCCCCTCGAACAGGATCTGGCCGCGCACGTCGCCCTGCGACTTCGGGATCAGCCCCGAGAGCGCCAGCAGCGTGGTCGACTTGCCCGCGCCGTTCGCGCCCACCAGCGAGGTGATCTCGCCGGCCTTGAGCGCAAAGTCGATACCCTTGACGGCTGCGATGTGCCCGTACGACACCTGCAGCCCTTTGACTTCCAGCAGCGTGGTCATGCCGTCTCCTTCTCTGCGGCAGCAGAACCGTCCGCCTCGTCGTCGTCCCGGCCGAGATAGGCTTCGATGACTTGCGGGTTGTTGCGAATGGCCTCCGGCGGCCCTTCGGCGATGATGCGGCCGAAGTTGAGCACCGCAATGCGCTCGCACAGGCCCATCACAAAGCGCATGTCGTGCTCGATCATGAAGATCGTGTAGCCGCGCGCCTTGATGTTCTCGATCTCGGCCATCAGGTCGACCTTCTCGCCGGTGTTCATGCCAGCGACGGGCTCGTCGAGCAACAGCAGCTTGGGCTCGGTGGCCAGCGCCCGCGCGAGTTCGAGCTTGCGCTGGTCGCCGTACGAGAGGTTGTCGGCAATGTCGTGCGCCTTGTGATCGAGCTTGACCCACGAGAGCAGCTCCAGTGCACGGTCGCGCGCGCGGCGCTCGGCAGCGCGGTACTTGGGCAGCGACAGCAGCAGGCCCAGTGCCCCGTAGTCCAGATGCCGGTGCATGCCCACCACGACGTTTTCCAGCAGCGTCATTTCCTTGAAGATGCGGATGTTCTGGAACGTGCGCGCGATGCCCATCTGCGTGATCTGGTGCGGCTTCTTGCCGACAAGATTTTCGCCGTTGAACGTGAGCGTGCCGCCGGTGGGTGCCAGCAGGCCAGTGATCAGGTTGAAGACGGTCGTCTTGCCGGCGCCGTTCGGGCCGATCAAGCCGAAGATGCTGCCTTGCGGCACTTCAATGTTGACGTCCTGCAGCACCGACAGGCCACCAAAGCGCTTGGAAATGGAGGTGAGTTTCAGCATGGCGGTCTCAGTGCGATTCATTGGAGGCTGCCGAGGCGCCGGGCATGGTGCCGCCGCGCTTGATGCCGAACCAGCGCGCGAAACGCGCCGGATCCCAGATGCCCTTGGGCAGGAACAGCACGATCACCATCAGGATCACGCCGTTGACGACCAGGCGGAAATCCTTGAACGCACGCAGCAGCTCGGGCAGCAGCGACAGGATCAGGCTGCCGAGCACCGGGCCCGTCAGGCCGTTCGTGCCGCCCAGGATCGTCATCGTGAGGATTTCCACGCCGCGGTCGAAGCCGAATTCGTTCGGGCCGATGAAGAAGGTCAGATGCGCGTTGAGCGCGCCCGCGAGCCCGGCGATGACGGCGCCCAGCGTGAACGCCAGCAGCTTCGTGCCGGCCACGTTGATACCCATCAGACCCGCAGCCGTCTCATCTTCCTTGATGGCTTCGAATGCGCGGCCAACCTTGGAGCGGCGCATGCGTGCGAGCACGAACATCGTCAGCGCCACGGCCAACGCCACATGCCACCATTCGGTCAGCTGCGGAATGCCGTTCAGGCCCAGCGCGCCGCCTGTCCAGTCATCAGTGTTCAGGATCAGCACGCGCACGACTTCACCAAAGCCCAGCGTGGCCATGGCCAGATACACGCCCGAAAGCCTCAGCGTCGGCCGTCCGATGACAACGGCCACGAAGGCCGGTGCCACCATGCCGCCCAGCAGCGCAACGGAAAACGGCATCTCAGCGTACATGGTGAGCAGCGCAGAGGTATAGGCACCGATCCCCATGAAGGCTGCATTTGCCATCGCCAGCAGACCGCACGACAGCGTCAGGTAGATGGACAGCGCCAGCAGCGCATTGATGCCGAGCGTGAGCACCAGATTGCTGTAGACCGACCAGAAATTGTCGAACCATTCCATGTCGTCGGTCTCCTTATGCCTTGCGTTCCAGCACCTTGCCGAACAGCCCTTGCGGCCGCACCAGCAGGATCAGGAACAGCAAGCCGAACGCCACCGCGTCGCGCATGGTCGAGCCGATGTAGGCCACCGACAGCACCTCGGCAAAACCCAGGAACAGCCCCGCCAACAGGGCGCCCCGGATGTCGCCCATGCCGCCCAGGATGATGACGGCGATGCCCTTGTGCAAGATGGGCTGGCCCATCAGCGGATAGAGCGCATTCGAGTACAGGCCGATCAGCACCCCCGCCACGCCGCCCAAGCCCGCCGCCACGAAGCTGGTCAGCATGAAGAGCCCCCCCACGTTGATGCCCAGCAGCGCTGCCGCCTTGGGTGACTCGGCAACGGCCCGCAACGCTCGGCCGAGCT
>JAGWNU010000142.1 GCA_028871175.1 Burkholderiaceae bacterium | reverse complement strand
CTCCGTCACATCCGCATCGCAGATGGAGTAACGGTTGCGGAGTTCGCCCGGCACGTCGACGGTCTTCACGCGGCCTTCTTCGCCCGGCGCGGTGAATTCCATCTTGATCAGCTTGGAGCCGATCGAGCGGCGGATGATCGGGTACTTGCCGGCGGCCAGCGTCGGCTTGAAGACGTAGAACTCGTCCGGGTTGACCGCGCCCTGCACCACCGTTTCGCCCAGGCCGTAGCTGGAGGTGATGAAGACAACCTCCTGGAAGCCCGATTCGGTGTCGATCGTGAACATCACGCCCGAGGCGCCGCAGTCCGAGCGCACCATGCGCTGGATGCCTGCCGACAACGCCACCACGTCATGGGCGAAGCCCTTGTGCACGCGGTAGGAAATCGCACGGTCGTTGTACAGCGAGGCGAACACGTGCTTGATCTTGTCGAGTACGTCGTCAATGCCGGAGACGTTGAGATAGCTTTCCTGCTGGCCGGCGAACGAGGCGTCGGGCAAATCCTCGGCCGTCGCCGACGAACGCACCGCGAACGAGGCCTCGGCCCCTTCACGCTTGGAGACACGCTCGAAGTGCTCGCGGATCTCCTGCTCCAGACGCGGCTGGAACGGCGCAGTGGCGACCCACTCGCGGATCTCCTTGCCGGCGGCAGCCAGCGCCTTGACGTCGTCGACATCCAGGCTGGCCAGACGCTGGGAGATGCGCTCGGTCAGGTTGTTGTGTGCAAGGAAATCGCGGAATGCCAGTGCCGTGGTGGCAAAACCGCCCGGAACGCGCACGCCGGCGCCATCCAGCTGGGAGATCATCTCGCCCAGCGAAGCGTTTTTACCGCCGACGACTTCAACATCCGTCATCCGCAATTGCTCGAACGGCAGCACATAGGCGCCGTCTTGCGACTGGTTAGTCATACAAACCCCTAAACTAAGTGAAAAACCGGTCGGATGCGTGCAGGACTTTGTTTTTGTCGTCTCGCTGCACGAATCGCTTGGCTAAACCATCCGGAACCTGGCCCCAATTGGCACACTGGCGGCGCCGGGCGGGCGGCCTCCCCGAATTGCTTAGCTAAACGATCGCCGCTATTCTACCGTGCCGCAGCACGATTTCCTGCCGGCGTGCTGGAAAAAACCCCTCGTTTTCGATGACCGACCTCGCCGCTGCATCTCCCAACCGCGCGCCCGTCCGCACTGTTTTCATCGTGTCGGATGGCACCGGGATCACCGCAGAAACCTTCAGCCACTCGATCCTCGCCCAGTTCGAGATGAAATTCCGCCAGGTGCGGATTCCGTTTGTCGACACGCTCGACAAGGCGCATGTGGCCGTCGCGAAAATCAACGAGGCATTCCACACCGAAGGGGTGAGGCCGATTGTCTTCACCACGCTGGTGGATGCCGAGGCCAACGAGATCGTCCATCGGGCCAAGGCAACCATCCTGGACATGTTCCAGACCTTCATCGAGCCGCTCGAGAAGGAACTGAACCTCAAGTCCACCCACGCCATCGGCCGCTTCCATCAGAATGCGGATACCGAGGCTTACAAGAACCGCATCGAAGCGATCAACTTTTCGCTCGCGCATGATGACGGCCAATCGCACAAGAATCTGGCTGAAGCCGATGTGATCCTGGTGGGCGTGTCGCGCAGCGGCAAGACGCCGACCAGTCTCTATCTGGCCATGCAATACGGCGTGAAATCGGCCAATTACCCGCTGATTCCGGACGATTTCGAGCGCGGCAAGCTTCCCACGGTGCTGTACGACTACAAGGCGAAGATCTTCGGCCTGTCGATCGATCCGCAGCGCCTGTCCGAGATCCGGAACGAACGTCGCCCAGGCAGCAAATATGCGGCACTGGAAAATTGTCGCTACGAGGTGAACGAGGCTGAATCCTTGATGCGGCGAGAGGGCATCAAGTGGCTATCGTCCACGCACAAGTCGATCGAGGAGATCGCCACGACGATCCTGCAGGACGTCAAGATGGATCACAACAACGACTAGGGTCCTCGTCGCTGCACAGCAAACGGCCGGCTTCGCACCGGCCGTTTTGCTTGCTGGAAGCCCGCTCAGGCAGCGTCCCGCACCCAGTTGCCGCCGTGGGCAGCGGCTTGCGCCGCAGGGGAAGTTGCAAGATAGGCCAGCGCCTGCTCCGTCGAGCCTTCGTGATGGGGCGTGTAGCTTGGCCGGAAATAGCGCAGGGCTGCTCCCAGCATCTTCCAGAACGACGGCAGGCAAGCGCGCCGCGAACCGTGCCACCAGCCCCGGATGAAGCCTGGAAAGCGTCCAGCGCCCGTATCTCGCCTGTACATGAAGCGGAAGCCTGTGACGAGAAAGTACAGCAGCAGCAAGATCGTGGTCAGCATGTGGAAGCAGCGCTCCGCATAGGTGCCGCCCATGTGGCGGAAGATGTCGAACGCCACCGTGCGGTGCTCGACCTCCTCTGCGCCATGCCACCGCAGCAGGTCGAGCATCACTGGGTCCGCCTGGGCGGCGTCGAGACCCTTCGCGTTGAGCACCCAGTTGCCGAGATAGCCGAAGAAGTGCTCCAGCGCTGCGATGATGCCAAGCTGCTGACGGAGCCAGAAGCGCGTGTGGCCAATCTTCAGGCCCAGCGGCTGCTCGCCGAGCACCTTCGCAAACAACCAGTCCAGCCGCCTGGTAAAGGGCTGGGTGTCGATGCCATGATCCTTGTAGTAATGCGCCAGGACCCCGTTGTGGGAGCGCGAGTGGACCGCCTCCTGACGCAGGAAGCCCTCGGCATCCGCGCGCAGTTTCGGATCGGTAATCTGCGGCAGCGCCTTGTTGTAGACACGGCAGAACCAGAGTTCGCCTGCGGGAAACAGCAGGTTCAGGATGTTGATGATGTGCGTGCTGGACGGGTCACCGGGAATCCACTGGATAGGCGTGTCCTTCCAGTCAAAGCGGACGTGGCGAGCCTTGATGTAATAGTCGGGCGCGGTCATGGTTTGTCTCCGTATCGTTGTCGTGTTGCCGCGCTCAATGCCCGGCCATGCTCACGCGCGCGATCAGTCGGCCGAGCCACTGCGCATAGCGTGAAATGAAGCGCGACGCGTGCGCCTCGATGCCGATCGTGACGACCGGCTTGTTGCGCAACACCGCGCGCAGCATGGCGCGGGCGACGGTCTCGGGCTTGAGGCCACGCAACTGATAGAGCTTCGTCGCGCGGGCGCGCAACTGGGCTTGCTGAGCCTCCGTCGTACCGGCATACACGGTAGAGGCCATGATTCCGGTTTCGGCAAAGCCGGGGCAGATGGCCGACACACCGATACCGTATTCGGCCAGTTCACCACGCATGCATTCGGAGAGCATCAGCACGGCGGCCTTGGTGGTTGCATAGGCCGCCAGATCGCGCGATGGTGCAAACGCCGCGGCCGAGGCGGTGTTCAGGATATGCCCGCCCTGCCCGCGCGCCACCATCTGTCTGGCGAACAGGCGCGCTCCGTGGATCACGCCCCACACATTCACATGCAGGATGCGCTGCCAGTCGCGCTCCGACGTGTCGACAATGCCGCCGGCCATGCCGATGCCCGCATTGTTGACAACGATGTCTGCACCGCCGAGTTCCTTGCCGACCCAATCGACGAGCGCCTCCATGTCTCCCGCGTTGCCGACGTCAGCCGTCCGCGCCCACGCCTTGCCGCCCGTCAGGCGAATCAGCGTGGCGGTGCGCTCGGCATCTTCGGCGCGAATGTCGACAGCGACAATGGCCGCACCCTGCGCTGCAAACTCCAGCGCCGCACACCGGCCGATCCCGCTACCCGCGCCGGTAATGACAGCGAGCTTGCCGGACAGCGGCGCGTGCTCGCCGTGCTGGCGTGCCCGCTGCAAGGCTTCGGCCTCCGGCTTGCCCTCCACATAGTCGATCAGCTCACGCGCCATCTCGGCCATCTGGGTGGCGTGCGTGACCGGCAGCCAATGCCGCGCGACCACCTCGCGCCGCCAATACTGCGGCACCCAGCGCGAGAGGTCTTCGGACAAGGCCGGGCTGACGTATTTGTCCAGCATTGGGACGATGACCTGCACCGGCGCGTGCGCATTACGCTTGCGCGGCGCGAACAGGCTACGGATGAAGTTGGCGCGATACAGCGAGACACCACGTACGCCGTCGGACGTCTGCGTGGCGCGCGGCACGATGGTGGTGTTCTCGACGCGCCGCAAAAGCCGTGGCCACGCGCGACCGAGCCACAGGCGCCACGTCAGTTCGGGCACGATCGGCAAGTGGAACAACAGCACGTACCACGAGCGCACAAGCTGCCCAAGCATCTTCCCCAATGACGCAGGCGTGGGCCGCAGCAGCCGCGCGCGCATCCAGTGCCCTACGTGGTCAAGACAGGGCCCCGAGCACGACGTGTACGACGCGATGCGTCCGCGCAGGCGCGCTTCGGTCACGAATTCCCAAGACTGGATCGAACCCCAGTCGTGTGCGATCAGGTGAACCGGCTTGCTGGGACTCAACGTGTCGATCACAGCGATGAAATCGTCCGTCAGCCGTGCAAACGTGTAATGGCGCATGCCCCGTGGTGCACTCGATCGGCCCGCGCCGCGCACGTCGTAGGCAATGACGTAATAGTCGCGCGCGAGCATTGGGGCCATCTCGTGCCAGACCTCACTGTTGTCGGGATAGCCATGGACGAGCACGATCGTCGGGCGCGCCGGATCGCCCCACGTTTTGACCGCGAGTGTCACCTCGCCGGACTGCACGGTGCGCTCGGCGCGCGGGAAAGCGACGGCCGGTTCGAACAAGGCCAGCGGAGCCTCTTCAGGAAGCGTCTTCATGTGGGCCTCCGCACGGGTTACGCCGCACGTTGCTGCGCGAGCTGACGCTGTTGCCAGCGACGCACGTGCGGCAGATCGTCGTCGAGCCAGTAGGCGTCGTCTTCGGTGATGACGAGCAATTCTTCAAACTTGGCGCCGACGCCATGAAAGCCCAGATGCGGCTCAACGGCCCACAGGCCAGGCACCGGCGCGTGCTCGGAGCGCCGATCGATCGACCAGAGGGGCGACCACCCCTCCTGCTTGCCGCTCCGCACTTGATCGAGGACCAGGTTGCGCGTGGCGTTCAAGCCGAAGCGCGCGACGAAACGCGGCTTGGACGGGCGCTCCAGCTTGGCCACGCGATGCGCCAGCACCTTGAACGGATACGCCTTGTGGCGCGGCTCCACGCCCTGCTTCATGCAGAGTTGATCGACCGCTCGCGCCACATCCGCCATCGGCCGGCGCTCGCGGATGAGGCGCACGATCAGCTCGCGATGCGCCATCAGGTCGTCCAGCAGCTGCTCCAGGATGTCGTTATGGCCAAGGCACGTGGCGTACCCGACATCGGCAATCACGCCATTGCGTACCGGCGCCACGTCGAGAATGACCGGCATGTTCTCCTCCAGCCGCCGCGACGACGGGAAGAACGCCAGGTTGAAGCCAGCCATATGCGTCAGACCTGAGAAGCCCTGGAAGGCCGTGCGATCGCCAAACCAGGCAAACGGCTTGTGCAGCCAGTCGTGCACGCCACGATCGCCCAGCCATTCCGTGAGCAGCCTGGCAGCGTCCTTCTCGGTCATGCCCGGCCGCAGCATGGCGCCGACGGCCTCGACGCATTGGTAGGCGAGTTGCTGGATCTCGCGAAACTGCGCGAGTTCGTCCATGTTGACGCGCGCCAGCGTGGGATTCGGCATGGCGGTCTCCTTGAGTCTGGTTATCGGGGGCGCCGAACGGCGCCTCGCTCAATGTTCCATTACTCAATGGCAAAGTCAATGCGGGACTGTTCTGGCGTTTGAAAACGCCATGTGACCTATCACCAACAAAAACAGGTTCAGCCGGCGCGACGCTGGCGCACGGCCTCGAACAGACAGATGGCTGCAGCGGCAGCCACATTGAGCGACTCCATGCCTCCGGGCTGCGGAATGGCCACGGGGGTAGTCACCGCAGAGAGCCATTCATCAGAGACGCCCGCCCCCTCGTTGCCGAACACCCACCCCACCGGGGTCTTGAGCGGCACATCAAAGACGGCCTGCCGCGCGTGCGACGATGTCGCCAGCAACGGTATCTGCAATCGCGGATGCACGCTCTCGAACGTGCAGTGTTCGACGATGTTCAGGTGAAAATGCGCGCCCATCGCGGCACGCAGCGTCTTGGCCGACCACGCAAATGCACAACCTGCCGTCATGAACACATCGCGCACACCCGCAGCTGCCGCGCAGCGGAGGATCGAGCCTACGTTGCCGGCATCCTGAATGCCATCGAGGATCACGCAATCCGTATCGATCACCTGCGGCAGATGGCCTTCCGGCGTGTCGATCAGCGCCATCAGGTCGATGCCATTGACGACCGTGGTGAGTTGGGCGAACAGGCTGTCCGCCAGCAGGATGACGGTTTGCGGGTCGACGCGATCGAGCAACCTCGCCACCTCCGGATGCGCAACGTGCCGTTCGGAGACCAGGCACTGGGCCGGCGTGTGTCCCGCATCCAGATAAGCCGCAACCAGGTGGACGCCGTCGAGCACCGACTGCCCCGCGCGCCGACGATGTTGCGTCGAGCCCGAGAGGGCCTTGAGGTGCTTGAACACCGCGTTGTCGCGGGAGGTGATGTGTTTCACGAGGTCGTTCGCGGAGAGTCAGGCGTCCCAGGCGCTTTCGGCGGCGTCGGACGGGGTTTGGGCGTGCGTCGTCGCCAAGGCCTCAAGCACGCGGCGCACAGGCGCAAATGAACGGCGATGGTGCGGCGTCACGCCATGCAAGTCGATCGCCGCGAGATGCTGCGGTGTGCCATACCCGGCATGCACGTCGAAGCCGTAATGCGGGAACGCCTCGTGCAACGCAGCCAGTTGGCGGTCGCGCGTGACCTTGGCCAGGATCGATGCCGCCGAAATGGCCGGCACAAGCGCATCGCCCTTGACGATGGCCTCGACGGCAAACGCGATCTGCGGACAGCGGTTGCCATCCACCTGCACCAGATCAGGCGTCATGCCCTGAGCGGCTACGCCCTCCACCGCTCGGCGCATGGCCAGCATGGTCGCGTGCAAAATGTTGATGCGGTCGATCTCTTCGACGGTTGCCTCAGCCACATGCCAGGCGAGCGCCTTTTCGACGATCTCGTCGTAGAGCGCTGCGCGCTTCTTGGCGGTGAGGATCTTCGAATCCGCCAGCCCCTTGATCGGCTTGCGTGGGTTGAGAATCACGGCGGCTGCCGTCACGGGTCCGGCCAGCGGCCCGCGGCCCGCTTCGTCCACGCCGCAAAGCACGCGGCGGGCGCGCTTGCCCTCCGCTGTATCCAGAAGCGGGAGGCCGAGTTGCGAGGGATTGGAATTGCGCGGCGCCATGGCCTTACAGCTTAGCGCGGCTGCGCAGCAGGTCGACCACGACTTTCGCGCCGATCTCAGCCATGTTCTGCTTGAGCGTCAGATGCATCTGCGTGAAATGCTCGCGCAGGAAGGTGGCGTTGCCGTGGTCGCTGAGTTGCAGCAGGGTTTCACGCGCCAGGGCCTCGGGCGTCGCGTCGTCTTGCAGCAACTCGGGCACGACAAAGCGACCGGACAGGATGTTCGGTAGCCCAACGTACGGCAGATAGCCCTTGCGCTTCATGATCTGCGCTGTCAGCCAAGGCACCTTGTAGGTGATGACCATCGGCTTCTTGTACAGCGCGGCTTCGAGCGTGGCCGTGCCGCTGGCCAGCAGGATCACGTCGGCGGCTTCCATGGCCGCATGCGACTGCCCGTCGACGACCCACAGGTGCAGGCCCGGATGTTCAGCGTGCAGGGCGTCGATACGTTCACGCAATGTCGCGTTTGCGGCGGGCAGCACGAATGCAAGATCGGGCTCCACCAACTGCATGCGTGCCATCGCGGCAAACAGCGTTGGCCCAAGGTGCTTCACTTCGGAGTTACGGCTGCCCGGCAACACCGCCACGACCTTGCGGCCCAGCGGCAGGCCCAGCCTTGTGCGGGCCCCTTCCACGTCCGGCACGAGCGGGATTTCGTCCGCCAGCGGATGACCCACGTACGTGGCCGGAATTCCGGCCTTTGCATAGATCTCGGGCTCGAACGGAAACAGGCAAAGGATATGATCGACCGCGCGCGCGATCGTCTTGATGCGCCCCGCGCGCCACGCCCAGATGGACGGGCTGACGAAGTGCACCACCGGCACACCTGCCTGTCGCATCGCGATCTCGACGTTGAAATTGAAATCCGGCGCATCGACGCCGATAAAGGCCAGCGGCGGGTTTGCCAGCAGGTCCTGCTTCAGCGCCTTGCGAATGGCAAGGATCTCTCGCAGTTGCCCCAGCACCTCCACGTAGCCATTGACCGACAGCTTGTGCATCGGCCAGTTCGACTGGAAGCCCTGCTCGGCCATGCGGGCCCCACCGATGCCGTTGTAGGCGATGTCGGCGGGCAGCTGCGCCTGCAGTCCCTTGAGCAACAGCGAGGCCAGCAGATCGCCGGACGCCTCGCCGGCCACCATGCCGATGCGACGTGCCGGCGCTGTGCGATCGGTCAACGCACGATGCCGCGCTTGGTGGCGGCAATGAAATCAGCAAAGGCGGTGAGCGCCTCGCGGGCAGGCGCGTCGTCGGCCTGGGCAATCTGCGCGGTGATCTCAGCCTTGGCCTGATCGAAGCTCAGATCGCTCTTGTACAGCAGCTTGTAGGCCTGGCGCAGGCCGGCGATCTGACCGGCTGTGAAACCGCGCCGGCGCAGCCCTTCCACGTTGATGCCATGCGGCGCCGCCTTGTTGCCGCCCTTGTCGCTCGCGGCGATGACAAACGGGGGGACATCCTGCACGAGTGCCGACGCGCCGCCCAGCATGGCGTGCGCGCCAATGCGTACGAACTGGTGGACGCCGGACATCCCGCCAAGGATCGCCCAGTCGCCCACTTCGACGTGACCGGCGATCTGAGCGTTGCTCGAGAATATCGTGTGGTTGCCGACGCGGCAGTCGTGCGCAATATGCACGTAGGCCATGATCCAGTTGTCGTCGCCGATGGACGTAATGCCTGCATCCTGCGCCGTGCCGGTGTGGATCGTGGTGAACTCTCGGATGGTGTTGCGATCGCCAACGATCAACTGGGTCGGCTCATCGCGGTACTTCATGTCTTGCGGGCGACCGCCTACCGACGCGAAATGTCCAATGCTGTTGTCTCGGCCCAGCGTGGTGTACCCCTCGACCACCGTATGGTGACCAATGTGGGTGCCCGCCCCGATGCGCACGTTCGGGCCGACAATCGTGAAGGCGCCAATCTCGACGCTCGAGTCGAGCTCCGCCTTCGGGTCGATCTGCGCGGTCGGATGGATCTTCTGTGCTTGCGTCATGCCTCGCCCTTGGATTTGTCTTCGCGCACGGCACACATGATCTCGGCCTCCACGGCAACTTCGCCGTCAACCGTACCGTACACCTTGAACTTCCACATGCCGCTCTTCGAGCGCAGTAGCTCGGCCGTCATCACCAGCTGATCGCCGGGAATCACCTGGCGCTTGAAGCGTGCGCCGTCGATGCTGACGAACAGGTAAAGCTGGTTATCCTTGCGCTCGTGGTCGGCCTCGCCGAAGGTCAACAGCGCGGCGGTCTGCG
>JAGWNU010000356.1 GCA_028871175.1 Burkholderiaceae bacterium | reverse complement strand
CTCCGGCAAGGGACCAACCTGCGCGGGCTGGCTTGCAGGTTCGGCAACGTGGGCCTCCGGCGTGTGCACCGGTGGTCCCGGAGGCGCCGAAGCCGTCGCGTCGGTGTCCAGTTGCGGCGGGGGCGATGACGCGCCAGACGTCACCAGCCCGCGCAACTCGGCAAGCAGTGCTTCAGCCTCATGGCGGACGGCTTCCAGGTCGACCGGCGAGGGTGCGGCCGCGACCGATTGCGCTTCAGCAGGGGCTGCCAGCGAAGGCTCTGCCGCGGCCCCGCTCATCGCTTCGTGCACCGGTGATGCATCTGTCGAAGCCGCCACGGGCGTCGACGGGGCCTGCGTGCGCAGTCCGAGTTGCGGCTGGTGAAACGGACTGCTGACGATCGTGGCGCGCGGCTTGGGGCGTGCAGGCGCGGGAGCAGGTGCCGATGGCGGCAGCGGCGCCGGCTTGGGCCTGGCACTCGCCGTTTTCGTGGTGCCGGCGGCGGGGTCTGCAGGCGCGGCCTTCTGCCGATCCAGCAACGGCCAGATCTCGCCCGGCTGCGGCGGCGATGGCCGCGTGCGCGGGGGCGGTTGCCATGCCGGCTGGCGGCGCGCCGAAACTGCCTCGATACCGCGATGGCGCGCCGTCTGCGGCGCAGCGCCAGGAGTGCCGGTCCAACGCATCTCTCCGACACCGCCCAGACCGAGCGCCGTCGGTTTGAGCGCCTCATCGCGCGGCTCGTCATGCCTTGCCGCCGGCGCGTCGGCGGATGCATCCTCCGAAGCGCGCCCACGTGTCAGCACCTGCCGCCAGGTGCGGCCAAATACCATCGGCGCCACCCATACCAGCACACCGAGCATCACGAGAAAAGCGCCTGTCCAGCCCAGCATGCGGGACAACAGCGACGACAGGGCATGCCCCGCTGCGCCACCTGCCTTGTCCTGCGGATCGCCGCCGGAGGTCAGTGCTTCAAGTGCAGCGCTGGCGCACAGCGCGACAACCGTCACCAGCCAGAGCCTGACGGTGCCGCGCCCGGTCAGGAAATCGCGCTCCCCCGCCAGCGCGCGTGTTGCGTACCGCCACGCCAGCGGCAGCAGCCACACGGTAGAAATGCCAAACCAGCCGAGCCCCATGTCAAACGCCATCTGCAGATTCCAGGCCGCGATTGTAGCGGGGCGCGCCAGCGCAATGAAAAACGCCGGGCGGAAAGTTGCATCGGGATGCGTACATCTGGGGGTGGAAGCGCGATCGCGCGCCCGGGCCGTGTGCTGCGATACGGACTCCGCCTGGCGTGAGCGTCACCTCGGGTGCGGTTCGTGGCCAGCCTGTCGTGCGCATGCCAGCCGTGCACATCCGACGTTGCCAAGCGCATTCCCCAGCCGCCGACATCCGGCGCGAGTCACCCCCGGGCGACTCATCGTCAGGCCTCCGACTTGCTTGCGCAATGGAAAACGCAATGCCAAGGAGGCCCCATGTCGCTGATCGTTGCCGCCCGGTTTGACACCTTCGAACGCGCAGAATGCGCCGCGCAGGCGCTCTCTGCGCATCGCTTTTCCGAAGAGGATGTGAGCGTCTTCTTCGTCAACCCGTCTGGGCAGCATGCCGCCTTTCCCATCGGCGGTGACCAGAATGCCGATCCGGGGGCCGCACGCGCGCATGCCGGCGCCGGCAAGGGTATGGCGCTGGGCGCCGCCATTGGGGCGGTGGCTGGGGTGGTCGTACTGATGCTGCTGCACGTCGCTGTGCTCTTCTCGGTGGTCGCGGCAGGCGTGGGCGCCTATATCGGTTCGCTCGCTGGCGCCATGTATGCCACGCGCGACGAGCCCAACCCGGAGCAACCGCCCGACGCCACGTT
>JAGWNU010000141.1 GCA_028871175.1 Burkholderiaceae bacterium | reverse complement strand
CATCATGACTGCGCCCGGATGGATCAGGTATTCGCGGCTCGCGTTACGCCCGTTCGGCAAGCGAACGATGTCCTGCTTGAGGGTCAGAAACTTGCCCTGATGCATCAGCGCGGACGCAACCGGCGTCTCACGCAGGCCGGCGTCGGTATCGGATGCAGTGTCAGGCGATGGGGGAAGCGGGTGGTGATCAGACATGGCGCTCTCTCGTGCCGAGACAGCGGATACCTGCACGGCGGATGGTCAACGGGGGTGGCGAACCAGGTACTGCCACGTAAAGCCGGGAAACGCGAATACCAGCATCAGGCAGGCTGTGACTGCGTAGAACTGCCACCCCTGCGGGAAGGCATTGCCCTGGCTTGATTCGATGCCGAAACCGATCAACCCCACCATCACATACATGGCAATCAGCTCGACGCCACGCAACCAGAACGGCTTGCGTGGCCAGCGTGCCGGCACCAAGGCCAGCACGCGTTGATTGACGAACGGCAGATTCGCACCGATCAGTGCCAATACGATGACAAACAGGCCGCTCGTCGAAGCGCTCATCATGAACCGCCGACTAGGAAGCCAGGGTCAGGCGGATAGCCTGATAGCAGAGGGCCATCAGGCTCGCCGGGAAGATACCCAGCAGCAAGACCAGCAGGCCATTGACCGACAGCAGCGAGCGCAAGCCAAAGGTCGCTTCCACAGGGCCTTCATCCGCCGGCGCGTCAAAGTACATCGCCTTCACGACACGCAGGTAGTAGAACGCGCCAACCAGTGAGAACAGCACAGCCACGATGGCCAGCCATGACATGCCGGCGTCCACCACAGCGCCCAGCACGGACAACTTGGCATAGAAACCGACCGTCGGCGGCAGACCTGCCAGCGACATCATCATGAACAGCATCAGGAGCGCAAACCAGGGGCTCTTCTTCGACAAGCCCTTCAGGTCAGCGATCTCCTCTGCTTCATAGCCCTTGCGCGCCAGCAACAGAATCATGCCGAAGGCTCCCAGCGCGGTAAGCACATAGGTGATCGCGTAGAACATCGATGCGCTGTAGGCCTGGGCCGTGAGGTTCGGCTTGCCGGCGCTGACGCCCGAGAGCAACCCAAGCAGCAGGAAACCCATGTGCGAAACCGTCGAGTACCCCAGCAGGCGCTTGAAGTTGGTCTGCACCACACCCGTGATGTTGCCCACGGCCAACGACACGACCGCCAACACGATCAGCATGTTCTGCCAGTCGAACGCCAGGGGCAGCATCCCCTCGACCAGGATACGCAGCGCCATTGCAAACGCTGCCAGCTTCGGCGCCCCCGCAATCAGCAGCGTCACCGCCGTGGGGGAGCCTTGGTACACATCCGGCACCCACATGTGGAAGGGTGCGACACCCAGTTTGAAGGCCAGCCCTGCCACCAGGAATACGACGCCAAACACCAGGATCGTCTTGTTGATATTGCCGGTGTTGATTGCGCGGAATACCTCACCCAGGTCCAGCGATCCGGTCGCGCCGTACAGCATCGACATGCCATACAGAAGCAGGCCCGACGCCAGGGCACCCAGAATGAAATACTTCATCGCCGATTCCGACGACACGTTCGAGCGGCGACGCAACGCGACCAGCGTGTAGGACGCCAGCGACAGCAACTCCAGACCGAGATAAAGGGTCAGGAAGTTGTTGCCGGTGATCATCACCACCTGACCACCCAGCGTGAAGAGCGAGAACATGTAGAACTCGCCGTTATACATGTCGCGGTCTGCCAAATACTTCCGCGTGTACACCAGCGTGGCGAACAGCGCCAGCGCAGCAGTTGCACACAGCACGTTGGCCATCGGATCAATCACCGCCAGGTTGCTGAACGCATAGTGCGTTTCGCCGCCGGCCGCATTGATCGAAAACCACACGGCAAGCACCAGCGTAATGACGAGCGACACCGGATAGGCAACGCTGCTGCGCTGCTGGCCTCGCGCCAGATCAATCCAGTTGACGGCACCAATACCAAGTGCGAGGAAGATGATCGGGGCGATGGCCGCCATGGATGAGGACGATTGCATGGTTTCTTCTCCCCGCTTACAGCTTGCTCTGTGCCACGTGGGTGAGGAGATTCACCACGGACGCGTGCATGACATCAGTGAAGGGCTTCGGATACAGGCCCATGTACAGCGTGGCGATCGCGAGCACGCCCAGCATGAAGAACTCGCGGCAATTCAGGTCCTTCAGCTCGGCCACGTGCTTGTGGGTCACATCACCGAAGATCACGCGCTTGACCATCCACAACGAATACGCTGCGCCCAGGATCAGTGCCGTCGCGGCCAGCAAGCCGATCCAGAAGTTGAACTTGACAGAACCCAGGATCACCATGAATTCGCCAACGAAGCCAGAGGTTGCCGGCAGGCCGCAGTTGGCCATCGCAAAGAACACCGACAGCGCCGCGAACTTCGGCATCGTGTTCACCACACCGCCGTAATCAGCGATCTGGCGAGAGTGCACACGGTCATACAGCACACCAATGCACAGGAACATCGCGCCCGAGATGAAGCCGTGCGAAATCATCTGGACGATACCGCCTTCGACACCGATCTCGTTGAAGATGAAGAAGCCCAGTGTGACAAAACCCATGTGCGCGATCGACGAATAGGCGACCAGCTTTTTCATGTCGGCTTGCACCAGCGCCACCAGGCCGATGTAGATCACGGCGACCAGCGAGATCGCGATGATGAATGCGGACAGGCTATGGCTGGCATCCGGCGCGATCGGCAACGAGAATCGCAGAAAGCCGTAAGCGCCCAGCTTCAGCATGATCGCGGCCAGCACCACGGAACCGCCCGTAGGCGCTTCCACGTGGGCGTCGGGCAGCCAAGTATGGACCGGCCACATCGGCACCTTCACGGCAAACGCCATGAAGAAGGCGATGAACAACAGGATCTGCTCGTTCAGCGACAGCTTGACCTCGTGCCACTGGAGGATTTCGAACGTACCGCTGTGGAAGTACAGATACAGCAGGGCAATCAGCATCAGCAGAGAGCCGAGCAGCGTGTACAGAAAGAACTTGATCGCCGCGTAGACGCGGTTCGGACCACCCCACACGCCGATGATGATGTACATCGGGATCAGCGTGGCCTCGAAAAATACATAGAACAGCATGCCGTCGAGCGACGCGAACACGCCGATCATCAGACCCGACAGAATCAGGAACGCAGCCATGTACTGCGCCACGCGCTCTGTGATCACTTCCCAGGCCGAGATCACGACGATCACGGTGATGAAAGACGTCAGCACGACGAACCACATCGAAATGCCGTCGACACCCAGGTAGTAGCCGATGTGGAAGCGTTCGATCCAGCTCGACTTCTCGACGAACTGCATCGCTGCAGTCGTTTTATCGAAGCGCGTGATCAGCGGCAGCGTCATCACGAAGCTGATCAGTGAACCGATCAGCGACATCCAGCGGACATAACCGGGATTGCGGTCTGAGCCCGAGGCCAGCACCAGCACGCCGAAGAAAATCGGCAGCCAGATCGCAAAAGACAGAACCATTTTTGTTATCCCTTATTTGCCCGCAAGGAACACGAAGTACGTCAGCAGCGCAACCGTGCCGACAATCATCGCGAACGCATAGTCATAGATGTAACCGGACTGGAGCAGGCGTACGACGCTCGCGAACCACCCCACCAGACGCGCGCTGCCGTTGACGACCACGCCATCGATCACACCCTGATCGCCGCCCTTCCACAAGCCGCGGCCAAACTTGACCGCGCCGTTGGCGAAGACGATCTCGTTGATCTTGTCCATGTAGTACTTGTTGTCCAGCAATTTGTAGACGCCGGAGAAACGGCTTGCGATTGCGGCCGGGATATCGGGGCGCTTCAGGTAGAAGAACCACGACAGCACCACGCCCGCCAGCAGCAGGATGAACGGCGCTGACGTGAAGCCGTGCAAAGCCATCTCGACCCAGCCATGGAAATCTTCAGCCAGCACCTTCATTGCTTCGTGGTTGTCAGCATTGAAGATGACTTCCGAGAACACCACACCGTGCTTGAAGAACTCGCCGAACAACATCGGCTGAATCGCCATGGCACCGATGATGACCGACGGGATTGCCAACAGGACCAGCGGGACCGTCACAACCCAGGGCGACTCGTGCGGCTTCTCGCCCGGTGCAAGGCCGTGGTGATGGTCGTGGCCACCCTCCTCCTCTTCATGGTGATCGTCATGATGAGCGTAGGCCTTGCCGAAACGCTCTTCACCGTGGAACACCAGGAAATACATGCGGAACGAGTAGAACGCAGTCACGAACACGCCGGCCAGCACCGCCCAGTAAGCGAAGCCAGCGCCCGGCAGGTGCGATTCGCGCACCGCTTCGATGATCGAGTCCTTCGAATAGAAGCCTGCGAAGAACGGGGTGCCAACCAGTGCCAGCGAACCTACCAGCGACGTCAGCCACGTGATCGGCATGTACTTGCGCAGGCCGCCCATGTTGCGCATGTCCTGATCGTGGTGCATGCCGATGATGACCGAGCCGGCGCCGAGGAACAGCAACGCCTTGAAGAACGCGTGCGTCATCAGGTGGAACACCGCAACCTGATAGGCCGATGCGCCCAGCGCGACGGTCATGTAGCCCAGCTGCGACAGCGTGGAATACGCCACCACACGCTTGATGTCGGTCTGGATGATGCCCAGGAAGCCCATGAACAGCGCGGTGATGGCACCAATGATCAGCACAAACGACAGCGCGGTGTCCGACAGCTCGAACAGCGGCGACATACGCGCGACCATGAAGATACCGGCCGTCACCATCGTGGCCGCGTGAATCAGTGCGGAGATCGGCGTCGGGCCTTCCATCGAGTCGGGCAGCCACACGTGCAGCGGGAACTGCGCCGACTTACCCATCGCGCCGATGAACAGGCAGATGCAAGCGACCGTCAGCATGTGCCAATCGGTGCCCGGAAAGCCGATCGTGGCCAGATTGTCGCGGGCCGCAAACACGTCGGCATAGCTCAGGCTACCGCTGTATGCCAGCAGCAGGCCGATGCCAAGCACGAAACCGAAATCGCCCACGCGGTTGACCAGGAACGCCTTCATGTTGGCGTAGATGGCCGTCGGACGCTTGAACCAGAAGCCGATCAGCAGGTACGACACCAGGCCCACCGCTTCCCAGCCGAAGAACAGCTGCAGGAAGTTGTTGCTCATCACGAGCATCAACATGGAGAACGTGAACAGCGAGATGTACGCGAAGAAACGGTTGTAACCGTCGTCTTCCGCCATGTAGCCGATGGTGTAGATGTGCACCATCAGCGAGACGAAGGTCACCACGCACATCATCATCGCCGTGAGCGAATCGATGAGGAAACCGACCTCCATCTTCAGCGGGCCGACTGACATCCACTCATAGACGGTACCGTTGTAACCGGCGCCATTTATGACGTCAGACAGCGTCAGTGCTGATAAGACGAAGGCGATCGCGACACCAAGGATGGTGACAGTGTGGGACGCCGCGCGGCCGATCTTCTCACCAAAAAATTTGGTGCCGAACAGCCCGGCGATCGCCGCGCCGGCCAGCGGCGCAAGCGGAATCGCCAGCAGCAGGTTGGGGTTGAGCGTGGTAGCCATGGAACGCTTCTTATAGGTGGATGCGGCGGTCAGCCCTTGAGGCTGTCCAGATCGTCGACGTTGATGGTGTCCAGGTTACGGAACAGCACCACCAGGATGGCGAGACCGATCGCGGATTCCGCCGCAGCCACCGTCAGGATGAAAAACACGAATACCTGCCCCGCCAGATCACCCAGGTAATGGGAGAACGCGACGAAGTTCATGTTGACCGCAAGGAGCATGAGCTCGATCGCCATCAGCAGCACGATCACGTTCTTGCGGTTCAGGAAGATGCCGACGATGCTGATGGCAAACAGCACCGCGCCGAGCACGAGGTAATGGGCGAGGGACAGCGAAGACATATGGATTCTCCCGGGGCTCAGCTTTTGGATTCAGCCGAAGCAACGCCGGCCGCCTTTTCCGCCGGCATCGAGACCAGGCGCACGCGATCCTTACGCTGGACCCGGATCTGTTCGGAGGGGTTCTGGGCCTTTGTATCCTTGCGGCGCCGGGCAGTCAGCGCAACCGCGGCAACGATCGCCAGCAGCAGCACCACGCCGGCAACTTCAAATGCATAGATGTAGTCGGTGTAGATGAGCTTGCCCAACGCCTGCGTATTCGGGCCGTTAAACCCTTTGGGCAGCTCCTGCACTGGCTGCACACGGCCCATGAACGTCTTGGTGAGCACGACAGCCATTTCGAGGATGATGACCACGCCTACGAACGCGGCCATCGGGACGTAGGTCCAGAAGTCGCGGCGCAGGTGCTCGATATCGATATCGATCATCATTACCACAAACAGGAACAGCACCATCACCGCTCCGACATAAACCAGCACCAGCGTGATCGCGAGGAACTCCGCCTTGAGCAACATCCAGATCGCCGCCGCGGTGAAAAACGACAGCACGAGGAACAGCGCCGCGTGAACCGGGTTCTTCGCGGTGATGACCTTCAGCGCTGCGAGCACCAGCACCAGCGCGAAACAATAGAAGATGATCGTCGTGGTTTCCATGATCCTGGCGCGCGCCGTTTGGCGGCACGCGCTTATCCAAAGCCGCCGCAGCTCAACGCTGCCGCAACTGGTTGGCTCCCGAGGAGCCGTTGTCCTTCCGGAATGTCAACTGCGCCACCCGCCGCTTTCGCCGCAGGCGTCTTGAATCAGCGGTACTTTGCGTCGGCCGCCTTGTTGGCCGCAATTTCCGGCTCGAAGCGGTCGCCTACGGCCAGCAGCATGTCTTTGGTGAAATACAGGTCGCCGCGCTTTTCACCGTGGTATTCCAGGATGTGGGTTTCGACAATGGCGTCCACGGGACAAGCCTCTTCGCAGAAGCCGCAGAAAATGCACTTGGTCAGATCGATGTCGTAACGCGTCGTGCGGCGTGTGCCGTCGTCGCGCTGGTCCGATTCGATGGTGATGGCCATGGCGGGACACACGGCTTCGCACAGCTTGCATGCGATGCAGCGTTCCTCGCCGTTCGGATAGCGGCGCAGCGCGTGGAGACCGCGGAAACGCGGTGACAGCGGCGTCTTCTCTTCCGGAAAGAGCACCGTGATCTTGCGCGCAAACAGATAGCGCCCGGTCAGGGCCAGCCCCTTGAAGAGTTCCTTCAGGAGCAGGCTGTTAAAAAATTCCTTGATGGCAAGCAACATGGTGCCTTCCTATTGTCCCGTTACTTCCAGATATTCCAGGGCGACACCAACCAGATGGCGACGACGACCAACCAACCCACCGTGAGCGGAATGAAGATCTTCCAGCCGAGGCGCATGATCTGGTCATAGCGATAACGCGGAAACGATGCGCGCAGCCAGATGAACACCGACAGCAGGAGGAATACCTTGATCAGCAGCCAGAAGAAGCCCGGAATCCAGTTGAGCACCGGCGCATCGATCGGCGAGGCCCAGCCCCCGAGGAACATCGTCGCCGTCATTGCCGAGATGACGATCATGTTGATGTACTCAGCCAGGAAGAACAGCGCGAACGCCATCCCCGAGTACTCAATCATGTGGCCTGCCACGATTTCCGACTCACCTTCCACCACATCGAACGGATGACGGTTCGTCTCGGCGACGCCGGAGATGAAGTACACGCCAAACATCGGCAGCAGCGGCAGCCAATTCCACGACAGGATGTTGATACCGTGATCGGCGAAGAAACCGCGATTCTGGGAATTCACGATATCGGACAGGTTCAGACTGCCTGTGACCATCAACACGGTCACAAGCGCAAAGCCCATGGCGATTTCGTACGAGATCATCTGTGCCGATGCGCGCATCGCACCCAGGAACGCGTACTTGGAATTCGAGGCCCAGCCGGCAAGGATCACGCCATACACGCCCACCGAACTGATTGCCATCACGTACAGCAGGCCGGCGTTGATGTTCGACACCACGGCCTCGGCCTGGAACGGCACCACCGCCCAGATCGCTATAGCGGGCATCAGCACCATCAGTGGCGCGATGATGTACATGCCACGGCTGACCGCGCTCGGCACCATGACTTCCTTGAGCAGCAGCTTGAGCACGTCTGCAATCGGCTGCAGCAAGCCCATCGGACCCACGCGGTTCGGGCCCAGACGCACGTGCATCCAGCCGATGAGCTTGCGCTCCCAGAGAATCAGGTAGGCCACGCACAGCAGCAGCGGCAAGATGATGCAAACCGCACGGACCAGCGTCCAGACCAGCGGCCACCAGCCGCCGAAG
Organism: Burkholderiaceae bacterium; assembly: GCA_028871175.1. Taxonomy (GTDB): domain Bacteria; phylum Pseudomonadota; class Gammaproteobacteria; order Burkholderiales; family Burkholderiaceae; genus Ralstonia; species Ralstonia condita. Next base: position 1,331 of record JAGWNU010000141.1, on the reverse strand, counting down.
GTGGCGGCGCCGAAAGATGTAATCGACTCGATCATGTTGACCCTTACACCGTAGCCGCCAGCGCGGACGATTCAACCTTCTCAACGCTCACCGCACCGAACATCGCACCCAACTTGGTCGAAGCTTCGGTTGCAGCCGGCACACGGATCACACCGGAAGCCAGCGACCGATCCAATACCGCCGGCATCACGACACTACCCTGCCCTTGCGTCACGCGGACGGCATCGCCATCGGCCAGACCCAACTGCGTGAATACATCGGCGGACACGCCTGCACGAACGGCTGCGCGAGCGGCTGCGGTCAGCTGCAGAGAACCGGCTCGACGCACGATCGGGTCAGCGTGATAAATGGGGACGTCGGACAGACGTTCGATGCCGACACTGTCCGCAACCGGCACCGTAATCTGCGCGGTTGTTGCGTTGGAGAGCTGCCCGGCGACCGGCTTGGCCAACACCTCGTCACGCACGGCTTCCGACGTGTCGTATTCGAAGCCAGGCAGATTGAGCAAATTGCCAAGCACCCGCAGGACCTTCCAGCCAGGGCGCGAATCACCCAAACCACGCACCACGCCGTTGAAGCTTTGCGGCAGGCCCTCGCAGTTCACGAACGTACCCGCGGTTTCGGTGAACGGCGCGGTCGGCAGCAGCACATCGGCGTATTCCAGCGCCGCACGCGACGCGAACGGTGCCAGTACGACCACGGTATCGGCCTGATCCAGCGCAGCGCGCGCCTGCTGTGGATGAGCGGTATCGAACTCCAGCTCGGCGCCGAGGAGCACATAGGCACGGCGCGGCTGCGCCAGCATGGCGGAAACATCGAGGCCGCTGGACTGCGGCAGCGCGCCAGCAATGTAGCCCCCCACCGTATTGGCAGCCTCGGTCAGGAAGCCCAGCGTGGCGCCGGTCTGCTGAGCGATCCACTGAGCCAGCGCATGCAACTTCGAGAACTGCGGATGCGCCACGGCGGCATTCCCCAGGAACACGGCCTTGCGCTCACCCGAAGCCAACGACGCGGCGATGCGCTGCGCGGTTTCCCCAGCCTCGACACCTTCCGTGCCCGTCGGACGTGCTGTGTTGCTGGCTGCGGCAATCGCCACGGCCACTTGAGCCATCAACGACAACCATTGCGAAGGCGCGCCCAGAAGTTGCGTGGCTGGCATCAGCAGGTCTTCGCCGCCGGCACCGATCACGCTCAACTGCGCCCCCTTCTTGCCGGCCTGGCGCAGACGCGCAGCGAGCAAGGGGTGATCCTTGCGCAGGAAAGCACCCACCACCAACGTGCGCTGCAGCAGCGACACATCGGCGATCGGCATGCCCAGCCACGGAGCCCCC
>JAGWNU010000140.1 GCA_028871175.1 Burkholderiaceae bacterium | reverse complement strand
ACCGACGAGATCATCTCCATCGGCGCGGTCCGCATTGTCGGCGATCGCATCCTGACCAGCGAACGCCTGGAACTGCTCATCAAGCCGCAGGGCGACGTGGGCGCTGACAGCATTTGCGTGCACCGCTTGCGAAAACGGGATCTGGCCGATGGCGTGCCGGTTGAGCAGGCGGTCCGATCGTTGCTGCAGTTCATCGGCAGCCGGCCGTTGGTGGGCTACTACCTCGAATTCGATGTGGCCATGCTCAACCGGGTGCTGATACCGATGCTGGGTATCGGCCTGCCGCAGCCGAAGATCGAAATCTCCGCGCTGTACTACGACTACCGGTTCCGGCAATTGCCGCCCTACCGGCAACAGGGTGATCCGGATCTGGACCTGCGGTTCTCCACCTTGATGGCCGAGTTGGGCCTGCCGACGTGGGATGCGCACGACGCGCTCAACGATGCCGTGATGGCCGCGCTTGCCTTCGTCAAGCTGCGCCACCTGGGTGCGGCTTGATGCTGTGCGCGGCGAGCCTTGTCGGCGCCTCAGATGGAAGGCGGCCGTGATTGATCCTGGGCAGGCGCCTGTGCAGCCTCGGCGTCGTGTTCGGCTGCGTCCGCCGCGCGGTTGGTCCGCCATGCATAGAGCACCGTGATCAGTACGTAGGCGATGGGCGCCCCCTGGCTTGCCACCCAGTAGGCAAACGGCCAATCGAAAATGCGCATCGACAGATCGCGGGCGAAGAACGCCACTACGAAGGTCACCACGAACCACACGCCAAGCAGCGCGGCAATCCAGCGCATGTTGGTGATCCAGCGGCGGCGCGACGGTGTGCCAGGTGTGATGCTCATGCGCTGGGCTCCTCGCCGGGCGAGCCACGATGCAGCGTAATGCGAAAGCGTGCGCCGGCCATGCGCGGAGACGTCTGATACACGTTGTCGAGCACTTCGATGTCGCCGCCGTGCTGCTGCACGATTTCGCGCACGATGGCCAGGCCCAATCCGCTGCCTTCCGCCTGCGTACCCAGGATGCGATAGAAACGCTGCATGACGCGTTCACGTTCTGCCACAGGGATGCCGGGGCCGGTGTCGTCGACGTCGATGAAGACGAAGGGCTCGAACGGCGCAGTGGTGATGCGCACGGTGATGCGGCCGCCCTCGGGCGTGTAGCGGATCGCGTTGTCGAGCAGGTTGTTGAGCATCTCGGCGAGCATCGTCGCATTGCCGGAGATCCTGACCGGAGCGCCGGGCTCCTCGAAGCCGAGGTCGATGTGTTTGGCCCATGCCTTCGAGAGCCAGTCGGCCACCACCTCGCGTGATAGCGCACAGATGTCCAGCGGCACCATGCCGTCGGTCGCGCCCATGTTCTCCATGCGCGCAAGCGAGAGCAGTTGCTTGACCAGGTGCGCGGTGCGATCCGAACTGTCGGCGATATGTGCGAGCGTGCGGCGCAATTCGTCAGGCGATTGCTCGCGCTGGGCGAGCTCGGCCTGCATGCGCAGACCCGCCAGCGGCGTCTTCATCTGGTGCGCGGCGTCGGCAATGAAACGCTTTTGCGTGTGCACCGATTGCTCCAGCCGCCCGAGCAGATCATTGAACGACGCCACCAGCGGGGTCAGCTCCTGCGGCGCGGCGCCTTCGTCGATGGGGCTGGTGTCCCCCGGGTTGCGCGCGCGGATGCGCTCCTGGATGGCATTGAGCGGCGCCAGACCCCGCGTGAGCCCGAACCACACCAGGATCACCGCCAGCGGCAGGATCACGAACTGCGGCAGGATCACGCCCTTGATGATTTCATTGGCCAGTTGCGCACGCTTGTCGAGCGTCTCGGCCACCTGCACCAGCGCGGGTTTGCCGGCGGTGCCGGGCTGCTGCACGTACGTGTAGGCAACGCGGATGTCCGCGCCATGGATACGTTCGTCGCGCAGCTGAACCAATCCGCCGGCACCCGCATCTTCCTCGGGAGGCAAGGGTAGGTCGCGGTCACCCGAGACGAACTCGCCATTGGTGCCGAGCACCTGGTAATAGATGTTGTCGGTTTCGTCCGCGCGCAGGATCTCGCGCGCCGAGATCGGCAATTGCAGTGTCACGCGACCGTTCACTTCGCGCAATTGCTGACTGAGCACGATGGCACTCGATTCCAGCGCGCGGTCGTAAGGCGCGTTTGCAATCGACTTGGCCACCAGGTAGGTCACAGCAATGCTCATCGGCCAGAGCAGCAGCAGGGGCGCCAGCATCCAGTCGAGAATCTCGCCGAAGAGCGAGCGCGCGACGGGCCGCGAGGCGTCGTCTTCCAAGTGGGGAAGGGTGTCAGCGAGATCGCGGTCGTCAGCCGTGGGCGCGGTGCCGGGACGTTCCGGTCGCGGTGCCCGGGGGCGGCGCCAGGGCCAAGCCAGCCGATCAACCATGGGCGGCAGCCGGGGCCGTGGTGGCAGCGCGTTCCAGGCAATAGCCGAGCCCGCGGACGGTGGCGATGCGGATGCCATCCACCTCGATCTTCTTGCGAAGCCGATGGATATAGACCTCGATGGCGTTGTTGCTCACTTCCTCGCCCCAGCCGCATAAGTGGTCGACCAGCTGTTCCTTCGACACCAGCCGGCCCACGCGCGCGAGCAGAATCTCCAGCAGGCCGATTTCGCGAGCGGAGAGCTCGACCACCTGGTCATGGATATAGGCGATGCGCCCCACCTGGTCGAACGCCAGCGGACCATGCCGGACCAGCGTCGCGCCGCCGCCCGCGCCGCGCCGCACGAGTGCGCGCACGCGCGCCTCCAGCTCCGACAGGGCGAAGGGTTTGGCCATGTAATCGTCGGCGCCCAGGTCCAGGCCCTTGACGCGCTCTTCCACACTGTCGGCGGCGGTCAGGATCAGCACCGGCAGCATCGCCCCGCGCGAGCGCAGGCGCTTGAGCACCTCCAGCCCCGACATGCGCGGCAGGCCCACATCGAGGATCAGCAAGTCATAGGTTTGCGCTGTCTGGGCGGACAGCGCAGCGTCGGCGGCCGCGCCATCGGCGGCACGGTCGACGGCGTAGCCCGCCTGGCGCAGCGAACGGGTCAGCCCGTCGGCCAGGGTGGCGTCGTCTTCGGCAATCAGAATGCGCATGCGTGTCTCCCCGCGATGCTGGGGCGAGGTTTCTGTTTCGCCCATTCCGCCGCTACATGGTTTTTGCGCGACACGAAATCCGGGAGACTTGTCAAAACCACTGGTTTTTTATACAGTGTCTCGAATTCGCCGTGCTGTAGTCTTGGCGGCGCTAAAGTGATGAAACTGGGCTGGGATGTGCGGCCCGTTGTTGCAGACAACCGCTGGAATCGCAAGCCCTTGCGGCCAGTTTATACACCAATTTGCACGAAGGACGACCATGGAAGACGGCAAGAAGGCAGCCACGATGAGCGCGGAAAAGCAGAAAGCGCTGGCTGCCGCGCTCGCGCAGATCGAAAAGCAGTTCGGCAAGGGCTCGATCATGAAGATGGGCGACGCCGAGGTGGAGCCGGTCCAGGTCGTGTCGACGGGTTCGCTGGGGCTCGATGTGGCACTGGGCGTCGGTGGCCTCCCGCGCGGGCGGGTGATTGAAATCTACGGCCCGGAATCGTCAGGCAAGACCACGCTGACACTGCAAGTGGTTGCCGAGATGCAGAAGCTGGGCGGCACGTGCGCCTTCATCGACGCCGAACATGCGCTAGACGTCACGTATGCCGACAAGATTGGCGTGAGCGTGCCGGACCTGCTCATCTCTCAGCCGGACACGGGTGAACAGGCCCTGGAAATCGCCGATGCGCTGGTGCGCTCGGGCTCGGTCGACCTGATCGTCATCGACTCGGTGGCCGCGCTGGTGCCGAAAGCTGAAATTGAAGGCGAAATGGGCGACGCGTTGCCTGGCCTGCAGGCCCGTCTGATGAGCCAGGCGCTGCGCAAGCTGACCGGCACCATCAAGAAGACCAATTGCATGGTCATCTTCATCAACCAGATCCGCATGAAGATCGGCGTGATGTTCGGCTCGCCGGAAACCACCACCGGCGGCAACGCGCTCAAGTTCTACGCGTCGGTGCGCCTGGACATCCGTCGTATCGGCTCGATCAAGAAGGGCGACGACGTGGTTGGCAACGAAACCAAGGTCAAAGTCGTCAAGAACAAGGTGGCGCCGCCGTTCCGGGAAGCCATTTTCGACATTCTGTACGGCCAGGGTGTGTCCCGCGAGGGGGAGATCATCGACCTGGGTGTGGAAGCCAAGGTCGTCGAGAAGTCCGGTGCCTGGTACAGCTACGGCGGCGAGCGCATCGGCCAGGGGCGCGACAACTGCCGCGAGTACTTGCGTGAGAACCCCGACCTGGCTCGCGAGATCGAGAACAAGGTCCGCGATGCGCTGGGCGTGACGCCGATGAGCGCCGTAGCGGTGGCCGAAGAAGTCGAAGGCGAGTAATTGGGCCGGCCGTCGGCGCAGATCGGCGGCTCTATCGAGATTGAATACGCCTGCCGTTCCCCAACGGCGGGCGTTTTTTCTTTTGGTGCTGAATCGATGCCATTGCCGCGTCAACCGTTATCGCTGAAGGCGCGTGCGCTGGGGTATCTCTCGCGGCGCGAGCACAGCCGGACGGAGCTTCGCCGCAAGCTGGCTCCGCATGCCGAGTCCGCTGAGGCGTTGGATGCGCTCCTGGACTGGCTGGAGCACGAAAACTGGCTTTCGAACGCTCGCTTTGCCGAAAGTGTGGTGCACCGTCGCGCGGGCCGCTACGGCACCGCCCGTCTGATGCAGGAGTTGAAATCCCACCAACTCGGCGCGGAGACACTCGACGAGGTCAAGGCGCAACTGCAAGACACCGAAGCCGCGCGGGCAAAGGCGTTGTGGGAAAAGCGCTTCGGCCGCCCACCCGCCGATTTGGCCGAGCGAGCAAAGCAGGTTCGCTTCATGATGGCGCGTGGCTTTTCTCGTTCTGTGGTGTCTCGCATCATCGCCGGCTCGGAAGAATTGCTGGATGGCGGTGACGAATCCAGCTGAATATCGGCGATCTCGCAACAATTGCCGATGACAATCGGCTTGGGCCTCGGTCTTTTCGGTTGTATCGATGGCGCTTGTTGCGACCACTCTGTCACCGCAATGCAGCATGCGACCCGGTTCGGTTGCGACGACGTGTTAAAATCCACGACTTTGATGCCGTCTTCTACTTCGGTGGCAAGACGATTGCGTTCGTGTTTAGCGGCTCATGCGCCGCTGCGCGCGTCCCGTAGGTGATGCACGAGATCCGTGTGCGCCTGCCTCCATCGGTCCTATCGGTCTGTCTGGTCCATGCCTTTGTCCACGCCCGTCCCGCGCGTCATGCGCCACCGCCGTGCCATCACGGTGGAGGCCTATTTGCGGGAAGACGGCCTGTGGGACATCGAAGCGCGCCTGACGGACACCAAGCCACGCGATATCCCGCTTGCCAGCGGGGGCGTTCGTCCACAGGGCGAACCTCTGCACGACCTGTGGCTGCGCGTGACCATCGATACCCGCATGAACATCGTGGAAGCTGAGGCGTGCTCTGATTGGGTGCCTTATCCCACACATTGCGACACCATCGGGCCGGCCTACCGCAAGCTCATCGGTTTGAATCTCATGAAAGGGTTCCGCAAGGCATCCCGTGAGAGACTCGGCGGCGTGGCGGGGTGTACGCACCTGACGGAGTTATGCGGCGTGCTGCCCACCGCGGCCATCCAGGCTTTCGCGGGCGACGTCTTCCCGGTGCGCGACAACTCGAACGATGTGCGACCGGTCGAGCCTGGCGAAACGCCGCCTTATCAACTCCACGGCTGTCACGCCCTGCATTTCGAGGGCGAAGTGGTCCGTAAGCATTACCCGCGCTGGTTTGCCTATCAGCCGCAACCTGAATCGCAAGCCAAGCCGCCAGCCAAGATCCTACCGCCAGTCACCGAGCCGTCGCCTGGGCCGTCGTCCTGACGAATCCGCGCCGCTCGCGTTTTCAACATTCATCACACTCACTCTGCCTAGCAAAGGAAACACGCATGAATATCCATGAGTACCAAGGCAAGGAAATCCTGCGCAAATACAATGTGCCGGTTCCGCGCGGCATTCCGGCCTTCTCGGTCGACGAGGCTATCAAGGCCGCAGAAACCCTGGGCGGCCCGGTGTGGGTCGTGAAGGCGCAGATTCATGCGGGCGGCCGTGGCAAGGGCGGCGGCGTGAAGGTGGCCAAGAGCATGGAGCAGGTCAAGGAATACGCCAGCAGCATCCTGGGCATGACGCTGGTGACGCACCAGACCGGTCCGGAAGGCAAGCTGGTCAAGCGTCTGCTGATCGAAGAAGGCGCGGACATCAAGAAGGAACTGTACGTGTCGCTGGTGGTGGACCGTGTGTCGCAGCAGGTCGCGCTAATGGCCTCGAGCGAAGGCGGCATGGACATCGAAGAAGTCGCAGAATCGCACCCGGAAAAGATCCACACGCTGCTGATCGATCCGCAAGCCGGCCTGCAAGACGCCCAGGCTGACGACATCGCCCGCAAGATCGGCGTGCCCGACGCGAGCGTGCCGCAAGCCCGCCAAGCCCTGCAGGGCCTGTACAAGGCATTCTGGGAAACCGACGCTTCGCAAGCTGAAATCAACCCGCTGATCCTGACCGGCGACGGCAAGGTCATCGCGCTGGACGCCAAGTTCAACTTCGATTCGAACGCGCTGTTCCGTCACCCGGAAATCGTGGCCTACCGCGATCTGGATGAAGAAGATCCGGCTGAAATCGAAGCTTCGAAGTTCGACCTGGCCTACATCTCGCTCGACGGCAACATCGGTTGCCTGGTGAACGGCGCCGGCCTGGCCATGGCCACGATGGACACCATCAAGCTGTTCGGCGGCGAGCCGGCCAACTTCCTCGATGTGGGCGGCGGTGCCACCACTGAGAAGGTGACCGAAGCCTTCAAGCTGATGCTGAAGAACCCGGACGTGAAGGCCATCCTGGTCAACATTTTCGGCGGCATCATGCGTTGCGACGTGATCGCCGAAGGCGTGATCGCGGCGGCGAAGGCTGTGTCGCTGTCGGTGCCGCTGGTCGTGCGCATGAAGGGCACCAACGAAGACCTCGGCAAGAAGATGCTGGCCGACTCGGGTCTGCCCATCATCGCGGCAGACACGATGGCAGAGGCCGCCGAGAAGGTCGTGGCCGCAGCCGCCGGCAAGTAAGCCGCCCGCTGACCCAACCATACGCGAACGCGAGTCGCGCCCGCTGCTGAGTACGTCGGCGCGGCTCGCTGCATAAAAGGATTACAGCATGTCGATTCTGATCAACAAAGACACCAAGGTCATCACCCAGGGGATCACCGGCAAGACCGGCCAGTTCCACACCCGCGGCTGCCGCGATTACGCCAACGGCAAGAACTGCTTCGTCGCAGGCGTGAACCCGAAGAAGGCCGGCGAAGATTTCGAAGGCATTCCCATCTACGCAACCGTCAAGGACGCCAAGGCCCAGACCGGCGCAACCGTGTCGGTGATCTACGTGCCGCCCGCAGGCGCCGCTGACGCCATCTGGGAAGCTGTCGAAGCCGAACTGGACCTGGTGGTTTGCATCACCGAAGGCATCCCCGTGCGCGACATGATGATGGTCAAGGACAAGATGCGTAAGGCCGGCAGCAAGACGCTGCTGCTGGGCCCGAACTGCCCGGGCCTGATCACGCCGGACGAAATCAAGATCGGCATCATGCCGGGTCACATCCACCGCAAGGGCCGCATCGGCGTGGTGTCGCGCTCGGGCACGCTGACGTACGAAGCCGTGGGCCAGCTGACCGCGCTGGGCCTGGGCCAATCGTCGGCAGTCGGTATCGGCGGCGACCCGATCAACGGTCTGAAGCACATCGACGTGATGAAGATGTTCAACGACGATCCGGAAACGGACGCCGTGGTCATGATCGGTGAGATCGGCGGTCCGGACGAAGCCAACGCGGCTTACTGGATCAAGGACAACATGAAGAAGCCGGTGGTCGGCTTCATCGCTGGCGTGACCGCGCCTCCGGGCAAGCGCATGGGCCACGCCGGCGCGCTGATCTCGGGCGGTGCCGACACCGCGCAAGCCAAGCTCGACATCATGGAAGCCTGCGGCATCAAGACCACCAAGAACCCGTCGGAAATGGCACGTCTGCTCAAGGCGATGCTGTAATCGGCAAGGTCTGAGGTTGTACGAGAACGGGAGGCCTGGCCTCCCGTTTTTGTTTGTGCGACACAATGTGGGCAATCCGGCATGTGCCGCAGGCACGGGATCGATATCCGCAAAACAGCAGTCCGTTGCTCCCACGACAAGACCAACTTCGGAACGTTCATGGCGCTTACGTCCAGCGCATTCTGGTTTGCCCTCGGCTCCATCATCCTGACCAACGTTGTGCTCTCCGGTGACAACGCGGTCGTCATCGCGCTGGCCGCGCGCAACTTGCCTACGCCGCAGCAGAGACGCGCGATTTTCTGGGGAAGCGCTGCAGCCATCGTGCTGCGCATTGTGCTGACCGTGTTGGCTGTCAAGCTGCTGGCGATGCCTTACCTGAAGACGGTTGGCGCGCTGCTGTTGATCTACATCGGGGTCAAGCTGCTGACCGAGGCCGAAGACAAGGCGACAGACCGCCACCAGCGCGACGGCCTATGGCCTGCCATCCAGACCATCCTCATCGCAGACCTGGTGATGTCGCTTGATAACGTCGTCGCCGTCGCGGCCGCGGCGGAGAAAGGGCCGCCGGGCACGACCTTCCTGTTGCTGGTGCTGGGGCTCGGGCTGTCGGTGCCGCTCATCATCTTTGGCAGCACGCTGCTCGTGGGCATCATGGCACGCTTCCCCATCATCGTGACCCTGGGGGCGGCGCTGCTGGGCTACCTGGCGGGAAACATGCTCGTGACCGATCCCGTGGACGCCGCGTGGTTTGACCAGGCGGTGCCGCATGCGGAGTTGGCGGCGGGGTGCGGCGGTGCGTTGCTCGTGATTGCGTTCGGGCGCTGGATCAGCAGGCGGGCGCCTCACCGCGCATGACCATCCGGACGCACCTGCAAGAAGTGCTCTATGCTGCTCTAAATTGACGAACTTCGTCAATTCGTGTCAAAAACTGTCAACTCGCGGTGCCCGCCTCCTGCGTATCGCGTCAGTTTTTCGCCGACAAGGCCATCTTTTCGCGTGGCACGGTCCATGCTCTAGTTCCCCCGCATCATCTTTAACCAAACAATCCGGGGGATTACATGAAGTCGATGCGACTCAACAAGCGTGTCCAGAAGGGTTTCACGCTGATCGAACTGATGATCGTGGTGGCGATCGTGGGTATTCTGGCTGCCATTGCGCTGCCGGCTTACAACAACTACATGGTTAAGTCGAAGCTGACGGAAGCGACGACTGATTTGGATGCTGCGCGTGCTGCGCTGGCCGAATCTTACGCGACGAACGGCCTGTTCCCGACCGCTTCGCCGCTCCCTGGGTTGGGCTCGAACGCAAAATATGTGTCGGCGCAAAACTATGTTCAGTTGACCTCCGGCTCCGACGTGGCAGTGGTTCTGACACTGGCAAGCACGGGTGCTGCCGCGATTGACGGCAAGTATCTGGCTCTGTTCGGCACGGGCAAGCCTGATGGCACCGTCGCATGGGTGTGCGGTACCAGCACTCAAACCCCGACCACGGTTAC
>JAGWNU010000139.1 GCA_028871175.1 Burkholderiaceae bacterium | reverse complement strand
CTATCACTGCCATTGGAATTTACAACCGGGCGGATGAGGGGGGGCCACTTTATAATGACGCCCGTCACCCGCATCTTCCCGGCCTTACCGACCCTGCGCGGCGGCCGTTCCACCCCACGCGCCGCGCACCTACCGAACGCATCATGGCAAAACACGCAAAAGTGCTGATTCTCGGCTCCGGCCCCGCTGGCTACACAGCCGCCATCTACGCCGCCCGGGCCAACCTGAACCCCGTGCTGATCACTGGCCTGGCCCAGGGCGGGCAGCTCATGACCACCACCGACGTGGAAAACTGGCCTGCCGACAAGGAACACCTGCAAGGGCCCGAGTTGATGCAGCGCTTCCTCGAGCACGCCGAGCGCTTCAAGACCGAAGTGCTGTTCGACCACATCCACACCGCGCACCTGAATGAAAAGCCGATCCGCCTGATCGGTGATTCCGGCGAGTACACCTGCGACGCGCTGATCGTCTCCACCGGCGCCTCGGCCCAATACCTGGGCCTGCCGTCGGAAGAGACCTTCGCCGGCCGTGGCGTGTCTGCCTGCGCAACCTGCGACGGTTTCTTCTACAAGGGCCAGGAAGTCGCCGTGGTCGGCGGCGGCAACACCGCCGTGGAAGAGGCGCTGTACCTGGCTAACATCGCCAGCAAGGTCACGCTCATCCACCGCCGCGACAAGTTCCGCGCCGAGCCGATCCTCATCGACCGCCTGCACGAGCAGGAGAAGAAGGGCAAGATCGAGCTCAAGACCAACATGGTCCTCGACGAGATCCTGGGCGATGACTCCGGCGTGACGGGCGCCCGCCTGAAGGGCACACACGAGAACGAAGGCAAGACCGAAGAGATCAAGGTGGCGGGCGTATTCATCGCCATCGGCCACAAGCCGAACACCGACATCTTCCGTGGCCAGCTCGACATGAATGACACGGGCTATATCCGCACGAAGAGCGGCCTGGATGGCATGGCCACGGCCACTAATATCCCCGGCGTGTTCGCCGCGGGCGATGTGCAGGACCACATCTACCGCCAGGCCATCACCAGCGCCGGCACGGGCTGCATGGCCGCGCTGGACGCCCAGCGCTATCTGGAAAGCCTCGAATAAGCCCGTCCTCCGGGGTTCAGGCAGCGGCCGATGGGCAACCATCGGCCGTTTTGTCTTGCGCAGCGCATTCGTATAATCGACCCACGCTCCACCTGATCCGCCCTTCGCCATGAAACGCGCATCCACCTCCGCCAACAAGCTCGGTTTGACCGACCTGGCCAAGCTGCGCGACCAGCTCAAGCATGAAACCGAGGCGCGCGAGGCTGAGCGCCAGCGCGCCGAAGCGGCCGCACGCAAGGCAGCAGAAGAAGCCAACGTGTTCCGCGCCAGCATCGGACAGGTCAGCGCGCTGCGCCAGAGCAAGCGTGTCGAGCATCCGCGCAACCCGCCCGCGCCCGACCCCGTGCACTCTCGCGCGGAAGAGCTGACGGTGCTCCGCGATTCGCTGTCGGACGAATTCGACATCGACAATCTGCTTGAAATCGACGAGACCCTGTCCTACCGCCGCCCCGGCATTGGCGCCGACGTGCTCAAGAAACTCCGTCGAGGCGAATGGGCGACCCAAGACCAGATCGACCTGCACGGCCTGCGCCGGGACGAAGCGCGCGAGGCGCTGGCCGCCTTCCTGCGCCGTGCCGTCCAGCGCGGCATCCGATGCGTGCGCGTGGTCCATGGCAAGGGGCTGGGCTCGCCTGACAAGACACCGGTCCTGAAGGGCAAGGTGCGCTCCTGGCTGGTACAGAAGGAAGAAGTGATCGCCTTTGTCGAGCCGCGCAGCACGGCAGGCGGCGCGGGCGCGGTCCTGGTGCTGCTGCGCCAGCCGCACGGCGCCTGATACGCGGCGCGCCCTTCCCTCCCATGACAAGAACCTCAAACGCATGCACGTAACCCGCCTGCAGCTGGTGATGCACTGGATGGAGATCCTCGCGGTCTTCTCGTTCGCCATCTCGGGACTCGCCGAAGCGAAGCGACGCCGGCTCGATGCCGTCGGCGCCTTTATCGTCGCCTTCCTGACCGCCTTTGGCGGCGGCACGCTGCGCGATCTGCTGCTGGATCGCCGCCCCTTCTATTGGGTCGAGCACCAGGATTACCTGCTGGCCCTGTTCGCCATGAGCCTGTTTGCCAACTGGGTGATCCGGCTGGTGAGCCAGCTCGTGTCTGACCGCGTGCTGATCGTGGCGGATGCGGTCGGCATGGGCCTGTTTGGCGTGCTCGGCACGCAACTGGCGCTGGACGCCGGCATGCCGGTCTTCGTGTCGGTGATGATGGGGGTCATCACGGCGGCCTTTGGCGGCCTGCTGCGTGACGTGGTGTGCAATGAGGTGCCCATGCTGCTGCGGGACAATCATCCCTACGCAACCTGCGCGTTTGTCGGATGCTTCCTCTACGTCGGGCTGACGCTCACGGATCTGTTGCCGAGCGTGTCCGTGGTGATTGCCACGCTGGCCATCGTGATCGGGCGGCTGGTGACGCTGCGCTGGAACATCACCCTGCCACGCTGACCGGCGCGGGCGCGCCGGTCACGAAAAACACCGGTCAGACTGCTGCTTCGTCCTTCTCGCCGGTGCGGATGCGGATCACCTGTTCCACCGGCATGACGAAGATCTTGCCGTCGCCGATCTTGCCAGTCTTGGCGGCCTTGACGATGGTGTCGATGACGTTTTCGACCTGGCTTTCGGCCACCACGACTTCAATCTTGATCTTCGGCAGGAAGTCGACCACGTATTCCGCGCCGCGGTAGAGCTCGGTATGGCCCTTCTGGCGGCCAAAACCCTTGACCTCGGTGACGGTCAGGCCGGTCACCCCCACGTCGGCGAGCGACTCGCGCACTTCGTCCAGTTTGAAGGGCTTGATGATGGCGGTGATCTGTTTCATGGGTGTCTCGCTGATTAGTTGGTGAGGTATTCAAGCGTCCAATAATACTGGAGGCGGTTGACGCGCACATCCCTGGCGATGCCGGCCACCGTCTGCAGCAGGGCCGGATCGTCGGGAAAATTCTTCAGAACATCGTGTTCGCTTCCGTCATGCAGCAGGCGGCGCTGCCATGTATTGCCGTACGGATCGCTGCAGGCAATCGGCGTGCTGGATCCGGGCACGTACTGATTATCAAACCACAGAACCCGCACGTTGGGCCCGAGCACGCGGTGCAACCCTTCGAGGTGCCCGCGCAGGCGCTGCAGCGGCACGTGCGACCACCAGCAACCCGCTGTCATCACATCGAAATCACCAGCCCGGAATGGCAGCGCATCGTTGTCGGCCCTGACGAAGGACGCCCCGGCAATGCGCTTGCCGCGCGCAATGCGCAGCACGGCGTCGTTGTAATCGGTGCCGACGATGCTGCGCGCGTCCGTCATGGCTTCGGTCCAGAAGCCGGTGCCGCACGCCAGATCCAGCACGCGCGCCCCACGCGTGAGATCACGCACGCGCGCCTTGAGCCACGCCAGATCGCCCTGCCGCTCCGGCTTCGCATAAATGCGCTCGTATTCGGGCGCGCGCCTGGCGTAGTAATCAAGCATGGCAATGGGCGTGACGGCTCACTCCTTGAAGCGCGATGTGATCGGGTACCGCCAGTCACGCCCGAACGCCCGCTGCGTCACGCGGATGCCGACGGGCGCCTGCCGGCGCTTGTATTCATTGACCTTGATGAGGCGCACGATCTTCTGCACGTCCGCTTCGGCAAACCCGGCAGCGATGATGTCCGCCACCGGCTGGTTCTGCTCCATGTACCGCTGCACGATCGCGTCGAGGGCGTCGTATTCGGGCAGGCTGTCCTGGTCGGTCTGGTTCTCGCGCAGCTCGGCCGACGGCGCGCGCGTGAGGATGCGCTCGGGAATGACCGGCGACAGTGAATTCCGGTAGCGGCACAGCCGGTAGACCAGCGTCTTGAAGATGTCCTTGATGACGGCAAATCCGCCCGCCATGTCGCCGTACAGCGTGCAGTAGCCGACAGCCATTTCGCTTTTATTGCCCGTCGTCAGCACGATACGGCCGCTCTTGTTGGACAACGCCATCAGGAGCGTGCCGCGGATGCGCGCCTGGATGTTCTCTTCCGTCGCATCTTCGGGCAGGTTGCGGAATTCCTCCGACAGCGCGCCCTTGAAGGCGTCCACCATCGGCATGATCGGCATTTCGTCGTACTGCACACCCAGGCGGGCGGCCATGTCGCGGGCATCCAGCCACGAGATGTCAGCCGTGTAGCGCGAGGGCATCATCACGGCACGCACGCGCTCGGCGCCGAGCGCGTCGACGGCGATCGCCAGCACCAGCGCGGAGTCGACGCCTCCCGACAAACCGATGATCGCGCCGGGAAAGCCGTTCTTGCCCAGGTAATCGTGCACCCCCAGCTTGAGTGCAGCGTACACCCGCGCCTCGAGTGGCGCATCAGGCACAATCGCACCCGGCAGCGCCTTGCCGGCATCGAACTGCGCATAGGCGACGCCCTCGACAAACTGGGCCATCCGCACCACCACCTGGCCATCCGCATCGAGCACAAAGGAGCCGCCGTCAAACACCAGTTCATCCTGGCCGCCGACGAGGTTCACGTACACGTGCGGCAGGCCGGACTCCGCCACCCGCGCCCGGATGATCTGTTCGCGCAGATCCTCCTTATCGAGGTGATAGGGCGAGGCATTGGGAATCAGCACCACCTGGGCGCCGGCCGCCTTTGCATAGGCCGTGGCCTGGGCATACCAGGCGTCTTCGCAGATGATGACGCCGAAACGCGTGCCATCCACCTCGAACACAAGCGGCTCGGTACCCGGCTGGAAGTAGCGCTTCTCGTCAAAGACCTCGTTATTGGGCAGTTCGAGCTTGTTGTATCGGCCGACCACCCGGCCGTCCAGGGCGACCGTGACGGTGTTGGTCGGCTTGGGCAGGACACCCGGCACCGGCGCTTCCAGCGACATCTGCGGATGCCCGACCAGCACATGCAGGCCTGGGAAGGCGGCCAGTTCGGCGACAAGCGCATCGAGGGCGCGCACACTGGCGTCGATAAAGGCCGGCCGCAGCAGGAGGTCTTCGGGCGGATAGCCGGTGAGCGACAGTTCCGGCGTCACAAGGATGCGAGCACCTGCCTGGTGCGCTTCGCGTGCAGCGGCGACGATACGGGCAGCATTGCCGGCGAAATCGCCGACGGTGCAGTTGATCTGGGCGAGAGCAACAGAGACGGTCATGGGGGCAATGTGGGATGCAAGCGCGGGAGCCCGGGCTGGAATTAGAATCGGCGGCATGACCTCACGCCCCCTCGCTCCCGAGCCCGAAAGCCGCGCTGGTTCGCGACACGAATTGCCTGATTATCGCATGCGGCTTGTGACCGATCTGCGCGACATCGGCCGTGACGCATGGGACGCCCTGCTCGCCCGCCAAGCCGAAGCGACGCCATTCCTGCGCTTCGACTTCCTGCATGCGTTGCACGCCAGCGGTAGCGCGTCGCCCGACACCGGCTGGTCGCCGCAATACCTGACGCTATGGCAGGACGCCCCCCACGGCGAAATGCTGGCGGCAGCGGTGCCGCTGTATGTGAAGGGCCACTCCTATGGCGAATACGTCTTCGACTGGGCGTGGGCCAACGCGTATGCGCAGCACGGGCTGGAGTACTACCCCAAGTGGCTCTCGGCGGTGCCGTTCACGCCGGTGCAGGGAACCCGGCTGCTGGCGTGCGACGCCGTTGCGCGCGCAGCGCTGCTCGATACCCTGCTGGCGGCCGCCCGGCGGAGTGGACTCTCCTCGCTCCACGTGCTGTTTCCGACGGCAGACGAAGCGGAGCAGATGCGAGCGGCCGGCATGCTGCTGCGGCAAGGCGTGCAGTTCCATTGGTGCAATGCCGGCTTTGCCAGCTTCGATGATTTCCTTGCCGCGCTGGAACAGAAGAAACGCAAGAACATCCGCGCCGAGCGCCGTCGCGTGCATGACGCAGGCATCACCTTCCGCCACGTGCCCGGCGCGGCGGCCACTGACGCCGACTGGCGATTCTTCCACCGCTGCTACCGCGCCACTTATCGCGAGCACCACTCGTCGCCATACCTGAACCTGGCGTTCTTCCAGCAGATCGGGCAGACCATGCCGGAGAACCTGCTGCTGGTGATCGCCTCGCGCGAGGGCCGGGATATTGCCAGCGCGTTGCTGGTGGTTGACGCACGCCCCGAGGCCTCAGTCATGTACGGCCGCTACTGGGGCGCGATCGAACATCACCCCTGCCTGCATTTCGAGACGGCGTACTACCAGCCGCTCTCCTACTGCATTGAGCATGGCATCCGCATCTTCGAGGGCGGCGCCCAGGGGGAGCACAAGATGGCGCGGGGCTTCGAGCCGGTGGCGACCCTGTCAGCACACTGGCTTGCGCACCCGGCATTTGCCGATGCAGTCGGCCGGTTCCTGGACCATGAGACGGCTGGCATGGAAGCGTATCTGGAGGAACTGACTGACCGCTCACCCTTCCGGTAACGACCCGAAGCAGATTAGCGAAATCAGGATTGCGAAGTGGGATAAGACAGCGTCCGCACGAACGGCGGACGCGAGAAGAGGATTACTGATCGCCAGACTTGTGCTGGACGACGGGGCAAGCGGTCTGACCGGCACGACCGCTGGCGGATGCCACGGCGCGCTCACCAGCATGTGCCGCATCTGGCGGTCCAACCAGCAGGGCCCACACGGTGAAAGCGGCCATGGCCACGGCGGAGAGCACGGGAACGACTACCGTCTTGTTCAACATCGCAATACCGGGGTTGGAGTCAAACTTGACGGAGAGTCTAGAGGCGCCGTTTCCGACGGGCAAATGAGTGTTTCTTAAATCTCTGTATCGCGGGATTACCTGACCTGCCTGGCGCGAATACGGAACATGTCGCAAGAACACGCCGAATCAGCCCCCCGTTCCCCGCAAATGGCTCCGCGATGCGGGTTGCTGCAGGACTGCGGGGTGACGGCAATGGCTCCCCGCAAAACAAAAAATCCCGGCGCTCCATTCAGAGCCCGGGATCTTTCGGACAAACCATACGGCAAAATCGCCAAATGGCTTACTTCTTATAGTTGGCCACGCCGTCGACGATTTCCTTATGGGCTTCTTCGATGCCGCCCCAGCCTTCGACCTTGACCCACTTGCCGGCTTCCAGCGCCTTGTAGTGCTCGAAGAAGTGCTTGATCTGGTCCAGCAGGTTCTGGCCGACGTCGGACAGGTCCGTCATGTGGGCGGTGGCCGGGCTCAGCTTGTTGACCGGCACGGCGACCAGCTTGGCATCCACGCCGGATTCGTCCGTCATCTTGAGCATGCCCAGCGCGCGGCAGCGCACCACACAGCCGTGGATCAGCGGGAACGGCGTCACGACCAGCACGTCCACCGGATCGCCGTCGCCCGACAGCGTCTGGGGGATGAAGCCGTAGTTGGCCGGATAGCGCATGCCGGTGCCCACGAAGCGGTCGACATGCAACATGCCGGTTTCCTTGTCGGCTTCGTACTTGACCGGGTCGCTCTGCGCCGGGATCTCGATGATGACGTTGAAGTCGTTGGGGATGTCCTTGCCCGGCGAGACGTTGTTGAAGCTCATGGAAATGCTCCGGAATGCGCGAAAACGACGCGAATGGTTGGAAAGAAAGGTCAAAATCTGTCGGCGGGCATTATAGCCCCTGGCACGGGGCACCCCTCTCGCACCCGTGCGAAAATCGCACGTTGCCGATCTTTGCAGGAACCCCCTCATGCACGCCCAGCACTTCATCGCCAACCGCCTGATGTCGCCCGATTCGGGCATGCGCATCAAGGTGTTCGACCCGTCCGACGGCCAACCCTTTGCCGAGATCGCACGCGGCAACGCGACCGACATCAACGTCGCCGTGCATGCCGCGCGGCGGGCCTTTGACGGCGTATGGGGCCAACTGCCCCCGGCCGAGCGTGGCCGGCTGCTGATGCGCGTGGCCCTGCGTCTGGCTGATCACGAAGAAGAACTGGCCCGCCTGGAGGCCCGCGACACCGGTAAACCGATACGCCAGGCCCGCGCCGATGCCCGCGCCGTCGCCCGCTATTTCGAGTTCTATGCCGGCGCTGCCGACAAGCTGCACGGGCAGACCATCCCCTATCCGGCCGACACCACCGTGCTGACCGTGCGCGAGCCGCATGGCGTGACGGCACACATCATCCCTTGGAACTACCCGATGCAGATCTTCGGGCGCAGTGTGGGCGCAGCGCTTGCAGCGGGCAATGCGTGCGTGGTCAAGCCGGCAGAAGATGCGTGCCTGTCGATCCTGCGCGTGGCCGAACTGGCTGCGGAAGCCGGATTGCCCGATGGCGCGCTCAACATCGTGACGGGCTACGGCCACGAGGCAGGTGCAGCGCTGGCGGCCCATGCCGGCATCGACCACATCTCGTTCACCGGCTCGCCGGAAACCGGCAAGGCTATCGCGCGTGCCGCCGCCGAGAACCACGTGCCCGTCACGCTGGAGCTGGGCGGAAAGTCTCCGCAGATCCTGTTTGACGATGCCGATCTGGAGGCGGCCATTCCCGCCGTGGTCAACGGCATCATCCAGAACGCGGGGCAGACCTGCTCGGCCGGGAGCCGCGTGCTGATCGAGCGCACTGTCTACGAGGCCGTGCTGGACCGGCTGGCCTCGGTGTTCGAGGCAATCAAGGTCGGCCCGTCGGCGCTGGATCTGGACTGCGGCCCGCTCATCAACCCCAGGCAGCAGCAGCGTGTCTGGGATTTTGTGTCCGATGCGCAGCACGCCAACATTCCGGTGATGGCGCAGGGGCTGGTGGTGCCCGAGGCGCCAGAGACCGGCTATTACCAGGCGCCGATGCTCCTGCGTGACGTTCCGCACACGCATCGGCTGGCGCAGGAAGAAGTGTTCGGCCCACTGCTCGCGGCCATGCCGTTCGATACCGAAGCCGAGGCGCTGGCCCTTGCCAACGGCACCCCGTATGGACTCGTGGCGGGCGTGTGGACACGCGACGGCGGCCGCCAGTTGCGCCTGGCGCGCAAGCTCAGGGCCGGCCAGGTCTTCGTCAACAACTATGGGGCAGGCGGCGGCGTGGAACTGCCCTTTGGCGGCACAGGCCAGTCGGGCCACGGCCGTGAGAAGGGCTTCGAAGCCTTGTATGGCTTTACGACACTGAAAACGATCGCCATCCGCCACGATTGAGGCAGGACCACCACCACAGAACGAGGAGACATCATGCGACTTGCCGGCAAGATCGCCATCGTGACGGGCGCGGGATCGGGTTTTGGCGAGGGGATCACCCATACCTTCGCCCGCGAGGGCGCGCGCGTCATCGTCAACGACCTGAACGCGGAGGCTGGCGAGCGCGTGGCCAATGCCATTCGCGTGGCCGGTGGCGATGCGCATTTCGTGTACGCCGATGTGTCGGATGGCGGCGCCGTTGCCAACCTGCTGAGCGCGACGCTGGAGCGTTACGGCGATCTGCACATCGTCGTGAACAATGCTGGCACGACGCACAAGAACAAGCCCCTCCTGCAGATCACTGAAGACGAGTTCGACCGCGTGATGGCCGTCAACGTGAAGAGCCTCTATTGGACGGCGCGTCACATGGTGCCGCACTTCCGGGCGCGCGGCGGCGGGGTATTCGTCAACGTGGCATCCACGGCGGGCATCCGGCCGCGGCCGGGGCTGGTCTGGTACAACGCAAGCAAGGGCGCCGTCATCACGGCCAGCAAAGCGATGGCCGCCGAGTT
>JAGWNU010000355.1 GCA_028871175.1 Burkholderiaceae bacterium | reverse complement strand
CACAACCTTCGCGTGCAGGCGGCCGGCGAACATGTCCATCACCATCTTGCCCTCGTCCAGGCGCAGCAGGCCGTGGTCGACGAACACGCAGGTGAGCTGGTCGCCGATCGCGCGATGAATGAGCGCCGCCGCCACCGACGAATCGACGCCACCCGACAGGCCGAGGATCACCTCTTCATCGCCTACCTGCTCGCGGATGGCCTTGACGGCTTCGTCGATGTGGTCGCGCATGACCCAGTCGGGCTTGGCACCGGCAATTTCCAGCACGAAGCGCTCGAGCAGCGCACGGCCCTGCACGGTATGCGTGACTTCCGGGTGGAACTGCACGGCGTAATAGCCGCGCGCCTCATCGGCCATGCCGGCAACAGGGCAGCTCGGCGTCGACGCCATCAGCTTGAAGCCGGGCGGCAGTTCCGTGACCTTGTCGCCGTGGCTCATCCAGACCTTGAGCATGCCGTGGCCTTCCGGCGTGGCGAAGTCCTGGATGTCCTTGAGCAGGCGGGTGTGACCATGCGCGCGCACTTCGGCGTAACCGAATTCGCGGTGGTCGCTCCACTCCACCTTGCCGCCCAGTTGCACGGCCATGGTCTGCATGCCGTAGCAGATGCCGAGCACCGGCACGCCCAGGTCCCACACGGCCTGCGGGGCGCGCAGCTGGTGGTCTTCGTACGTGCTGGCGTGGCTGCCGGACAGGATGACGGCCTTGGGCGCGAACTCGCGCACGAAGGCGTCGGACACGTCGTTCGGGTGAATCTCGCAATAGACGTGTGCTTCACGCACGCGCCGCGCAATCAGTTGCGTGACCTGCGAGCCGAAATCAAGGATGAGGACTTTGTCGTGCATGTTGTGGAGGAATGGAATCGGCAATCGTGTCGACCTCAGTGCCGGGGCCGTAGCCCGGGGGCGGCATGTAGGCGGGTTCGCGGCGCTCGGCGTCGACACGCTGGCGCTCGCGCGCGGCGGCGGCTTCATCGCGCGCCTTCTGTGCGCGCTCGCGCTCGTTGGTGCGCACGCGACGCGAAGCGGGAATCTGCACAGCGGAAAACGCTGCCAGCACGGCGGCGAAGGTTGGCAGCCAGATGCGGCCCGCGCCTTCCACCGGCAGGTGGAAGAACAGCAGCCAGGCAATCACCAGCACCGCCACGGCCAGGTTCACATGGCCGATCACCTGCGCCACGGCGGTGGTCAGTTGCCCATTGACGGTGGCGTGCCACAGCAGCCACGCCAAGCCGATCAGCGTCACGCCGAGGAGTTGACCGTACAGGACCGGCTCCGGCTGCGGCAATTGCAGCGCGCCGAAGATGGACGTCAACGGCGAAGCCAGCAGGACGAGACCGACGCACAGCGCGACAGCCGCATCCAGAAACAGAACGAGTCGCAAAAGCGCTTTCATCTTCGTCTCCAGTTGCGGGTGGCCGCCCGTGCTTCGGCCACCGGTTGAATCAGCCGGAACGCCCGCGCGCCCCGGCGGCAGTACTGCTCACCTTCTATCTTGTGTACGGTGATCGGGGCAGCCGATCAGTCGAGGTGATAGTTCGGCGCTTCCTTCGTGATCTGCACGTCGTGCACGTGCGATTCGCGCATGCCGGCGGCGGTGATCTGAACAAACTGGCTCTTGTCGTGCCATTCGTCAATCGACGCGCAGCCGCAGTAGCCCATCGACGAACGAATACCGCCCGTGAGCTGGTGCACGATCGGCAGCACCGAGCCCTTGTAGGGCACGCGACCCTCAATGCCTTCCGGCACGAGCTTGTCGACGTTGGCGGTGTTGTCTTCCTGGAAGTAGCGGTCAGCCGCACCGTCCTTCATGGCGCCTACCGAGCCCATGCCACGGTAGCTCTTGTACGAGCGGCCCTGATACAGGA
>JAGWNU010000138.1 GCA_028871175.1 Burkholderiaceae bacterium | reverse complement strand
CTGGACGAGCAGCCGCTCTCTGTGCCGTCGTCCAGCATGGTATCGGTATTGACTATTGTTTTTTCCGTAATTGCCCTGGGGCTAATGGTGCACCTGTGGGGTGACTACAGAGCGGTGGAGCGACTTCATTACACCCCGGACGGGCCGAAGAAAGAATGGGCGCGGTACCAGCGGCATGGGCCGACCTTGTTGTTGCCCTATGAGCAACTGGCAATTGCACTGCATTTGAACGTTACGCCGGAGACGGCATCTTTGTTGGCGAAGATTGAGCGACAGGCCGTACAGTTTTACCCTGGTGCCGAGTCAGTTCAACGATATGCGCTTGCGCTTGCCTACCTCGGCAAGACTGATGAAGCCGTCGATCAGGTCCGGCGCTTGCGCGAAGAGTACTGGTACGTGCCCGGCTATGCCGCTCAATTCAAGCCGCTTGAAGAGGTTTGTGGGAAGAACAGTGGCGACCTCAAGGCTTTCTGTATCCGTCTGAGATCAGAAAAGCTCCTGGTCGATGAGAGCATCGGCAGTGGAGCGGAAACAGAATGGATGCGAGGGCCAAAGTGACCGAGAGAGCTTCACAACGATCCGGGGCCGCCAGTAGATAGCAAGATAGTCGGCACGCTAAACTCGGGCTTGATTTACGGAAGCGCCTTAGGGCGCCTTTCGTTTTCCACGTCTCCTGGTCGTACTCGTCGATGCGCCGATTCTCCGTCCTGCTTTTGCCTGCTTGGTTAGCCCTTGGGGCATGTTGGGTGATCCCCTTTCTGGTGGCACCCCATACCTATCCGATTCCCACGTTCTATTCAGAGTTCGCGGCGGCAGCGTGCTGGATCGCCTTTGCGATCACCGTACTGGGCCTCACGCGGAACCAGCGGACCGGCTTGCCCAGAATCGCGCTTGCGCCGCTGGCATTGGTCGTGGTGCTGGTCTTGCAACTGGCAATCGCGCCGCCGCTCAACCCGCTCTTTTCTTTCGGCGCCATTGCTGCGTTGCTTGCGGCCACCGTTATCTCGAGCCTGGGCGCGCGGTGCCGGGGGATTCCGGGTGTGCTGACTGTCGTTGCTGTCGCCGTGACCGTCGGCGGCTTGCTTACCGTGGCGATCGAACTGCTCCAGCTGCTACGTGTTCCCGATCTGCCCAGTACGTTCTTCTCAATGATGCCAACTGGCTCGGCGCGGCGGATGTGGGGCAACATGAATCAGCCCAATCACGTCGGCACGTATCTGGCGTTTGGATTGGCGGCGTGCCTGTTCTTGGCGCATCAGCATCGCAGATGGCTCGCTCCGCTCATGTTCAGCATGCTCGCGTTGCTGTTGGGTATGGCGTTGACGTTCTCTCGGGTGACCTGGATCCACATCGCGGTCATCGGTGTCTTGGCTGGATTGCCGCTCGCGGTTGAGGCAAGAGGGCGATCATTGGCAGGCAGGTTGCTATTGCTGGCAGGTCCGCTGCTCGCCCTCCTCGTTACGTATGAGGCGTGGAATTGGGTGATTGCGCTCGCGAACAAACTCTGGGCCTTGGATCTGCCTGGATCGATGGGGCAGCGCATGCACGAGGGCGTTGGCTTGCGTCCGTTGCTGTGGAAACACGCGTGGCACATGTTCTTGGCTCGCCCTTGGCTAGGCGGCGGTTGGGGCGATTACGCGTGGAACCAGTACGTGCAAACCGACACGCTAGGCCGAGTCGAGATGTCGATGAATGCACATAACATCGTGCTGGATCTATTGGCGAAGACCGGGTTGGTCGGGGCGTTGGCTGTGATCATTCCACTAGCGTGGTGGGCAGTTGACGTCTCCAAGCGTCTCTGGCGACCCGAGGTCGCGTTTCTTAGCGCGATCGTCGCGGTCGTCATGGTGCACTCGATGCTCGAGTATCCGCTGCACTATGTGTTCTTCCTTTTTCCATTTGTCTTTGTGTTGGGATATCTGGATGAGAACGTGTTCCGCGCCCCTTCCGGCGCGCTGACCTGGCTGCTATCCGGCATGATCACGGTATGCGGGGCAGCGCTGGTCGCCAGGCTATGGATTGACTACGGTATGGTCGAGCGCCTGTACCTGGCGCAGGCGGGTGCTGCCAAGGAACTGGCCACGCGCAGGGATCATGCCCCCGTGCTACTCGCGCCCTATGCAAGTTTGGCTGTGGCGATGAACGTTCCAATCAATCGCGAGGATGCGCCTTTGACGTTGGAACTCGAGCGGGATGCGGTGCAGTTCTATCCAGCACCCGCGGCCGTTCAACGCTATGCTCTGGCGCTGGCATTTGAGGGGAAGAATGAAGATGCCGTTGTTCAAGTCAGGCGTCTCTACAACCATTATTGGACAGACTTTCCAGCACAGTCCTCGACGCTAAGACAGGCTTGTCATTTTCATGCTGAAAGCCTGAGGGTTTTTTGTGCGCGGCTGAAAGAGGAAGATCTGCTGGCGAAATCGGATTGATGAGATTTTGTTATAAATAATTAAGGCGCCTTTTATCGGCGCCTTTATTTTTTTAAGAATCTGCGAGTGGTTTGGTCAAAATTGGTTGTGAATTGAATACTGGGTGTTTTCTTCTATTAATCTCGACCCGTTTCGTCGCTCCCGGCGGAATCAACAAGCAAATATGGAGACACTTGTGCGGGTCAATTATCGGAAAAAACCTCAACCCCAACATGGCTTTACGCTCATTGAGCTGATGATCGTTGTCGCGATCGTCGGTATTTTGGCTGCCATTGCCGTGCCAGCGTATCAAGACTACGTTACGAGATCACGCGTGACAGAAGGCCTTGCGCTTGCGATGGGTGCGAAAACCGTGGTGGCGGAAAATGCCATGGCCGGGCAACTGCTCAATCAAGGGTACCCTGCCAGCATGGTTGCAACGCGCAGTGTGATGACTGACGGTATTTCGATCGACAATACAAACGGCGAAATCCAAATCAAATACGCTGCTAATGTTGCCGATAGTCCCTCGAATCTGCTTGTGATTAAGCCAACATCTGGTGGTAAGGCTTTGCAGGGTACGGACGTTGGAAGCATGCGACCGGATGGCCCCATTCGTTGGGACTGTTATGCGAAGGACATTCCTGCGCGCACGGGTTCCGCTGAGCCCGCCAACAAACCGACCCTGGACGCAAAGTACACACCGGCGGAGTGTCGCTAGCCCGGCCACATCTAACGAAAAGAGCGCCAACCAGGCGCTCTTTTCTCTAGCGTGTCGTCCCCACCCACTCCCCCGACTTCCCCCCCCGCTTCTCCATCAACCGCACATCCCCAATCACCATTCCCCGATCCACGGCCTTGCACATGTCGTAGATCGTCAGCAGCCCGACCTGCACGGCGGTCAGCGCTTCCATTTCGACCCCGGTCTGCCCGCGCGTCTCCGCACGAACCGTACAACGGACGCTGTGTTGGGCATCATCCAGATCAAACTCGACCCCCACCTTGGTCAACGCCAGCGGATGGCACAGCGGAATCAGATCCGATGTTCGCTTGGCCCCCTGGATTGCCGCGATGCGGGCGATGCCCAGCACATCGCCTTTCTTGGCGGTGCCGTCGCGCACCAGTGCGAACGTCTCGGGCAGCATGCGGATCGTGCCGGTGGCGACCGCCACGCGATGCGTGACGGCTTTCTCGCCGACGTCAACCATATGGGCTTGTCCGGCGGAATCGAAATGGGTGAGTTGCGACATGGTTGACACCGTGATTGCGGTGGGGGATACGAAGCGTTTTATGATAGCAAGCACCCGGCGTCGAGTGACCGAGCCGGGCTGATCCTGCACACTGCGCTTTCCGTATGACGCATTCCTTCTTTCGGCCGCGGGTTCGTAAGCTGACGGCCGCCGTGTTGTTGTCGGGCTGGCTCGCGCCGGTGCCGCTGCCCGCGCTTGCGCAGATGCCTGCCCCGGCGTCTGCTCCGGCAATCAACCCGGGCCTGGGCTCTGCTGCCGCAGCCGATCAGGTGCAGAGCAACCTGAACCGCAGCGTCCAGATCGGTCGTCAATCGCCTTATCTGCAGAAGGATCCGGCGGTCATCGACGCGCCGACGTACGAGTTGCCCGACATGGGGGACCCTTCCACGGCAGCGCTGTCGCCCGAGATGGAGCGCCGTCTGGGCGACCGGGTGATGCGCCAGATCCGTCGCGATCCGGACTATGTGCCCGACCCGTTGCTCACCGATTACCTGAATGGCATCGGCTACAAGCTCATCGAGGCCGCGCGGCGGCAGCATGTGGCGGGAAGCACGTCTGCGTCGAGCTTCGAGTTGTTTGCGGTGCGCGATCCGGGCATCAACGCGTTCGCGCTGCCGGGCGGCTACATCGGCGTGAACACGGGCACGCTGGTGGCCACGGAAAGCGAATCGGAGCTGGCTTCGGTGCTCGGGCACGAAATCGGCCACGTGCTGCAGCGGCATATCGCGCGCGGTATCGACAAATCGGGCGAGTCGATGTGGATTGCGCTGGCGTCGATCCTCCTCGCCGGGCTGGCCGCCACCAAGAGCGGCGACGCTGCACAGGCGCTGGCCATGGGCGGGCAGGCGGCGGCGGTGTCGAACCAGCTCGCCTTCTCGCGCAGCGCTGAACGCGAGGCCGATCGCGTCGGCTTCACGTTACTCACGGGCGCGGGGTACAACCCGGACGGCATGCCGAATTTCTTCCGGCGCCTGCAGCGTGTGGCCAACATCGCCGACACCGGCGTCATTCCCGGCTACGCGCGCACCCACCCGCTCACCGGCGAGCGGATTGCCGACATGGAGGA
Organism: Burkholderiaceae bacterium; assembly: GCA_028871175.1. Classification (GTDB taxonomy): domain Bacteria; phylum Pseudomonadota; class Gammaproteobacteria; order Burkholderiales; family Burkholderiaceae; genus Ralstonia; species Ralstonia condita. The sequence continues at coordinate 5,019 of JAGWNU010000138.1, read as the reverse complement.
CCGCGCACGAGGCTTGCCGCATCCGCGCCAGCCCCGCCGTCCCGAGTTTGGCTTTGCAAAAGCCCGTGCACGGGTGCTGCAGGAGACGTCGACCAGCGCGTATATCGACGTGCGCAACGCGATGCGTTCGCAACTGGCGTCGGCGCCGGATGCGCCTGTCGAGACGCGGGCCGCCCTGTGGTACGGCATCGCCGTCGCGAATCAGCGGGCAGGGCGGCTGGACGAGGCCGAGCAGGCGTTGCTCGAGGCGCGCCGGCTGTACGGCAACATCCCCGGTATCACTTCGGGCAGCGTCGACCTGGACGTCACCGCTGTCGAACTCGCGCAGGCACGGAACCGTACGGCGGAGGCGCTGGTGCAAGCGCGCGCCGCACTGGCTGCGTATCCGCTCTCGCGCGCGGCCGGTATCACCTACGCACAGACGCTGCTTGCTGCGGGCCGCGTGAACGATGCGATCCCTTATCTGAAAGACAAGACCCGCGAAGAGACCGCGCAGTCGATCTGGTGGGATTTGCTCGCCCGTGCCTATGCCGATCAGGGCAAACGCGTCGAGCAGCACCGCGCGCTGGCCGAGAAGTACGCCCGCGATGGCGCCTGGGGTTCAGCGGTGGAGCAGCTCAAACTCGCGCGCGACGCGGGGGATGCGGATTTCTACACGCTGTCCGAGGTGGACGCGCGCCTGCATCAGATGGAGCGGCAGTACAAGGAGGAGAAGGCCGAGGACAAGGCGCTGCCGAAATAGCGCGACCGCTATCCGGCTGGGTGCGGTACGAACCCATAGCGCCGTGCGACCTCTGTGCTCTGGATGGGTTCGATCTCGAAGGAGCGGCCGGCGATGGTCAGCGTACCGAGTGCGGCGCCACATGCCTCGCCGTGCCACTGCGCCAGCGCTGAAAACGGCTCAAGGTCGTGATCGTGCAGCAGTGCGATGGTGTCTTCCGCATCCGCGCCGGCCACGCGGCCGGAGAGCAGCACATTGCCGCGCTCATCGGCGAAGCAGCCGGCAGGCGCGAACGCCGCGCCTGTCGTGGTCCTGAAGGTTTGCGATGCGCCGTCAGGGACCAGTCGGATGATCCAGGGGGTGTATTCAAGCTCCACGAATACGCGCTGCGGCCCGTTCTGAAAGAACCATCGGCCGGCATCGTCCCGCCCATAGTTGCGCACGATGAAATCGATCAGCGGCGCATGGCGAATCGGGTCGCCAAGCAGTTTGTGTGCCTGCGCCAATTCGGTGCGCGGGCGCCATTGCCCGCGTCGATCCAGGGCCAGCCAACCGAAGCAATTGGGTACGTCCGGCCACTTCATCATGGCCTGGCGGACGATGTCATCCACGCTCGCCTCCCGTGGCAGTGACCGGCGGCGCTGGCTGCGCGGCTTGCTGCCCGCGGCCCAGCGCTTCATCGAAGAAACGCAGGACGCGCGCAGGCATCCAGTCGACGCGGCCAGCGAGGTGCCGCAGGCCCGCATCGTGACGCAGCAGAAAGCCGACATGGCCACCGTGCAGCGGTTGGTCGAGCACGATGTCCGGCGACACGTCGGCAGGGCTGGGCAGGTACTGCCCCGGCAGGAATGGATCATTGCGCGCGTTCAGCACCAGGGCGGGCACACGTACGTCGCGCAGGATCGGCTTGGATGAGGCGCGTGTCCAATAGTCGAGCACATCGCGATAGCCATGCAGCGGCGCGGTGACGAGATTGTCGAATTCGCCCAGGGTGCGCGTGGCGAGCATGGCGGCGCGGTCATAGAGACCTGGGTGCTGATCGAGCTTGGCGCAGGCCTTCGTCTTGAGCGTGCGCAGGAACATGCGCGTGTACACCATGTTGAAGCCGCGGGACAGCGCGGCCCCGCCCGCGCGCATATCCAGCGGTGCAGAGACCGTCGCCGCGGCACACAGATAGCGTGCGTCGGTGCCGTGCTCACCCAGGTAGCGCAGCAACGCGTTGCCGCCCAGCGAGATGCCGACGGCCAGCAGCTGGCGACCTTGCGGTGCGCAGTACTTGTGATAAAGGCGTTCGAGTATCCATCCGACTTCCGCGCCATCGCCGCAGTGGTACATGCGCGGCGCGTGGTTCATCTCGCCTGAACATCCGCGGAAGTGCGGCACCACCCCGGGCCAACGGCGCGCACGCAGCGCGTCCATCAACAGTCTTGCATAGTGACTGCGCGAATCGCCCTCGAGGCCGTGGAACATGACGACGAGCGGCGCGTGCGCATCAGCGTCGTGCGTCGTCCAGTCGAGGTCGATGAAATCGTGGTCGGGTGTGTCCCAGCGCTCGCGCCGATAGGCGATGCGCGGAAAGCGCCACAGGCGCGCCGGCACGATCGTCTGCGCGTTGCCGCCAATGAGCCACCATGGCGAACGGAACGCATGAGGCTCGAACGGCCCCGCCAGCAGGGCGCCGAGGCTCAGGTCAGCAGAGGTGGCGCGGCGAAGCGGATGCATCATCAAGCGGATACGGCTGCCCCCGGCGCGGCAGGCTCAGTGAAGCGAATGCGTGACGCTGGAAATCGAAGCCGCCACGCGTTCCTCGGCGGCCTGGCTCGAGTGTACGTGCGCGATGCGCCAGCCTTCGTGGTTCTGCATCAGCACGTACGTCGTGTGGACGTACAGGTCGGCCTCGGTTGCCGTGGCAGAAAAGCGCAGCGCCTCGGTGGCCTCGAAGATCGATACGCCCAACGACGAATGCACCTGCTGCGAAAGGCATTCGATCCACACCGGGTTCTTCTCGACCAGCGCATCCAGGCAGCCGCGCAGTTGCTCGTGGCCATGCAGGCGCTGGCCGTCGGGCAGGATGAAGCTCACGGAATCCTCGTCCAGCCACAGCTTGAGCGCGCCATCGGCATCGCGGCGCTTGAGCGCATCGCGATAGGCTTCGAGGATGTCCTCGGCGGCTTCGAACAGGCGGGCAAATCGTGGCATGGCGGTGATGAGGAGGAGGGCGAGTTACAGCGGCTGCAGCAGGCGGCGCAGTTCGTGAAAGACCATCTCGGGACCGATGTCGCGCAGGCAGCGCAGGTGGCCAAGCGGGCATTCGCGCGCAAAGCACGGACTGCATTCCAGATGGAGCCACATGATACTCGCAGCGGGCGACAGGGGCGGCGTGTGGCGGGGGTCGCTGGAGCCGAATACGGCCACCTGCGGGCGTCCCAGCGCGGCCGTCACGTGCATGAGGCCCGAGTCGTTGCAGATGGCGGCTTCCGAGCGCGCGAGCAGTTCGATGGCTTCATCGAGCGAGGTCTCGCCGCATAGGTTGCGCACGAACGGCGCGCGTTCGACGATGGCGTCGGCCATCTCGCGGTCCTTTCCCGAGCCGAGCGTGATGATCTGCGCGTATGGAAAGGACCGGCGCAGCATCTGCGCCAGCTCGGCGAAGTGTTCGGCGGGCCAGCGCTTGGCCGGGCCGTATTCCGCGCCGGGGCAGAAGGCGACCAGTCTCGCATTGCCCGGGATGCCAAACTTTGCCGACGTGGCTGCCACACGCTGCACGTCGACCTCCAGCTTCGGATCGGGCAGGCTGTCGGGCAGCCTGGCGCCGGGCTTGAACGCCAGCGCCGCGTAGTGCTGGACCATCGGCGGGCGCTCGTTCTTGGGCGGATTCGGGTAGCGCACATTCAGCACGCCCAGGCGGGATTCGCCCTTGTAACCGATACGCAGCGGAATGCCGGCCAGCCACGGGATCAGCGCGCTCTTGAACGAATTCGGCAGCACGTAGGCCGCGTCGAAGGTTTCGCCCTTGAGCTGCTGCGCGAACAGGGTCCGGCTGCCAAGCTGCAGCTTGCCGTGGGCCAGGTCGGTCGGCAGGACACGGGCGATTTCCGGCATGCGCGCCAGCACCGGCGCTACCCATTTGGGCGCGATGGCATGGATCTGCGCGCGCGGGTGGCGCGCCTTGATCTGCGCAAACAGCGGCTGCGCCATCAGCGCATCCCCGATCCAGTTGGGGGCGACGACAAGGATCTTGCGCATCATCGACTCGCCGCCGGTGCGCTACGACCTGTGTGCTGCGCGAAAATCGGGCTCAATGGTGGCCCTTCAGTTCGACGCCAGGGGCCAGCTTGTAGACCGTGCCGCAGTATGGACACTTGACTTCACCGGTGTCTGCGATGTCCAGGAACACGCGCGGGTGGTAGTTCCAGGTTGGCGTCTTGGCGGTCGGGCAGTGCAGCGGCAGATCGTCTGCGCCGATTTCGATCGTGGGTGCGGTGTGCGTGGTCATGGTGAGGTAAGAGATGCCGACATGGTGCGGTCAGGACCGTCATGTCTCAGGTGGCCATGTGGCCGCAGGCTCAAATGCCAACAAAGGCGGAATTGTAAGCGGTGGGCGCGGGCGCGCCAACGCCGATTGTTGCAGTGCGCGGCGGCGGTCATGCATCACGGCCCGTGGAGTGTTGTTTCTCGAACGTCTCCGGCGCTTTCTCCGCTCGTCGTTAAGCAGGCACTTAACACCAAAAGTATAATCGTGCGTTTCCTGCGAGCCACCCATGTCGCCCCCGACACCCCAACGTTTGCGCGCTTCCGCCAATTCTCGCCCGGTTGACCACAAAGAGATGAATCCGCCGCCTGCGAGTGCGCCATGGCGCTAGCCCGCTGGCGCGCCGCGTTACAACGTCGCTGGCAGGCGCTCGACCCCGCCGAGCGCGCCGGTTTCATGGCCGGACTGCGCGCCTATGCGCCCTCGACCATGCCCGTTTTCGCATGGGGCATGGTGACGGGGGTGGCGATGAGCAAATCGGTCCTGACTCTCCCCCAGGCGATCGGGATGTCGGTGTTCGTCTACGCGGGGTCCTCGCAACTGGCCGTGCTGCCGCTGCTCGCGGCCGGCCTGCCGATCTGGACGGTGCTGCTGACCGCATTCATCGTCAACGTCCGCTTCATCATCTTCAGCGCGGGGCTGATGCAGCATTTCGGCGATCTGCCGTTCCTGCGGCGGGTGGTGCTGGGCTCGTTCAATGGCGATCTGCCGTTCGTGCTGTTCACCCAGCGCTACCCCGCATCCGCACCGGAGGCGGGCAAGGAAG
>JAGWNU010000137.1 GCA_028871175.1 Burkholderiaceae bacterium | reverse complement strand
CCTCACGCAGCACAAGCGCTGGGGCCTGCTGAAGGCGCATCCGGATTACCTGGCCGTGGCCAAGCAGATCAACCGCATCGACATCTACAAGCAGGCGGCAGCCGCCACCGGCACGCCACTGCCTAAGAGCGACATGCGCACGGCCAAGCTGATCGACGGCGTGGTGTGGGATGCGAAGAACCCCGCCGCTTATGCCGACGGCTTCAAGCTGAAAGCCTGACGTTGCTGCCCTCCTGAACTTCCGAATTTCTGATTGCGGTTCCTCACGTCGATGGAGTCCGACATGAACACGCTCGTCAAAACGTTGTCCGGCGTGCAGTCCGATGCCGCCCATGAAGGTCGCCGGTTTGTTGCGCGCGACTGGTTTGTCGCCGCCGTGGTGCGCGGCTTTCCGCCGGTGCTGGGCTTTGTTCTGTTTGTGCTGGCATGGCAGGGCATCGCCACGGCCATCCCCGCACTGCCGACACCGGCGGTGACGTGGAAAGCGGCGGTCGCGCTGTTTGCCGATCCGTTCTATCGCAATGGCCCGAATGATCAGGGCGTGGGCTGGAACGTGCTGGCGTCGCTGGCGCGCGTGGGCGCGGGCTTCGGCATGGCGGCCGTCATCGGCATTCCGGCGGGCTTCCTCATCGGGCGCTTTGCGTTTTTGAATGCGATGGCCTCGCCCATCATCAGCCTGCTTCGGCCGGTGTCGCCGCTGGCGTGGCTGCCGATCGGGCTGCTGCTGTTCAAGTCGGCCAACCCGGCGGCCATCTGGGCGATCTTCATCTGCTCGATCTGGCCGATGGTCATCAACACCGCCGTGGGTGTGACGCGCGTGCCGCAGGACTACCTGAACGTGGCGCGCGTGTTGAACCTGTCGGAGTGGAAGGTGTTCACGCGTGTGCTGTTTCCGGCGGTGCTGCCGTACATGCTGACGGGTGTGCGGTTGTCCATCGGCACCGCATGGCTGGTCATCGTGGCGGCGGAGATGCTCACAGGCGGTGTCGGCATCGGCTTCTGGCTGTGGGACGAATGGAACAACCTGAAGGTCGAGCACATCGTCATCGCGATCTTCGTGATCGGGGTGGTGGGCTTACTGCTGGAGCACGCGCTGCTGGCGATTGCGCGGCGCTTCTCGTACGACGCGGTTTGAGGACATTGGGGGGAGCGCCATGACAGACAAATTCCTGCGCATTGAAAACGTCGGGCAGACGTTCAAGACCAAGCGCGGCCCGTTCGTCGCCCTGCGCGACATCGACCTGACGGTTGCGCGCGGTGAGTGCATCGCGCTGATCGGGCACTCGGGCTGCGGCAAATCGACGTTGCTCAATCTCATTGCCGGGCTCACGCGTCCGACCACGGGTGGGCTCATCCTGGCGGAGCGTGAGATTGCCGGGCCGGGGCCGGATCGCGCGGTGGTGTTTCAGCACCACTCGCTGCTGCCGTGGCTCACGTGCTTTGACAACGTGTATCTCGCCGTCGAACGCGTCTTCGGCAAGAGCGAGACTAAGGCGCAGTTGCGTGATCGCACGCATGCGGCGCTGGCGCTGGTCGGCTTGTCGCATGCCGAGCAGAAGCATCCGCATGAGATCTCTGGCGGGATGAAGCAGCGCGTCGGGATTGCGCGGGCGCTGTCCATGGAGCCGAAGGTGCTACTGATGGATGAGCCGTTTGGCGCGCTGGATGCGCTCACGCGGGCGCATCTGCAGGATGAGCTACTGAAGATCGTTGCGGCAACCGGCAGCACGGTGGTGATGGTGACCCACGATGTGGATGAAGCGGTGCTGTTGGCAGATCGCATTGTCATGATGACGAATGGGCCGGCTGCGACGATTGGTGAGGTGCTGACGGTGGATTTGCCGCGGCCTCGGGATCGGATGGCGTTGGCGGAAGACCCGACTTATCACGCTTGTCGGACGGCGGTGTTGGATTTTCTGTATCGGAAGCAGAGGCATCCGGTGGCGGAGGCCGCTTGATTCGCTTTGGGGATGGCTTTGTTGTTTTTTGCTTGGTGGTCCATCCCTTGTTTCATCCCCTGCCGGGGCTGACTCACTTTCTTTGTCTTGCCAAAGAAAGTAAGCAAAGAAAGGCGCGCCCAAGATGGCGAAAAACTCCTTGAATTTCTGTAACCGGGCGGGGAAGGAGGCAAACTCGCTTCGCTCAGACAGGCCTCCTTCCTTTATCCGCCCGCTCACAAAAATTCAAGGCGCCATCTAGGGCAGGGGTAAAGCACACCATCTTTTGCCTGTGCCCCACTTCGTCCTGCATTCCAAACGTTCGCCGCGCAGTCGGCCCCTTTCTGGCGCTTACTTTCGCACGCTGTCGGTTTGGCCTTTGACGTTCCTGCCCTTGATGGCGCCTTGAATTTTTGTAAGCGGGCGGAAGAAAGGCGGGGAACTGTCTGAGCGCAGCGAGTTTTCCCCGCCTCCGCCCGCTTACACAAATTCAAGGAAGGGGTCGCCATCTCGGGCGCGCCTTTCTTTTGCCTACTTTTCTTTGGCAAGACAAAGAAAAGTAGGTCGTGCCCGGCAGGGTACGAAAAAGGGATGGACCACAACCGCCCGCCCCGGCAGGGGATGAAACAAGGGATGCACCACCAGGCCCAAAAAAGCACCGACCCATGGCGCCAGCACACAACCCGCAGCGCTATGATCAACCCCAAGCCAATCACCCGCGCCATGAACAATGCCCGCTCCCCCCATCCTCCCCGACACCGCCACTGAAGACGCCCTCGCCAACGGCCCCTTCCCCGCCGCCCGCTTCATCAAGGAAATCGGCCGCGGCGCAGACGGTGCGCGGGCACTGGTCAAGCACGATGCCCGGGCGCTCTTCACCGCCATGCTGGAAGGCCGCATCGCCGACGTGCAGCTCGGCGCCATCCTCATGGCCTACCGCATCAAGGGCGAGACCCCGGAAGAACTCGACGGCATGCTGGAAGCCACGCATGCGCACTGCCGGCCGCTGCCGGCTCCGGACACGCCCGAGCACGCGCTGCCGGTCGTTATCCCGAGCTACAACGGTGCCCGCAGGCAGCCGAACCTCGTGCCGCTGCTGGCCAAGCTGCTGGCGCGCGAAGGGGTGCCGGTGCTGGTGCATGGCATTCGCCGCTTCGACGGCCGCATCACCACGGCGGCGCTCTTTGAAGCGCTCGGCTGGCCCGTCTGCGAACACATGGACGACGCCCGCGAGCGGTTGGAGAGCGACCGCCTGGCGTTCGTGCCGATCGATGTGCTCTCGCCCGAGCTGACGTCGCTGCTGGACAAGCGCGAGATCGTCGGCCTACGCAATTCGGCCCATACGGTGGTGAAGATGCTGCAGCCCATCGGCGGGCACGCGCCGCATGAGGCGCTGCGGCTGGTGAGCTATACGCACCCGGAATACCGCGACACGCTCACCGATTACTTCCTGCGCCATCCGGCCAATGTGCTGCTCGCGCGCGGCACCGAAGGCGAGGCGGTGGCCGATGCGCGGCGCGGCAGCGCGGTAGAGTGGCTGCACGACGGCGCGCATGAAACGGTGATTGAGGCGGTGGAAGGATCGAGCGATACGCCGCCTGAATTGCCTGTGGGGACGGACGTGACTGCAACGGCGCGGTGGATTGAAGCGGTGCTCGACGGCAAGCAACCGGTGCCGGAGCCGATCGCCAAGCAGGTCCGCGCGATCGTCCGCTGTGCACGACCGGCGCAGGCTGCCTGATTGATCGATTGGTCTTACTTGGACGGCAGCGGAATCCGCTCCGTCTCGCCCGGCACGTGGGCGAAGGCGTCGGCCTCCCAGCGCTGCTTGGCGTCTTCAATGTCGGCCTTGTCGCTGGCGACGAAGTTCCAGTAGATGTGGCGGTGGCCGTCGGTCGGGTCACCGCCCAGCAGCATCACGCGTGACGATGCCTGCGCGGTGAGCGTCACGTCGCCGCCGGGTTCCAGCACGGCAAGGTGGTGCGGGTCGAGCGCCTCGCCGTCGATGGTGACAGCGCCGTCGACGAGATACAGCCCACGGTCTGCATGCTCAGGCGGAATCACCAGCGATGCACCGGCCGCCAGCTCCAGCGCCACATACAGCGTGCGCGAACTCACTTTCACGGGCGACGTCAGCCCGAATGCATCCCCCGCGATGACGACGCCCTGCACGCCCGGGCATTCGAGCTTGGGCAGCGTGTCGGCGGCGTGATGGGCGAAGCTGGCGTTCACCTTTTCCTGATCCTTCGGCAGCGCCACCCAGGTTTGGATGCCATGCACGCGCGCGCCTTTTTCGCGCCCCTCGGGCGAGGAACGCTCGGAGTGGACGATGCCATTGCCGGCCGTCATCCAGTTCACGTCGCCGGGCGTGATGGTCTGCACGCTGCCGAGGCTGTCGCGGTGGACCATGCTGCCGTCGAACAGATACGTAACGGTGGCCAGCCCGATGTGCGGGTGCGGACGCACGTCGATGCCTTCGCCGGGGGCGAAATCGACGGGGCCCATGTGATCGAAGAAGATGAACGGCCCGACCGTCTGGCGCGCCGCCGAGGGCAGCACGCGCTTGACGGAGAATCCACCCAGGTCGCGGACGTGGGGGCCGATGATGTGCTGGATCGAAGTCATGGCGTGAATCCCGCTCAGGTGCGTTCGGCGAGTTCGGTATCGATGCTGATCTCGACCTCGGTCATCAGCTTGTGGACGGGGCACTTGCCCGCCACGCGAAGGAGGTCAGCGCGCTGCTCGTCGGTCAGGTCGCCATGCAGCGTGAGAACCGTGCGCAGCTTGTAGCGGCCCTGGCGCTCCTGGCTGCCGTCATGCTCGACCGCCACGTCGATCGACTCCAGCGGGTATTTGCGCTGGCGGGCATAGAGCGAGACGGTCAGGGCCTTGCAGCTTGCCAAGGCGGCGTCGAAGTAAGCATGCGGGTCGGGGGCGCTGCCCTCGCCGGCCGGTTTGGGTACATCGGCATAGACGACGCCTTCCGGAAACGTGATCCTGTGGCGGAAGAGTCCCTCGGTGTCTTTGCTGACGACGATGGTCATGGCGGCTCCTGGTAGCGGTTCGACGATATCCGGGCAGTGTAGCCAAGTTGCGTGACGCCACGTGAGGTGCGCGGTGCATCGCATGCCACGATGCATCCGTCACGTCGCACGCGCGACATGGCAATTTTGCGTGCACACCTGCCCCAAAACGCTCAAGCGGCGCGCTTTTACGCCGATCTTCCGGGTGGGACATGTTCGTCCCGGACGGCCCGACGGATACATCACCTGCATGGTTTCTCGCCGCCCGCTTGCCGCCGCTGCTGGCGGCATCGGCTCCCTTCTCGCGCTCCTCGGGCTGACTGTCATGGCCGGCTGGCTGCTGCATTGGCCTTGGGCGGTCAGGCTGGGCAGTGACCGGCTGCCGAGCGTGTTCGCCACCGGCCTGGACTGGGCGTTGCTGGGCGCCGGCTTGAGCGCGCTGGCGCTCGGTACGCTGCGGCCCTCGGCACGTTGGCCGGACCGGATCGCGCGCGCGGCGGGAAGCGTTACCGCAGCACTCTGCACGCTGAGCCTGCTGGAGTGGACCACCGACTGGCCGGTTGCGCTCGACTTTCCTGAGGTGCATGTGTGGCTGGATCACCATTGGCTGACAGGATGGATCGGTGGCATGCATGCGAGCCACGCGCTGGCGCTCGCAATGGCTGCGATGGCGCTCTGTTGCGTGCCGACGCTGGAGACACCCCGTCGCGCGCACTGGTTGTGGGCGCTCGTTGGTGCAGCGCTGCTGCTCTGTGCCGGAGATCTGCTCGGCCAGGCCATGGCGCTTGAGTACCTGTACCCGGCCTGGCTGACGTGGCGTGCCCCCGATGTGGCAGCCGCTTGCACGCTGCTGCTGGGTGGAGGCGTGCTGTGCGTGGCGCTGGCGAGGCATCCCGGGGCGTTACGCTTGCGGCTGTCGCCGGAAGACACCATCGTGTGGATCACCGGCGGCTGCGTGGTGCTGGCGGGGCTCGGCGCCACCATCACCGCGTTCATCATCCAGGTCGACAGTGCCAGCAAGCTGTTCGGCAACACACGGTCGCGCGCGCTGTCTGCCTACGCGGAGGAGTTCAACCAGGTGCTGACCCTGCGCGCTGAGCGCCCGCGGCTGATTGCCGCTGCCAGCCGCATCCAGGATCTCCTGCGCCACCCCGATGACAATGCGAGCCGTCTGCGGGGCGCCAGCGCGCTGGAAGCCTACCGTGCACAAGGGTTTTCGTACCTGCAACTGCGTACGCTGAAGGGTGAAGGCATCGTCAGCCTGGGGACGCAAGCGCTGCAGCCCGACCTGGCGGTCACGCTGCATATCGGTCGTGCGTCGGAACGGACTCAACTGCAATGGGTAGGCGGGTTCGCCATGCGTACCGAAACCCCTGTGGTGGCGGACGGCGTGCCGCTCGGCTGGCTCGTCACGGAGCAGCCGCTCGCGCATCTGACGGCCCGGTACGCCAGCGCACGCGGCGCTGGACTGACCGAGACGTTGGCAATGTCCGGCTTTGACGCACACGGGCGCGCAATGTCGTACCCGCAACGCTTCGATACCTCCGTGTTCGAGTTGCCGCGTCTCACGTTCGACCACCGGCCATTACCGTCGCGCCTTGCACTGGCCGGCCAGTCAGGCTTTGGCCAGTGGCAGGACATCCACGGCATGCCAACGTCGTTCAGCTACACCCCCATCGGGGATACGGGCTTGGCGCTGATCAGCAAGATCGCCAGTGCCGAGCTGTATGCCCCCATGCGCGCGCAGTTCGAGCGGCTGGCCGCACTCATCCTCTGCCTGATGATCGGAAGCGTGCTCGTGATCCGGCTGATGGTGCGGCCTTTCGCCAACCGCCTGGCCGAGTCCGAGCGTGCGCTGCGCACCGCCAACAAGAGCCTCGAGCGACGCCGGGATGCCCTGCGCGCCAGCCGCGAGCAACTTCGCCTGGTAGCCGACAACGTGCCCGCGCAGCTCAGCTACGTCGACCCCGACGGAATCCTCCGCTTCGCCAGCCGTACCCTGCTTGAAGCCTTCGGCCGCACGGAGGGCCAGATGCTCGGCCATCACGTGCGCGACATCTACACCGCCGAGGATTACCGCACGCTGCTGCCCTACATGACCGAGGTGCTGGCCGGCTATCCGGTGCAGTTCGAGATCACCTCCCTGCGCACCGGCTCGCCGCGCTACCTGAGCGGCCACTACTTTCCGGATTACGACGATCGCGGCACCCTGCGCGGCTACTTCTCGGTACTGCAAGACCTGACCGCGCGCACCACCGCCGAACGGGCCCTGGCGCGCAGCGAACGTGCGCTCAAGCTGGTGCTCGACAATGCACCGCTGCTGGTCTCCCACATCAGCGCGGATGGCGTCTTCACGTTCTGCAACGCCACGCATGCGCGCTGGCTGCAGCGCCCGCCAGAAGCGGTCTGTGGGCAGCATGCCGAGGACATCTTCACCCCACATACTTACAAGCAACTCGCACCGTATCTGGCACGCGCGGTGGCAGGCGAATCAGTGGACTTCGAGATCAACGCCCCGTGGTATGAAAAACCGCATCCCGACGGCCCGCGCGACCGTACGCGCTATCTGCGGGGCCAGCTCGTTCCGGACACCTCGGATGTGGACACCGCTGCGGGGCGCTGCGGCGTCTATGCCTTTGTGCAGGATGTGACTGAAGCCAAACGTAGCGAGATGGAACTTTCGCGCATGGCGCGCTTCGACGCCCTGACCGGGCTGCCCAACCGCTACGAACTCTATGAGCGCCTGCGCGCCGGGCTGGAGCGACGTGCGCGCCTGCCTGCGGTCATGGGTGTCTTGTATCTGGATGTCGATCACTTCAAGCACATCAACGACACTTATGGCCACGCCGCAGGCGACGCTGTGCTGGTCGAGGTCGCCCAGCGCCTGCAGCGCGCCATGCGCCGCACGGACACCGTCGCCCGACTCGCGGGTGACGAATTCGTCATTCTGCTCGATCCAATCGATGCGCCCGATGATGCGCTGCGCATCGCGCAGAAGGCCGTCAACGCCATTCGCTCGCCCATGACCCTGCCGGGCGGAGCGGTATTGCACGTGACTGCGAGTATTGGCGTGTCGTGTCCTGGGCCCGACATCCGCGATGCTGACGTGGCGCTACGGGAGGCGGACCGCGCGCTCTACTGGGCCAAATCGCGCGGGCGCGACACGGCTGCCTAGCAGCGAACGCATCCCCGAATGAGCGGTCTATGAAGAGGTGCGATGCCGGCAGTGTTGCGGCGCAAACATCATGCTATTGATTCATCGCATGCGATTTACGGGAACTATCAATCGACCCAAAAGGTCTTATTAGCACTCTTCCAGTTGGAATGCTAAGATGCTTTTTCAAATCTCCACTGGATTTCGACAGGAGTCCTGAGTGAACGCAGTCATTCCCGTGAGCACCACTTCCGCTATCGCCACCCAGCCGTCCGGCAACGGATGGGCCCTGGCGTTCCCTGGCAACCTGGGGAACATCGACGCTTATATCCAGAGCGTCAATCGGGTGCCGATGCTGTCGGCCGAAGAAGAACAGCGCCTCGCCCGCAACTACCGCGACCACGACGACCTCGATTCGGCACGCCGTCTCGTGCTTTCGCACCTGCGGCTGGTCGTGTCGATCGCGCGCCAGTACCTCGGCTACGGCCTGCCGCATGCCGACCTGATCCAGGAAGGCAACATCGGCCTGATGAAGGCGGTGCGCCGCTTCGACCCCGAGCGCGGCGTACGGCTCGTTTCGTTCGCCCTGCACTGGATCCGCGCCGAGATCCACGAGTACGTGCTGCGCAACTGGCGGCTCGTGAAGGTCGCGACGACGAAGGCGCAGCGCAAGCTGTTCTTCAATCTACGCCGACTGAAGAAGAACCTGGCGTGGCTGTCCGAGGCCGAGACGCAAGCGGTCGCGAAGGACCTCGGCGTGGAGCCTCGCGACGTTCGGGAGATGGAGCAACGGCTCGCGGCGCGGGATCTGGCCTTCGACCCGACGCCGGACAGCGACGACGAGGAGAGCTATTCGCCGGCGCACTACCTGCCCGCGAACGATGCCGATCCGGCGATCGCGATCGAGCGCGAGGAATGGGACGAAGATTCGGCCGATCGACTGCAGGAGGCGCTCGGGAAGCTCGACGAGCGCAGCCGCACGATCCTGCGGCGACGGTGGATGGCCGAACCGAAGGCGACGCTGCACGAGCTCGCCGATGAATACGGGATCTCCGCCGAGCGCGTCCGTCAGGTCGAGGCCAACGCGATCAACAAGCTGAAGACCTTGATGGCGGCCTGAGCGCCGGCGATCCTCGTCGGTCCTCAGGCGCCGCGCCCGGCCGCTTCATCGACCGCCGCGGCCCGGAAGACCTGGGCGTGCAGCTCGGCCGTGCGCTCCCGCGTCGGCGCGTAACCTCCCGCGAGCACGATCGCGAGCGGCAGCGCCCGCTCTCGCGCCGAGACGATGACCCGCCGGTCGCGCTCGCGAATCCCGCGATCGGTCAAGCGCAGGCGTCCGTACCGGTCTCCCTCGGCGACATCGACTCCGGCGACGTAGAAGACGATATCGGCGTTCGCCGCGTCGAGCACCGCCGGCAGGTGCCGATCGAGCGTCGCCAGATAGGGCGCATCGCCGGTCCCGTCGGGGAGCGCGACGTCGAGACTCGAGCGCATCTTGACGGCCGGGTAATTGCGGTCGCCGTGCATCGAGAACGTGAACACGTCCCGATCGTGCTCGAAAATCCTCGCCGTCCCGTTGCCTTGGTGCACGTCGAGGTCGACGACGGCGGCGCGGCGGATCCTGCCTTCCTCGCGCAATTGCCGAATCGCGACCGCAACGTCGTTGACGAGACAGAAT
>JAGWNU010000136.1 GCA_028871175.1 Burkholderiaceae bacterium | reverse complement strand
GATCAGAGCGGTGCGGCGGGACATGGTCGATTGGTCTCTATATGTATACAGAGGTGAGGCGTGCCGGATTGTACTCCTGTCGGCGGGTCAGCCCTGCGAAAGGAGGGCGCGCACTGCGACCGCATCCCCGCGCTGGGCTTTGCCAGTGGCGTCGGCGCGCCGGGCACCGCGCACATCGTTCAGGTCATACAGGGCAATGTGGACGCCGACCGGTGTACCGGTTTCCGTGCGCAGCGTGCGAGCCAGTTCACGAGACTCCGCGCCGGCGGGCCACTGTCCGCGCCACAGGAAACTGAGCGTTTCCACCTGGTCGCGGCCGGCGAAGTGGGTGCTCTCTGTCGTATCAAAATCCACGCCGGCATTGAGCAGGAAGATCGCCACGTCCTTGGGGCTGTCGCAGAACACCTGCAGGTGGATGTCTGAGTGCTCGCTGGCCGTGCCGTTGAAAACCGCGCCAGCCAGGTACGGGTTGAAGGGCGCGAGCCCTTCCATCAAGACCAGCGCAATGCGTCGCAACAGCGCCAGGACGCGGGGCTGGGATTCCGCCTGGAAGAGCGCCTGATATTCACGGACTTCGATTTCGACCTGCTCATTGTCCGGCAGCCACTCGCCCGCGGCACGCGATTCGGTGCCGAGTACCTGGCGCGCAGCCTTGCGCTTGGCGGTGGCGTAATCGGCGCCGTCCTCCGCGATCATGCGGGCAGCGACGGCGGCGATTTCCTCCCGCACGCGGGCGGGATCGAGGTTGGAGCGTTTGGACATGGTGCTATTTTACTGGAGCGGGCGAGCGGGCCTGGCGCGGCGGGTACAATGCCGCGCAACGTAGTTGAGATGGCTCCCCATGCATATCCACATCCTCGGCATCTGCGGCACCTTCATGGGCGGCATTGCGCTGATCGCCCGTCAGGCCGGCCACCGCGTCACCGGTTGCGACGCCAACGTCTACCCGCCGATGAGTACCCAGCTCGAGGCGCAGGGTATCGAACTGATTGAGGGCTTCGACCCGGAGCAACTGTCCATCGGCGCCGACCTGTATGTGATCGGCAACGTGGTCTCGCGCGGCAACCCGCTCATGGAAGCGATCCTGGATCGTAATCTGCCCTATGTTTCGGGCCCGCAATGGCTGGGCGACAACGTGCTGCGGCAGAAATGGGTGCTGGCCGTGGCGGGGACGCATGGCAAGACCACGACCACCTCGATGCTTGCCTGGATCCTTCAGGATGCAGGCTACAACCCTGGCTTTTTGGTTGGCGGGGTGCCGCGCAACTTCGGCTTGTCGGCCCGGCTGACGGAATCGGATTTCTTCGTCATCGAGGCCGATGAATACGACACGGCCTTTTTCGATAAGCGCAGCAAGTTTGTGCACTATCACCCCCGAACAGCCATCCTGAACAATCTCGAATTCGATCACGCGGACATCTTCCAAGATCTTGCAGCTATCGAGACTCAATTTCATCATCTGGTGCGCACCGTACCTCGCCAGGGGCGGCTGCTTGTCAATGGGCGCGAAGCGAGCCTCAAGCGCGTACTTGAGCGCGGATGCTGGTCGGAAGTCGAGCTGTTCGGCGCAGAAGATGGCAAAGGCTGGGAGATTGCCAATCTGGGCGATGACGACAGCTTCGACGTGCTTTTCGACGGCCAGGCGCAGGGCCGGGTGCGGTGGGCACTACAGGGTGACCACAATCGCATGAACGCGCTGGCGGCCATTGCCGCCGCGCGCCACGTCGGCGTGCCGCCGGCGCAGGCCATTGAAAGCCTGGCCCGTTTCGAGAATGTGAAACGCCGCATGGAAGTACGCGGGACGGTCAACGGGGTCACTGTCTACGACGATTTCGCGCACCACCCGACCGCTATCCGCACCACGATTGAAGGCTTGCGCCGTCGCGTTGGCGACGCGCGCATCCTCGCCGTGCTGGAGCCGCGCTCGAACACCATGAAGCTGGGTGTGATGAAGCAGCAGCTTCCCGATAGCCTGTCGGGCGCCGACCGTGTCTTTGCCTATGGCGCCGCCGCGGGGCGGGATGCGCTGGGCTGGGATCTTGCTGGCGCGCTGGCGCCCCTGGGTGAGCGTGCCACGGCGTTCTCGGACCTGACCGAGCTGGTAGCCGCCGTGACTTCAACTGCTCGCCCCGGCGACCACGTCCTGGTGATGAGCAATGGCGGTTTTGGCGGCGTGCACCAGAAGTTGCTTGACGCGCTGGCCCGGCCGGCCGGCCGGGCCAACTGATTGCGCGATGCCGGCATCTATCGTCTATCTGCACGGATTTCGATCGTCGCCGCGCTCGTTCAAGGCGCAATTGTTGGGTCGGCGGATGGCCTCCATTGGGCTGCAGGATCACTACGTCTGCCCAATGCTTCCCGTTTCACCACGGGAGGCGATGAACGAGGTCGAGACGCTGCTCGCTGACCTGCGCGGGCGGTGTGGCGCGCCACCCGTGTTGATTGGATCGTCGTTGGGTGGCTATTACGCCACATGGCTCGCGGAGCGCCATGGCTTGCGTGCGGCATTGCTCAATCCTGCCACGCACCCCGAACGGGATCTGGCCAAGTACGTCGGCGAGCAGCCCCTATGGCATGGCGGCGGCACGATTCGCGTCGAGCCGCACCACCTGGACGAACTGCGTGCCCTGGCCGTACCCGTCACCACGCAGCCCGGGCGTTATTACCTGCTTGCCGCGACTGGCGACGAGGTGCTCGATTACCGGGAAATGCTTGCCCACTTTCCGGGTGCCAACACCCGCGTGATTGATGGCGGCGACCACGGCATCAGCGATTTTGCCCAGTACATCGACGAAGTGCTCGTCTTCTGCGGTATCTCCGCCGATCTGCTCCTCGCACATCCGTTTGACGCCGCAACATGATCGCGCACCCGTCCTACCCGCGCAGCCGGTGGCGGGGCGCGTTGCCGCCCGCCGTCATCTACGATCGGCACTGGGCGCGCTGGGCGATCGGCGCGGATTCGCTTACGGCGCGGTTGCGGGCGGCCTCGTCGGCTTTTCGTGTGCAGCTACTGGGCCAGTCGCGGAGCATGCCGCTGCGCGACGAATGGCGCTGTCTCGGCATGGCGGGGCTGGCGGAAACGCTGGTGCGTGAAGTGCTGCTGGTTTGCGACGATGTCCCCGTGGTGTATGCCCACACGGTAGTGCACCCCCGCAGCGTGGCGCTGGACTGGCCGTTTCTGAAGGCGCTCGGGACGCAGCCGCTGGGGCACTCCCTGTTTGCGGACCCGCGTGTCGAGCGTGGCGACTTTGAGTTCGCGTTGCTGGATGCGCGGCACCCGCTGGCGCGTCGGGCGCATCGGGCGATGGGCGATGCACCCGTCACGCGAACGGAGCGTCTGCCCGCGCGCCGATCCGTGTTCCGTCGCGGGGCCAGTGCGATGCTGGTGACGGAGGTTTTCCTGCCGGCGCTGGCGGGTTTCAGTCCGCCGCGGTAGGCGCATTTGGCGGGCCGATCGGCCGGCCAGTGCGGTATCATCGCCCCACTTTTTTGTTGCCGCGCGTGTGGCTGCGCGCGGTCAATTCATCCCATCCAAAGCGGCGGTCGCGTCGCAATCCAGAAGAATCCATGCAGTTGCTGTTTGAAGAAGGCGGCGAAATCCGCACGGGCACAGTCTTGTCTCAACAGGGCGAGGCGTACCAGGTCGAATTGCCGAGCGCCAAGCGTACCAAGGTCAAGTCGCGCGACGTGCTGCTGCAGTTCGCCCAGCCGTCGGCCAGCGAACTGTCGCAAGCGGCGCAGGCGCTGTCGGCGGACATCGACCTGGACTTTCTCTGGGAGTGCGCGCCAGCCGAGGAATTCGGCTTTAGCGACCTGGCGGGCGAATACTTCGGTGCGGGCGCAAACGCCACGCAGCAGGCGGCGCTGGCCATGGCGCTGCACGGTTCGCCGATCTACTTTCGCCGCAAGGGCCGTGGCCGCTATCAGCGGGCGCCTGAGGATCAACTGAAGGCGGCGCTCGCCGGCCTGGAGCGCAAGAAGCAGCAAGCGGCCCTGCAGGCCGAGTACGAGGCCGAACTCAAGGGCATGCGCCTGCCCGAAGCCTTCGGCGGCAAGGCACTGCAGCTCCTGTTCAAGCCTGACAAGAACAGCCTCGAATACAAGGCGCTCGACGCGGCCTGCACGGCGATGGGTTTGTCGCCGATGCGGCTGATGGTAGCGGTGGGCGGCATTGCCTCTGCGCGCGCGCTGCACGAGGCGCGGTTCCTGTCGGAGTGCTTCCCGAAGGGCACCGGCTTTCCGGAGGTGGCGGTGCCTCAGCCTGTGCTGGAGTTGCCGGCCGCCGACGTGCGCGCGTTCTCAATCGACGATGTGACGACCACCGAGATCGACGACGCGATTTCCGTCACACCCATCGACGATGCGACGGTGCGCATCGGGATCCATATCGCGGCGCCCGGTTTTGGCATTCAGCGCGGCGATGCGTTGGACGCGATTGCGCGCCAGCGGTTGTCGACCGTGTATTTCCCCGGCGACAAGATCACGATGCTGCCGGAGTCGGTCGTGGATCGCTACACGCTGCAGGAGGGGCGTGCGTGTCCCGCGCTGTCGCTGTACGCGACGGTGGACCGCGCCACCTGGACGGTCACCGCCAGCGAGACGCGCTGTGAATCCGTGACGGTGGCAGCCAACCTGCGCCACAACCTGCTTGACGACGTGATCACCGCCGAGGCGCTGGCCGAGGGCTCCGGCGATTACCCTTTCAAGGCCGAGCTTGCGGTGCTGTGGCCGTTTGCCTGTGCGCTGTATGACGCGCGCCAGCAGGCTCGTGTGGCCAGCGGCCTCAAACCGGAAGGCGCGCAGAAGGGCGACTACTCGTTCTACATCGACCCGATTCCCGAGGCCGAGGGCGGCGGTGAGCGCGTCCGCATCGAACAGCGCAAGCGCGGTTCGCCGCTCGACAAGATCGTCGCCGAACTGATGATCCTGGCCAACAGCACGTGGGGCCGCATGCTGGCGGACGCCGGTGTGCCCGGCATCTATCGCACGCAGAAGGCCTGGGGCATGCACCGCACGCGCATGCAGACCTATCCCGCGCCGCACGAAGGCCTGGGTGTGGCGCAATACGCGTGGAGCACGTCGCCGCTGCGCCGCTATGTCGACCTTGTCAATCAGTGGCAGATCGCCGCCGTTGCCCAGCATGGGGTTACAGCCAAGCTGGTCGCGCCGTTCAAGCCCAAGGACGCCGACCTGCTCGCTGCCGTGGCCGATTTCGAAGCCACCTATGCCGCCTATGCCGATCACCAGTCGACCATGGAGCGCTACTGGTGCCTGCGCTGGCTCAAGCAGGAAAACCGAGCGCGCATGCAGGCCGTGGTGCTCAAGGACGGCGCGGTGCGCTTCGCCGACATTCCGCTGGTGACCAAGGTGCCGGAACTGGCGCAGACCGCCCGCGGCACGCACGTGGTACTGGACATTCTCGACACGGACGAGATCAGCCTGGAAGTCTCGTGCCGCGTGCTGGAGATCCTGGCGCCCGCCGCCGGCACGGCAGCCGAAGCCGAGGCGATCGAAGAAGAACTGGCGCAAGCCGAAGCGCAGGCCGAGGGCGATGAGCCAACCGAGCCCCGCCCCGCGGCCGATGAGGAAGAAGCCCGCGCCGAAACGGCCGCCCCTGTGGCGCCGCCGCAGCAGGATGGCGAGAGCGGTGGAACGCCAGGCGCCGCCTAACTACAATCGCAGTCTGACTTTTCATCGCGCGACACCCCAGGAATTCGCCCCATGGCCGCCCTCGCAAACCGACCGGACTGGTCCGGCAACAGCACGCTCACCAAGGCGCTGGTGGTGTCGCTGGCCCTGCACGTTCTGCTGCTGTTCGTGCGTGTGGTGGCGCCCGAGGCGTTCGACATCAAGCGTGACGATCCGGGGCTGGACGTGGTGCTCGTCAATGCAAAGTCCTCCACGGCGCCCGCGAAGGCGACTGCCGTGGCGCAGGTCAACCTGAACGGCGGCGGCGAGTATGACCGCCAGCGCGCCACCACGCCCCTCCCGGCCGACACGAACGAGCAGACCGGCGATGCCATCAAGCTGACGCAGCGTCGGCTGGAGTTCCTGGAACAGGAGCAGCGCCGGCTGCTCACGCAGTCAAAGGATCGTGCCCCGCTGGTCAACGACCGCCAGGTCAAACCTGGCGAGCGCCCGCAGCCGTCCCCCACCAACGGCACCGATGACCGCACCACGCAGGACGAGATCGCCCGCCTGCAGGCCGAAATCGATCGCAATCTCGAGAACTACGCCAAGCGCCCGCGCCGCAACGTGCTGACCGCCGCCAGCGCACGCCAGGTCGACTACGCCCGCTACTATGACGCCGTGCGCCGCAAGATCGAAGTGCGCGGCACCGCCAACTTCCCCAGCCAGAATGGCCGCCCGCTGTACGGCGAGCTGATCGTCGTGATCAGCATCAACCGCGACGGCCGACTCGGTTACAACCAGGACGGTTACAAGATCGAAGGCATCGAGATTGCCAAGAGTTCCGGCAATCCGGCGCTGGACCGCCAGGCTGTCGCCATCGTGCGTTCGTCCGCGCCGTTCGGCGCTTTCCCCGCCGAAATGCGCAAGCGCGTTGATATCCAGGATGTCGTCGCGACCTTCAAGTTCACCCGCGCCGGCCTGGAAACTCACCTGCAGACCCGATGACCTCGTCGTTCCAAGAAGCCATCCTTGCCGCTGCAAGCGCGCCCCCGACGGATCGGTACGGCGTGATCGGCAACCCGATCTCGCACAGCAAGTCGCCCGCCATCCATGCCGCGTTTGCCCAGCAGACCGGTCAGCACATCCGCTACGACCGCATCTATGCCGAACTGATCGCCTTTGAAGAGACCGTCCTGAACTTCGTGCGCGAGGGCGGGCGCGGGCTCAACGTGACGGTACCGTTCAAGCTCGATGCCTATGCGATGTCGACCTCGCTGTCGCTGCGTGCGGAATCGGCGGGCGCGGTGAATACGCTCAAGTTCGACGGCGACGAGATTTTTGGCGACAACACCGACGGTGTCGGGCTGATGCGCGACATCACCCACAACATCGGCAATGCGCTCGTCGGCGAGCGTGTGCTGCTGCTCGGGGCCGGGGGCGCGGCGCGCGGCGTGCTGCTTCCGTTGCTCGAGCAAAAGCCTGCGCGCGTGTTCATCGCCAACCGCACGGCGGATCGCGCGGTTTCGCTGGTGCAGCGCTTCGAGGTGTCCGCCAAGCTGCACGAAGTGGAACTCGTCGGCGGCGGTTACGATGAACTCGCCGTCGACGACGTCTTCGACGTCATCATCAACGCCACGGCCAGTAGCCTGCAGGCGCAGGTGCCGCCCGTGCCGGCGACCGTATTCGGCCCCAACGCGTTGGCCTACGACATGATGTACGGCGCGCAGCCGACGCTGTTCATGCAATTCGCCAAGCGTCATGGCGCGCGCGCATGGGACGGCCTGGGCATGCTGGTGGAGCAGGCGGCGGAATCGTTCTTCGTCTGGCGCGGCGTGCGCCCGGATACCGGCCCCGTGCTGCATGCCATGCGGGAAGGGCTGCAGGGCGAAGCGGCGGTCGCTGCGCGTGCGCCTCGCTGAATCGGAGAGCGTCCCGCGATGATGCGTTGGTTCGGCTATGTGATCGGCTGTTTCGTCGCGGGCGTGGTCGCGCTCAACCTGTACTTCTTCGTCACCATCGCGAGCTGGCAGGTATTCGACCCGTCGTCCACCACGTTCATGCGCGCCGAACGCATGCGCCTGTGCGGTGCCAATGTCTTCACGTGCAGGATCGACCATCGCTGGGTCAACTACGACCAGATCTCGCGCAACCTCAAGCGCGCGGTCATTGCCAGCGAAGACGCCGATTTCGTCTCGCACAGCGGCTGGGAGGTCGACGCCATGCTGGATGCGTGGGAGAAGAACAAGCGGCGTGGCCATGTGGTCGCGGGCGGCTCGACCATCACCCAGCAGCTCGCCAAGAACCTGTTCCTGTCAGGCGAGCGCCACTACCTGCGCAAGGGCGAGGAACTGGTCATCACGTGGATGCTCGAGTTCTGGCTCGACAAGGAGCGCATTCTCGAGATCTATCTGAATTCTGTTGAGTGGGGCGAGGGCGTGTTCGGCGCCGAAGCCGCCGCGCAGCATTACTTCAAGCGCCCGGCCTCGCAATTGACGGTCGGGCAGGCGGCACGCCTGGCGGCGGCGCTGCCCGCGCCCAAGTGCTTCGACAAGAAGAGTTATTGCGCGAACGTGCACGTGAACTTCACGCGCAAGGCCACCATCATCGCCAACCGGATGGGGTCGGCTACGCTGCCGGATTGATGCCGTCCCGGGGCATCTACCGCAGCCAGCCCTTGCGGCGGAAGTAGATCAGCGGGATCGCCGCGGACACGATCATCATCACGATCGCATACGGATAGCCCTCGGCCCAGTCCAGTTCGGGCATCACCTTGAAGTTCATGCCGTAGATCGAAGCGATCAGCGTGGGCGGCATCAGAGCCACGGACACCACGGAGAACAGCTTGATGATCTTGTTCTGGTTGATGTTGATGAAACCGACCGTGGCGTCCATCAGAAAGTTGACCTTGTCCGACAGGAAGGCGGTGTGGTTCTCGATCGAGTCGATGTCACGCAGCACCTGCCGCGCCTCGTCTTGCTGATCGGTTGAAAGCAGTTGGCTGCGCAGCAGGAATGACACCGCGCGGCGCGTGTCCATCACGTTACGGCGGATGCGCCCGTTCAGGTCTTCCACGCGCGCGATGATCTCCAGCACGTCCGCGGCAGCGGCATCGGTCACTTCATCGGCCAGCACACGTTTGCTGGCATCTTCCAGGCGCTCGTAAACTTCTTCGATCGAATCCGCCGAGTATTCAGCGTCCGTGGCGTAGAGGTCCATCAGTACGTCCTTGGCGTTGCGCACCGACCCCGGGCGCAGCCGTGCGCGCATGCGCACAAGCCGGAAGGCAGGAAGGTCCTCGTCATGGATGGAGAACAGCACATCCCTGGTCAGCACGAAGGCCACGCGCACATTGCGCGACGTGGTTTCTTCGTCGAGGAGAAAATCGGTCCGGATGTGGATGTGGCCGTCTTCGCCTTCAAAGTAGCGGGCGGAGGCTTCCAGGTCCCCCAATTGCTCCAGTTCGGGCAGGACCACGCCGTAGGCTTCCTTGATCCATGCCAGCTCTTCGTCGTCGGGGTCGATCACGTCGATCCAGATCGGCTTGTGCTGCAGCAGTTCACTGCGTTCTTCGACCTGTTCCTGCGCGAGACGGCCTTTTTGCACGACGAACAGGTTGATCATGGGTATTTCCTTGAAGCAGGCGTTGAACGGGCGGCGAAAAATCGCGCCGAGTGTAGCGTAAAGAGGCGACAGGTTCAGCCACAAGCGGTGGCCTGGCGCGCACGCGTGGGGCAGGCGCCACGCCCGGAAGATGCCGCCATCGGGCCGCCCGACGGGTAAAATGCAGACAAGTCATGCGGCCGTCCGGCTGCACCCTCACTTTCCCGACATCATGCGATTCACCGAACAACTGGCCGCCGCCTGGCAGCGCAACAATTCCCTGCTGTGTGTCGGGCTCGACCCCGATCCGGCCCGCCTGCCGGCGTCGCTCACCGGCACGGGCGGCGCGATCTTCTCGTTCTGTCGGGCCATCGTCGATGCCACGGCCGATATCGTCTGCGCGTTCAAGCCGCAGATCGCCTACTTCGCCTCGCAGCGCGCTGAAGATCAGCTCGAGCAGCTCATCAACTACATTCACGAGGCCTATCCGGGCATCCCCGTCATTCTGGATGCCAAGCGTGGCGATATCGGGTCCACCGCCGAGCACTATGCCAAGGAAGCCTTCGAGCG
>JAGWNU010000135.1 GCA_028871175.1 Burkholderiaceae bacterium | reverse complement strand
CAAGCGCTCTGCCCAGCGCGGGTATTCTTCGACGGAGTTCGTGCTGCGCATGAGCCGCGAAGAGCTTGGCAGCTACCTGGGCCTGAAGCTCGAAACCGTCAGCCGCTTGTTCTCGCGCTTTGCCGAGGCGGGTCTGATCCAGATCCGCCAGCGACACGTCAAGCTGATCGACATGGCCGGCCTGCGCCACGTGATGAGCGGCCAGGCCAGCTGAACCGTCTGCCTGCATCCGCTCAAACGAGCGGATGCTCGTGCGCCTCCAACTTGCCGATGCCAGGCGACACATACAGCGTGAGCGCGCTGGATAGGCCACACAGCAGCCAGAACACAAAGAACGACACCGTGTAGACCGCTTCGGCCGACACGGTGATCTGTTCACCAAAAAAGCGCAGGTCTGCCGGATCCACCACCGCGAAGACCACTAGTTCGGCCAGCGCGGCGCTCAAGAACGCCGGCCACAAGATCCACATCAGCAGTCGGCGTTTCATCGGACCTCCCCGTGAGCGGCTTGGGCCGGCACGGTGACGCTCTTCTCCACGACCAGACCGCGCCGCACAACGTTATCCTGGATGACCGGATCGGGATGCGAGATCGCCAGCCAGATGGTGACGCCGCATCCGATCATGGCGACGAGCGGGCCGGCCATGAGCAGCCACGGCCAGGGCTCGCGCCACCACGGCCGGGCTTGAGCGGAAGATTGCGTTGCGTGCATCGTTGCCTCCTGTTGGGGATGCCGCGTCAACGCGGCACGATAAAGCTCGACGGCTCGCGCAGCACGAGACTGTCGCCGTCGCCGTCCGCCTGGATGACGAAACGGATCTTGTGTGAGCCAGGTGGCACGTCGTCGGCCGGACGGCGTACCAGCACCGGCAGCAGCCGATTGGCCGCCGGAGCCAACTCGAGGGTCGTCGATTCTCCGCGACCGCCGAGCACCTGCAGTTCCGGCAGGCCTTCGGCCGTGACGGTGACGCGAACCGGATGTTCAGACGCATTCATCAGCTGCAGGCGATAGACGTTTTCGATCTTGTCGCCATCCACCTCACGCGCCAGCGCACCGCGATCTCGAATCACGTCCACCTTGAGCGGCTTGCGCATCGCCAGCGCGGTCACGAAACCGGTGGTGAGCACCAACATGATCGCGGTATAGATCAGCACGCGGGGGCGCAGCAAATGCCGCCGCGCTTCCTTCGGACTCAACCGATCCCGCATCGCCCGCTCGGATGTGTAGCGGATCAGGCCGCGCGGATAGCGCATTTTGTCCATGACCTGATCGCACGCGTCAATGCAGGCGCCGCAGCCGATGCACTCATACTGCAGGCCCTGGCGGATATCGATACCGGTCGGGCATACCTGCACGCAGATGCTGCAGTCCACGCATGCGCCCAGACCTTGCGCCGCGAAGTCGGCGTTACGAGAACGGCTGCCGCGCGGCTCGCCACGCTGCGCGTCGTACGTGACGACGTAGGTATCGGGATCCACCATGACGCTCTGGAAGCGTGCGTATGGACACATATACCGACAGACCTGCTCACGCATGAAACCGGCATTGCCCCACGTTGCAAACGCGTAAAAGAGCATCCAGAAGGTCTGCCACGGACCGAGCGAGAGGGTCCACACCTCCATGCCCAACTCGCGGATCGGCGTGAAGAAGCCGACGAACGAGAAGCCGGTCCACAGTGCAATCAGGACCCAGGCTGTATGTTTGGCGGCTTTCAAGCGGAGCTTTCTCGGGCTCCAGCGCTCTCCATCCAGGCGGATACGGGCAAAGCGGTCACCTTCGATATGCCGCTCGATCCACATGAAGATCTCGGTGTAGACCGTCTGCGGACAGGCATAGCCGCAAAACAGCCGTCCCGCGACCGCCGTGAACAGAAAGAGGCCGAGCGCCGACAACACCAGCAGCAGCGTCAGGTAGATCACGTCCTGCGGCCACAGCACCAAACCGAACAGGTAGAACTTGCGCGCACCGAGATCGAACAGAACCGCTTGACGCCCATGCCACTGCAGCCACGGCAGGCCGTAAAAGACGGCCTGCGTCGCCAGCACCAGCCAGACGCGCCAACTCGCGAATGCACCCGTCACCGCGCGCGGATAGATCTTCCGGCGCACCTCATAGAGCATCTGCTCCGTCGGTGCATCTTCGGCGCCCGCCGCCGAAGTGGCGGGCGTCATGGGGCGCCAGGCAGGTTCTTGGTCGCTCATTGCTGGGCGCTCGGGTTAGTGTTCGACAGGCCCCACACGTAGGCAGCTAGCATACGGATCTTCTCAGGCGACAGCAGGTTCTCGTGCGCGGGCATGGTGTTGTCACGACCCTTGAGAATGGTCTCGACGATCGTCGCCTCCGCGCTGCCGTAGAGCCACACGCGGTCGGTCAGATTCGGCGCGCCAATCGCCTGGTTACCCTTGCCTGTGGCTGTGTGGCACGCGGCGCAGACCGTCTTGAAGGTCGGCTCGCCACGCGCTGCCTTGATGGGGTCATACGACAGGCCCGACAGCGAGCGCACATAGTTCGCGACATTGACAGCCTGATTGCCGTCCACCACTGCGGCCAACGATGGCATGACGCCATGGCGGCCCTTGGTGATGGTGGTCAGAATCGTGTCCGGATCCCCGCCGTAGAGCCAATCGGTATCCGTCAGGTTGGGAAAACCCTTCGCACCGGCGGCATCCGAACCGTGGCACTGCGCGCAGTTATTCAGGAACAGGCGCTGGCCGATCTCGCGTGCCTGCGGGTCCGCGGCGATCTGCTTGATATCCATGCTGGCGTAGCGCGCATAGAGCGGACGTACCTTCGCATCGGCTTCCGCACGCTGCGCAGCCAACTCACCGCGCGTGGAAAAGCCCAGCACGCCGCCGAATGAACCCAGGCCCGGGTAGAGGATCAGGTACGACAAGGCGAAGATGCACGACAGCAGGAACATCCACATCCACCAGCGAGGCAGCGGGTTGTTCAGTTCACGCAGATCGCCGTCCCACACGTGGCCCGTGTCCTCGCCGGCGCCATGGCCCGGCGCGACCTGAATGCGCCGCTGGGAGAACAGCAGCCAGACACACCACACGATGCCGACCAAGGCGATCGCCGCGATGTAATACCCCCAAAACTCCGAAATGAAGTCGCTCATGATTCTGTGTCCTTATTGATGCGGGCGCGACGCGTACGTGCGTGCACCGGCGACCTCGGCTTCATCAGGCAGCGAGAACGGCAGCATGGCCGATTCCTCGTTGGCGGCGCGACGATGCGCCGAGAACGCCCACCAAGTGATGCCCACGAACAGCACCAGGAAAACGGCTGTGGCGATTGCGCTCAGCATGGCCATGACTCACTCCTTGGCGGCGACGGTGGCAGGCGACGCGGTCGGCGTGCCGGCAACATCGCGCAGGTTGCGCATCTCGACGCCGAGTCCTTGCAGATACGCCACCACGGCATCTTCTTCAGTCTTGCCGGCGAGCTGTTCGCGCGCACCGGCGATCTGCGCATCCGTGTACGGCACGCCGAGCTTGCGCAAGACCCGCATCTTCTTTTCGATGTCGCTGTTGTCCAGCGGCGTCTTCGACAGCCACGCATAGGAAGGCATGTTCGACTCGGGCACCACCTCACGCGGATCGCGCAGGTGGATACGGTGCCAGTCGTCCGAGTAGCGCTGGCCGACGCGTGCCAGATCCGGACCGGTACGCTTCGAGCCCCACAGGAACGGGTGGTCGAACACCGATTCGCCGGCCAGCGAATAGTGGCCATAGCGTTCGGTTTCAGCCCGCAGGGTACGAACCTGCTGCGAGTGGCAGCCGACGCAGCCCTCACGGATGTAGATATCGCGCCCGGCCAGCCGCAGCGGCGAATACGGCGCGATGCCCTTGACCGGTTCGGTCGTGGAGTGCTGGAAGAACAACGGCACGATCTGCACCAGACCGGCGATGCTGACCACGATGAGCGTCATCACGATCAGCAGACCGATATTCTTTTCCAGCGTCTCGTGCGTGAAGAAGCGATTGTTGGATTGATTGCTCATGTTCGTCTCCTCACTGTGCCGCGACCAGCGGAGCCTGCGCAGGTTGAGGAATTGGTGCGTCGACCGCCTTGTTGCCCTGGATCGTCTTGAACACGTTGAAGGCCATCAGCAGCATGCCGCCCAGGAAGCACAGGCCACCCATCAGACGGATCACGTAGAACGGATACGTTGCCTTCACTGCCTCGACGAAGCTGTAGGTGAGCGTGCCGTCCGGCTCGGTGGCACGCCACATCAGGCCCTGCATCACACCGGCGACCCACATGGCGGCGATGTAGAGGACCACCCCGATCGTAGCCACCCAGAAGTGCACTTCGATCAGGCGCGTGCTGTACATGCGCTGCTGGCCGAACAGGCGCGGAATCATGTAGTACATCGAGCCGATGGTGATCATCGCGACCCAGCCGAGCGCGCCGGAGTGGACGTGACCGATGGTCCAGTCCGTGTAGTGCGACAGCGCGTTGACGGTCTTGATCGACATCATCGAACCCTCGAACGTCGCCATGCCGTAGAACGACAGCGCCACCACGAGGAACTTCAGGATCGGATCGGTGCGCAGTTTGTGCCAGGCGCCCGACAGGGTCATGATCCCGTTGATCATGCCGCCCCACGACGGTGCCAGCAGGATCAGCGAGAACACCATGCCCAGCGACTGCGCCCAGTCCGGCAGCGACGTGTACTGGAGGTGGTGCGGGCCCGCCCACATGTAGGTGAAGTTGAGCGCCCAGAAGTGGACGATCGAGAGCCGATACGAATAGATCGGACGCTCGGCCTGCTTGGGCACGAAGTAGTACATCATGCCCAGGAAGCTGGTGGTCAGGAAGAAGCCCACGGCGTTATGGCCGTACCACCACTGCACCATCGCGTCCTGCACGCCTGCGTAGGCCGAATACGACTTCCACATCGTCACCGGCAGTTCGGCGTTGTTGACGATATGCAGCAGCGCAATCGTGAGGATGTAGGCGCCGAAGAACCAGTTCGCCACGTAAATGTGCTTGGTCTTGCGCTTGAGGATGGTGCCGAAGAACACGATGGCATAGACGACCCAGACCAGCGTGATCAGGATGTCGATCGGCCATTCCAGTTCTGCGTACTCCTTGGAGCTGGTGTAGCCCAGCGGCAGCGTGATGACAGCAGCCACGATCACCGCCTGCCAGCCCCAGAACGTAAAGGCCGCCAGCGTGTCGGAAAGCAGCCGGACCTGGCAGGTACGCTGCACGACGTAGTACGAAGTGGCAAACAGCGCGCTGCCGCCAAACGCAAAGATGACGGCATTCGTATGCAGCGGCCGCAACCGGCCGTACGTCAGCCAGGGTACGCCGAAGTTCAGTTGCGGCCAGATCAACTGGGCCGCGATCAGCGCACCGACCGCCATACCAACGATGCCCCAGACGATCGTCATGATCGAGAACTGGCGAACAACGCGGTAATTGAAGGTCTGGGTGTGCTGCAACGCGCTGGATGATGCCATGCTTGCTCCCCAAGGTAGTTGGTTTGATGCGGTCATGTTAAGAATCGGGCGACCTCGGGGTCTTGACGTGCGTCAAGGCACCCCGGCCATTGTGGTTAAGCAGTTCAATCGCGCGGCGTTGTGTCGCGCGCAGGGGTATCCGGATCCAGCAAAATCGATTCAGCGGGCGCTTTCAGATCGTCGTACTGACCCGAGCCGACCGCCCACCACAGGGCGCCCACAATCGCGGCCACCGCCATCAGCGACAGTGGAATCAGCAAGAACAGTGTTTCCATCTCCCCTCCTAAACCGCCCGCGACAAACGCCACGCGTTAAGTGCCACCAGCAGCGACGAGACCGACATGCCGATGCCCGCCTCCAGCGGCGACAGCCACCCCAGGGTGGCGAGCGGAATGCTGATGGCGTTATAGGCAAAGGCCCAGCCCAGGTTCTGGCGCACCACGCGCAATGTGCGACGTCCGATCGATATGGCTTCGCTGATGGCTGGCAGGCGCGGCTCGGTCAGGATCGCGTCGGCGCCGGCCTGCGCGAGCGGTGCGCCAGTGCCAATGGCGATCGACACCTGCGCCTGCGCGAGCAATGGCGCGTCGTTGATCCCATCGCCCACGGCCAGCACGCGAGCGCCGTCTGCCTGCAGCTTGCGCACGTAGGCGCGTTTGTCTTCGGGGCTGGCACCGCCGATGGCGTGGTGGATGCCGAGGCGCTTGGCCCACCAGTGGACAGTCTCGGGGGCGTCCCCGGACACCAGGTGCAATCGCAGGCCTTGGGCTCGGAGCGCATCCAGGCAAACCGGCGCGTCGCTACGCGGCGTATCCGCCAAGGTGAAGCGTGCGAGCGGCCGGCCGTCACGGCCGAGCCAGATGGTGGTGCATGCAGCCGCCGGGGGAACGTCCTCCATCGGCGCCTCACTGCCATAGCGCGTCGACACCACAGGCTGATCTACATAGCGCGCGGCGGCGAACGATCGCGTCCCAAGACGTACGGATTGCGCGTCGATCTGCACATGCACGCCCTGCCCCGGTACGTTCGTGGCGCGCCCGACAGCCGGCAACGCCAGCGCGGCGGGTGCAGCCGCCCGCAGGGACTGCGCGATCGGATGATTCTCCGCCTGCTCCATCGCGCAGGCCATGGCCAGACAGGCCTCGGCATCCACCTCCGCGTAGGTCTCGATGCTCAGCAACCGCAGGCGCCCTTCGGTCAGCGTACCTGTCTTGTCCAGCAACACATCCGTCACGGCGGCCAGGCTTTCGATGGCATGCCCTCGCGTGACGAGCACGCCGCGCCTCGCCAGCACGCCACTCGCCGCTGCCAGCGCAGCAGGTGTGGCCAGCGACAGCGCGCACGGGCAGCTCACCACCAGCACCGCCACCGTGACCGCAAAGACACGGGCGGGGTCAATCCACCACCAGACAATCGCCGTCAGCAGCGCCCAGCCCAGCAGAACGGCCACGAAGCGGCCTGCCACGCGATCGGCGAGCTCAGCCATGCGGGGCTTGTCGTTCAAGGCGCGGTCGAGCAACTCGACGATCGCGGCCAAGCGTGTCTGCGTGCCCACGCGGTTCACCCGCATGCGGACCGCACTGACCACGTTATAGCTTCCGGCCAACACCGTCGCACCCGCGCTGCGTGGACGCGGCACGCTCTCGCCGGAGAGCAGCGATTCGTCGATTTCGGACTCGCCCTGCTCGATGACACCATCGGCAGGAAGCACCTCCCCTGCCCGGACTTCGACGCAATCCCCCGCGCAGAGGGCGGCAACGGGGATGGTCTCGACCGCGCCGGAGTCGCCGTCGATCCGGCGGCAGGTCGCAGGCAACTGCCGCACCAGGGCCTCCGCGCCTGATGCGGCGCTCTGCCTGGCTCGCAGTTCCAGGTAACGCGCCGCCAGCAGAAACGCCACGAACATCGTGACCGAGTCGAAATAGGTCTCGCCGTGGCCCCGCAGTGTGGCGACAACACTGGCGATGAACGCCGCACCGATGCCGAGCGCCACCGGCACATCCATGCCAACGTGGACGTGGCGAACCTGTCGCCACGCACTGCGAAAGATTGGGCCTGCCGAGACCACGACCACCGGCGCCGTCAGAACCAGGCTGGCCCACTGCATCAGGCGCGTCTGATTGAGTGGAATCTCACCGCTGTATAGGTACACCGGCCACGCGTACATCATGACTTGCATCATGCCGAGCATGGCAATGCCCAGACGGATGAGCAGGCTGCGGCGCTCGCGTGCCTCGGCGGAGCGGCGCGCGGATGGCTGGTCTGGCCAGGCCTGGTAGCCAACATCGGCGATGGCGGCAAACACGTCGGACAAACGCATGGCACCCGCATCGCCAACTATCCGGACGCGCTCGGTCGCGTAGTTGACGGTGGCTTCACGTATGCCCGCCACGCGCGACAGGGCGCGATCGATCAGCCAGACGCATGCGGCGCAACGCATGCCGCTGACCGCCAGGGAAAGGTCTTCGGTGCCATCGTTGCGCGCACGCACAAAGCGCTCGCGCATGACAGGCAGATCATAGGTCGCCCATACGGCTTCGGCTTCGGCGCGCTGCTCACCATCAATCGGCTTGGCGAAGGCGATCGGGCCATCGTAGACATGCCCCATGCCGGAGGCGTGCAGCGTCTGCGCGACGGTCTGGCAGCCTGCGCAGCAGAAATCGCGGGCGTGCCCAGCAATCTCGCCGCGGAGGGCAGTGCCCGCATCCAGGGCCGTGCCGCAGTGGTAACAGGTGACGTGCGACGCGCGCGCGCTGCCGGCTGCAACCGGCGAGCCGGAGCCAACGGCCGAAGGGGCCGGAAGATTGGGGGCGAGTGTCGTCGTCATTATGGGGTGATGCTAGCCAGCAACCCAAAAGCCGCTCTTGACGCGCGTCAATCACGGCCCATTAAAAATTCGACGGAATAAGCGACTTTCACGCCACTCTAGGCAACTACCGGCCCTCCCGCAAAAAAATACGCCGCCTATAGTGATAGCCGCACCAGGCAAACAGGAGGGCGTCGTGGCAACCGAATTCAGCCTGTACAACGTTCACTGCGAGTGGGGAGAGCATGGCGCATCCGCGCTGGCGCCGCATTGCGATGCGGTCATCGTCGTCGACGTGCTGTCCTTCTGCACCTGCGTGGACATCGGCGTAGCGCGCGGCGCACGCATCTACCCCTACCCATGGCGGGACGGCAGCGCCGAAATCTTCGCCCGCCGGGCGGGCGCCATGCTGGCCGGCACCAACCGCGGCCAGCCCGGCTACACGCTGTCGCCGGCGTCCCTGCGCGAGCTGCCGATAGGCAGCAGCCTGGTGCTGCCGTCGCCCAACGGGGCGACGCTGGCGCTGGCCACCGGATCAACGCCGACATTTGCCGGCTGCCTGCGCAACGCGCGCGCAGTGGCCGAAGCTGCGTCGCGGCTGGGCCGGCGGATTGCCGTAGTGGCTTCCGGAGAACGCTGGCCCGACGGCAACCTGCGCCCCGCCCTGGAGGACTGGCTGGCCGCTGGTGCCATCGTCCATCACCTGTCGGAAACGGTTGCGGGCTTCCTGCCGCAGGCCCTATCGCCCGAGGCGCTTGCCGCCCGCGCCATCTACCGTGAGGCCTCGCAAACCGGCATGATGAAAGCGTGGCTGCTCGACTCAGTGTCGGGCCGCGAGCTGTGTGAACGCGGCTTTGCGGAGGACGTGGCAATCGCTTCGCAGACCGATGTGAGCCATATTGCGCCCATGCTGGTGGAGGGCGCGTTTCGCAACGTCAATCGCAAGAACGAATCCGTCACCCACGACTTCCTGGGCGGGAGCCTGCGGCCGTCGCCGTCCGCCCATCGCAACCCGCCGCTTTCGCATTAGACAGGCAAGCGGTAATCAGGTCAGCGACGTGTCGAACTCGCGACGAGGCGCCTCGAGGTACTCCCGCGATTGCATCTCGATGATGCGCGAGACCGTGCGGTGGAATTCATTGGCCATCTGGCCTTCCACATACAGCTCGTCGGCGGGCACCTCGGCAGACATCAGCAGCTTGACCTTATGGTCGTAGAACACGTCGATCAGCCACGTGAAACGGCGCGCCTCGGAAGCCATGCGTGGCGTCATTTTTGGCACGTCTGCCAGGATGACCGTATGGAAGCGCGAAGCAATTTCGAGGTAATCGTTCTGTGAGCGAGGCCCGCCGCACAGCGTCGCAAAATCGAACCACACCACGCCGCCCGCCTTGCGCTGGGCGCGGATTTCCCGGTGCTCGATATGCAGCACCGGCGATTCATCCGGCACTTCCGCCACGGCAACGAACGCGTCGCGCAGCGCCGAGTTGGCCTTGGCGCCCAGGGGTGTGTGATACGCCTGCACCTGCTCCATCGCACGCTTGCGGTAGTCGATGCCGGCATCGACATTGAGGAC
>JAGWNU010000354.1 GCA_028871175.1 Burkholderiaceae bacterium | reverse complement strand
GATAGCCCACGCCCTGGCTGGAGCCCAGGTATTCACCCACCACAGCACCGACGAATGCCAGCCCGACGCTGGTGTGCAGCGAGCTGAACACCCAGCTCGTGGCGCTGGGCAGGTATACGTGGCGCAGCAACTGGCGGGCGTTTGCGCCGAGCATGCGCGCGCTGGAGAGCACCACGGGGCTCACTTCCTTCACGCCCTGGTAGACGTTGAAGAAGACGATGAAGAACACCAGCGTCACTGCCAGCGCAACCTTTGACCAGATACCCAGCCCGAACCACACGCCAAAGATCGGCGCCAGAATCACACGCGGCATCGAGTTGGCCGCCTTGATATAGGGATCGAGCACTGCCGATGCGGCCGGGCTCAGCGCCAGCCACAAGCCGGCGCCCAGGCCGCTGGCGGTGCCGATCGCAAACGCCAGCACGGTCTCGGCCAGCGTGACGCCAAGATGCAGGTAGATATCGTGCTCCGTCACGAACCATGCCCAGATGCGCTGGGCGACGATGAGCGGCTCACCGAAAAAGAACGCGACGTCCTGCGAACGGGTGGCGACATGCCACACGCCAAGCGTGATGACCAGCAGGCCGAGCTGCCACGTGCGCAATGCAACAGGAGAAAGCGGACGATTTGCCATGGGAGAGATCGATCGGATTCGGTTCAGGCCACGCGACGATGCTGCGCGTACCCCTTGAGCACTTCTTCGCGCAGCACATCCCAGATGCGCGAGTGCAGGTCGACGAAGCCGGCCTGATCGCGAATCTCGGCAACGTCGCGCGGGCGCGGCAGGTCGATCACAAATTCCCCGATGGGATGCGTGCCGGGGCCGGCGGCCAGCACAACCACGCGATCGCTCATGGCGATCGCCTCATCCAGATCGTGGGTAATGAACAGCACCGCCTTGCGCTTGGCAGCCCAGAGATCGAGCACCTCGTTTTCCATCAGCTGACGCGTCTGGATGTCGAGCGCCGAGAACGGCTCGTCCATGAGGATGATGTCGGGGTCCAGCACCAGCGTCTGCGCCAGGCTGACGCGCTTGCGCATCCCGCCCGAGAGCTGGTGCGGATAGCGGTCCTCAAACCCTCCCAGACCAACGCGCGCGAGCCAAGACATGGCGAGGTCACGCGCTTCCTTGTCGGGCATGGCCCGAAACTGCAGCCCGGCCGTCACGTTGTCGAGCGCGCTGCGCCATGGCATCAACGCCTCTGCCTGAAACATGTAGCCGGCGCGACGATTGATGCCGACCAGCGGTTCGCCAAACACCCGGACCTGCCCAGAAGACGGCTGCAACAGGCCCGCCGCCAGATTCAGCAAGGTGGATTTGCCGCAGCCGGTCGGGCCCACCACGGAGACGAACTCCCCGGCCTGCACCTCCAGCGAGGTGTTTTGGACGGCGGTGTAACGCTGGCCCGGCGTGTCGGGTGAAATGAACGTACAGGTGATCTGATCGAACGAAAGCGCGGGCGTCGTCATGAGATGCGTCCCAAAAACAATGCGCCCGGACAAACCGGGCGCGCTGTCAAAAGCCTGTGAGGCTTACTTGTACTTGGCGTTGGCCTTCTGGACGAAGGCGTTGGTGAAGGTCTGGTCGAGCTTGATTTGCTTACCCTTCACTTCTGCGTCGAATTCCGACAGCGTCCGCAGCGCCGTGGCCGGGCCATCTGCCGGCATCATGCCATCCGGCGAGATCGCCTCGCGCACTTTGTCCCACGCGGCCAGGTACAGGGCGCGGTCGCCCAGCAGGTAGGCTTCCGGCACCGTCTTCACGATGTCCGAGGGGCCCGCCTTCTGCAGCCACTTGAGCGCGCGCACCATGGCGTTCGTCAACGCCTGCGTCGTATTCGGGTTCTTCTGGATGAAGGCGGTGGATGCGTACAGGCAGCCGGCAGGCAT
>JAGWNU010000134.1 GCA_028871175.1 Burkholderiaceae bacterium | reverse complement strand
CATGTATGCCACATGCGACGAGCCCAACCCGGAACAACCGCCCGACGCCACGTTGCGCACGCGCCATTCCGGCGTGCTGCTCGCAGTGCGGGTCACACCCGAGCGCGAGGCCGATGCCGCACGCATTCTGGCCGCAGCCGGCGGCATGGACGTCGAAGAGGCTGCGGGCCGCTGGCGCAGCGGCGAGTGGGTCGACTTCGACCCGCTCCGCCCGGCCAGGCTGAATCCGAAGATCGGACAGCAGCCAGCGTGACTGAATGCCCGATCGTCATGCCGCCGTGCTCGGCGCTGCTGCGCCCGCCTGCATTGGCATGGGCTGCGCCTGCTTGTCGTTGAGCATCGTCCACACCAGGATGGCCGCAACGATGTCAAACACGGCCAGCGCGACGAACAGCGGGTTGTAGCCGATGGTCGCGGCGAGGGAGCCGACCGCCAGCGAGAACAGCATCCCGCCCAGGTAGCCCGACATTCCGGCCAGCCCCACGGCTGTGCCCACTTCATGCTTGCCGAACATGTCGGATGTCAACGTGTACAACGCGCCCGACAACGTCTGGTGCGCGAAGCCGCCCACGCAGAACAGCGCAATCGCGGTGTATGGGCTCGTCACCAGCCCGATGCACGCCGGACCGATCATGCACAGGCAGCCGGTCACCATCACCAGCTTGCGCGAGGTGACCAGCGATACCGAGAAACGTTTCTGAAACCAGGGCGCCAGGTAGCCTCCGAGCACGCAGCCCACGTCCGCCGCCAGGAACGGGAGCCACGCGAACAGCGCGATCTCCTTCAGGTTCATGTGGCGCTCGGTGGCCATGTAGAGCGGAATCCAGTAGTTGAACGTCTGCCACGCCGGTTCCGACAGAAAGCGCGGGATGGCAATGCCCCAGAATCGCTTGCCGCTGATGATCCTGCCCCACGAAGGCTTGGGTGCATTCGCAGCGTCGTCGGAGACTTCCTGACCGGCGCGAATGTAGGCGTGCTCCTCCGCCGACAGGCGCGGGTGCTGCGTCGGCACGCGGTAGAGCAGAAACCACAGCACGCTCCACACCAGCCCGATGCCGCCGATCACGGCAAAGGCAAAACGCCAGTCGCCGTGGAGAATGCACCAGACCACCAGCGGCGGCGCCACCACCGCCCCGACCGACGAGCCGATGTTGAACCACCCCGTCGCAATCGAGCGCTCCTTGGCCGGAAACCACTCTGCCGTGGCCCGCAGTGCCGACGGGAAACCTGCGGCCTCCGTCATCCCCAGCATGGCGCGGAACGCGGCCATCGACAGCCATCCACCCGCCATGCTGTGCAACAGACACACCACCGACCACGCCCCGGCAAACAACGCAAAGCCGAGCTTGGTGCCCAGCACGTCGAGCACGTAGCCCGCCACCGGCTGCATCACCATGTAGGCCGCCTGAAATGCCGCCACGATGTAGCCGTACTGCTGGGTGGTGATGTTCAGCACCTTGTTGACTTCGGGTGCTGCCACGGCAAGCGCATTGCGTGCCAGGTAGTTCATGATCAGCCCGCTCAAGACGAGCCCGACGATCCACCAGCGCAGACCTTTGATGGGTTTCATGTTGTCTCCTAGGTGCCCCTGCTCTTCTTCTGTTCTGGGGCGGGTATGGCGTTCAGGTCATTCAGACAGATAAAGCGGGTTCCGGTAATCCGGTCACGCCCGGGCGCACTGCAAACGTGGCGCCCGAGAGCGGGTCGTCGCCGATCAGGATCGACGTCACGAACAGGGTGTCCAGTCCGGGCCCGCCAAATGCGCACATGGCAGGCTTGGACGTGGGAATGGGAAGGCTGCGGTCAAGGCGCCCGTCCGGCGTGAACCGATGGACGAGCCCTGCATCGTTGCCGCAGATCCAGTAGCAGCCTTCGGCGTCCACGGCGGCGCCGTCGGGCCGGCCGGGATGGGCGTTCATGTCGATGAAGACACGGCGATGATGCGGCGTGCCGCTCTCCACGTCGTAATCGAACGCCCACACGGTTTGCCGGCTTGCATGCGAGTCCGACAGATACATCGTGCGGCCGTCCGGACTGAAGGCGAGGCCGTTGGGAACAATCAGGTCGTCGATGACGCCGTCTATCCGGCGGGCGGCGGCATCGAGCCGATACAGCTTGCCAACGGGCAGGCCAAGCGAGGTGTCGAGCACCATGGTCCCGGTCCAGAAACGGCCCTGGCGGTCGCAGCGGCCGTCGTTGAAGCGCATGTCGGGCCGAGCGTGCTCGACCGTTGCGAGCCGCTCCAGCGGCGCCAGTGCCATGCCCGCCTGCGGCTGGCGCACGCGGTAGATTCCCGATTCCATTGCCAGCGCCCAGCCATCGGACGTCATGGCAATGCAGCCGGCCATTTCGGGCAGCGCCCATGCTTCGCATTGGCCCGTCGATTGACTCCAGCGCCACAGCGTTCGGCCCGGGATATCCGTCCAGTACAACGCCTGTTCACCGCTGTGCCACACCGGGCTCTCGCCCACACCGCACTGCATGGTCCCGATGCGTTCCACGTTCGCGTACATCGCATCAGTCTCCGAACGGGCCGGCTTTGACGAAGGCGCCGCCCTGGTACTGCGCCGCGGGGTCATCAGCGGACAGCGGCGGTTGCGCCTCGACCTGGGCGCGAAAGATTTCGCTCGTTTCGACGGGGGCGTAGCCAAGGTGCGCCGCATGGCGGTTGTCCCACCAGCGGTCGCGATTGGCGGACACACCATAGACGACGGTAAAGCCCACCTTTGGCACGAACAAGGCCCGGCGGACCAGTTGTTCCAGATCGTCATAGCCGAGCCATGTAACCAGCATGCGCCGGTCCTTCTCCTCCGCAAAAGACGAGCCGATGCGGATGGCGACCGTCTCGATGCCGTAGCGATCGAAGTAGAAGCTGGCGAGCTGTTCGCCAAACACCTTGCTCAGCCCGTAGTAACTGTCGGGCCGGGTGGGCGCCTTGCCGTCAATGACCTCGCCCTGCCTGTAAAACCCGATGGTGTGGTTCGAACTGGCGAACACAATGCGGCGCACGCCGTGGCGGCGCGCGGCCTCATAGATGTTGTAGGTGCCGAGTATGTTGGCGGGCAGGATCTCTTCAAACGGCCGCTCCACCGACACGCCGCCCAGGTGCACGATAGCGTCCGTGCCGGCTACGAGCGCATCGACAGCCCGCGCATCGTCCAGATTGCACGGCATGATTTCTTCACCGGCACGCGCCGCGCCAAGAGCAGATATAT
This sequence comes from Burkholderiaceae bacterium, assembly GCA_028871175.1. GTDB lineage: Bacteria > Pseudomonadota > Gammaproteobacteria > Burkholderiales > Burkholderiaceae > Ralstonia > Ralstonia condita. The sequence goes on along the minus strand of JAGWNU010000134.1, from coordinate 6,684 downwards.
CAGACAGGCGCAAAAAATCGGCGTACTTGGTCAGACGCTCGCGCAGCACGTTGCCGAGATGGCCGCCTGCGCCGGTCAACAGCAGTCGGTGGCAATGCGTCGCCACGCCTTCCAGCGGATCGGGTTGAACATTCACTTCAGTCGTCATATCAGGTCACCGGGGCGGGATTGAACAGGGCCAGTGCGTTGTGCAGGCCCAGCTTGTCGGCGCAAACTTGCTTGCGTCCGCTCGCCACGTCAAGAATTAAGTGGAACAGCTCCCAGCCGATGTCGGCAATGGTCGCCTCGCCCGTGGCGATGCGGCCGGCGTCGAGATCGATCAGGTCATGCCAGCGCTCGGACAGCGCCTTGCGCGTCGATACCTTGATGACCGGCGCCATGGCCAGTCCATACGGCGTGCCGCGGCCGGTGGTGAACACCTGGAGGTTCATGCCGGAGGCCAGCTGCAACGTGCCGCACACGAAGTCACTCGCGGGAGTGGCCGCAAAGATCAGGCCCTTGCGACGCACCTTCTCGCCCGGGCCAAGCACGTCGACGATGGGCGTGCTGCCTGACTTGACGATCGAACCGAGCGCCTTTTCCACCACGTTCGACAGGCCGCCCTTCTTGTTGCCCGGCGACGGGTTGGCGCTGCGGTCGGTCTGACCGCCGCTCAGGTAGTTGTCGTACCAGGCCATCTCGCGCAGCAGCGCACGGCCGACGTCTTCATCGATGGCGCGCGGCGTGAGCAGGTGAATGGCGTCACGCACTTCGGTGACTTCCGAGAACATCACGGTGCCGCCTGCACGTACGATCAGGTCGGCCGCAAAGCCGACGGCGGGGTTGGCCGTCACGCCCGAGAACGCATCGCTGCCCCCGCACTGCACCCCGACCACGAGGTCGGATGCCGGGCAGGTTTCGCGCTGGCGCTTGTTCAGGTGTTCCAGGCGGCGCTCGGCCATCTCCATGATGGCGTCGGTCATGCCGATGAAGCCGTCGAAGGCTTCGTCCTGCAGGCGCAGCACGGGCGAATCCGCCGTGCCGGCAACTTCGATGGGAATGCGGCCGCCGGGTGCGAGCCTTTCCGGCACAAGGCGTTCGGGCACGAGCTTTTCGCAGCCCAGGCCGATCACCATGATCTCGCCGCCAAAGTTCGGGTTGAGTGCCAGGTTCTGTAGCGTACGAATCGGCACGATAGCGGCCGGCGCATTGATGGCGACGCCGCAGCCGTACACGTGGTTCAGCGCCACCACATCGTCAACGTTCGGGAAGCGCGGCAGCAGCTCGCGCTTGATGCGACCAACGACGTAGTCCGTCACGCCGGCCACGCATTGCACGCTGGTCATGATGCCGAGCACGTTTTTCGTGCCGACCGTGCCGTCTGCGTTGCGATAGCCCTCGAACGTGTAGCCCTCGAGTTTGGCGAGTTTGGGATCGGGGCGCGTGGCCAGTGGCAGCTCATCCAGCGCGGGAGCGGACGGCAGCTTCACAGCGTGCTCGTTGACCCAGCTACCGCGCGGCAGCGGCTTCACGGCATAGCCGATCACCTCGTTGTAGCGGATGATGGCGTCGCCTTCGGCCAAGTCGACCAGCGCGACCTTATGGCCTTGCGGCACGCCTTCGACAAGCACGGTGCCATCGGACAGTGCCGTGCCGGCGGGAAGGCCGCGTGCGTTGACGACGATGGCGACGTTGTCACCGTCGTGCACGCGGATCGTCAGCGCCTTTTCAGTTGCGTTGCCGGCCTCGGGGGCCAGCGTCGGTTCAGACATCACAGACTCCGTGATTGGTTCAAGCGATATTCGGTTCAGCGCCCCAGGCTTGGCCGTTTCGGATCATACGTCCAGCCGGGCATGAGGTATTGCATGGCCATGGCGTCGTCACGCGCGCCAGGGCCCAAAGTCTTGTACAGCGCATGGGCAGCCATGACGCGCTCCATGTCGATTTCGATACCGAGGCCCGGACGCTCCGGCACGGCCACATGGCCGCCGTGGATGCGCAGCGGCTCGCGCGTCAGGCGCTCTTCGGCCTCCTGCCAGATCCAGTGCGTGTCGATGGCCGTGATGTTGCCCGGCGCCGCTGCGGCCACATGCGTGAACATCGCCAGGGACACGTCGAAATGGTTGTTGGAGTGCGAGCCCCACGTCAGGCCCCACTCGTCGCACAACTGCGCAACGCGCACGGAGCCTTGCATGGTCCAGAAATGCGGATCGGCCAGCGGAATATCGACCGCGTGCAGCTGGACGGCGTGGCCCATCTGGCGCCAATCGGTCGCGACCATGTTGGTGGCCGTCGGGATGCCGGTGGCGCGCTTGAATTCGGCCATCACCTCACGGCCTGAGTAGCCGGCTTCGGGGCCGCACGGGTCTTCGGCATAGGCCAGCAGATGCCCTTGGCCCTTGCACAGCGCAATCGCTTCGTTGAGCGACCATGCGCCATTCGGGTCCAGCGTGACACGGGCTTGCGGAAAGCGCGTCTTGATGGCGGCAACCGCTTCCATCTCTTCAGCGCCGGGCATCACGCCGCCCTTGAGCTTGAAATCGGCAAAGCCATAGCGCTCGGTGGCGGCTTCGGCCAGGCGGGCGATGGCGTCGGGCGACATGGCGGCTTCGTGGCGCAGGCGCAGCCAGTCGTCGGCGCCGCTGGCGCCATCCAGGTACGGCAGATCGGTCTTGCGGCGATCGCCCACGTAGAACAGGTAGGCGAGCATCGGCGCGCTATCGCGCTGCTGACCGGCGCCCAGCAGCTCTGCCACCGGCACCTCCAGAAACTGGCCAAGCAGGTCGAGCAGCGCGGCTTCCACCGCCGTGATGACGTTGTCCATGCGCAGGTTGATCTCGTGCGGCTGGCGCAGCACGGCGGCTTCCGAAGCGGAGGTCACCTGGTGCACCGTCGCCTGATGCGCGGCATTGCCGCCACCGGCCAGCGCCCGGCGAATGCTGTTCAGCACACCGTTGGTACGACCGATCGATTGACCAACCACCAGCGGAATCACGCGCTCCAGCGCCCGACGGATGCCCTCCCCGCCAGGCACCTCGCCCACGCCGGTACGCCCGGCGTTGTCCTTCAGGATGACGAGATTGCGCGTAAAGAACGGAGCATGCGCGCCGCACAGGTTCAGCAGCATGCTGTCGCGGCCTGCGACCGGGATCACCTGCATCTCCGTCACACGCGGCGTGTGCGTTCGTGCGCCGGACTCGATCGATTGCAACGTCACTTGCAAGGCTCCTCTGGCTTACAGCGGCTTGAGTTCCACACGCTTGATCTCGCCCACCATGAACAGGTAGCAGACGATGGCAACCGCCGCGTGGATACCGACGTACACCAGCGCACCGTTGAACGAACCCGTGGTGTTGACGATGTAACCGATGGCAATGGGGGTAGTGATGCTCGACAGGTTGCCGAACGTGTTCATCAGCGCGCCCGACAAGCCGGCGATCTGCTTGGGCGCCGTATCCGAGTTCACGGCCCAGCCCAGCGCCCCGAGGCCCTTGCCGAAGAACGACAGCGCCATTACCGCCACCACGATGGCCTGCGCGTCGACGTAGTTGCAGATCACCATGGTCATGGAGAGCAGCATGCCCAGCACGATGGGCACCTTGCGCGCCACCGACAGTGAAGTACCACGGCGAAGCAGCGCGTCAGAAATGATCCCGCCCAGAATGCCGCCCAGGAAACCGCACACCGCGGGAATCGACGCGACGATGCCCGCCTTCAGGATCGACATCCCGCGCGCCTGCACCAGATACACCGGAAACCACGTGATGAAGAAGTACGTGAGCGCATTGATGCAGTACTGCGCGATGTACACACCCATCAGCATGCGGTTCTGCAGGAGCTGCTTCACGTAGCCGAGCTTCGGCCCCTCGGCCTTGGCCACGCCCGCACGGTCCATGTTGACCAGGCCGCCCCCGGCTTCGATGTACTCGATTTCGGCGCGGTTCACGCCCGGGTGGTCCTTCGGTTCGTGCACGAATGCCTTCCACACGACCGCCATGACGATGCCGATCACACCCATCACGATAAACACGTGATGCCAGCCGAACGCGTGCACCAGCCAAGCCATCAGCGGGGCAAACACCACCGTGGCGGCATATTGCGCTGAGTTGAAGATGGCCGCTGCGGTGCCGCGCTCATTGGCCGGAAACCAGGCTGCCACGATACGGCTATTCGCCGGGAAGGACGGCGCCTCTGCCGCCCCTACCAGGAAGCGCAGGCAGAACACCATGATGATGGCGGTAGCACCGGTAAAGAAGCCGATCGCGCCCTGCGCCAGTGTGAACAGCGACCACAGCAGAATGCTGAACGTGTACACGCGCTTGGAACCGAAGCGGTCAAGCAGCCAGCCGCCCGGAATCTGGGCAATCACGTAGGCCCACCCGAACGCCGAGAAAATATAGCCAAGCGACACGGCATCGATGCCGAGTTCCTTCTGCATGGCCGAGCCGGCAATGGAGATGGTCGCCCGATCGGCGTAGTTGATGGTCGTCACGATGAACAGCATCGCGAGGATCACGAAACGCACGCGGCTCATGCGCTCAGCGCGCGGAACGGCCTGTGCTCCCACTGCAGGGGCTTTGATGTCCATCGTCTCCTCCTTAAGCCGGCACCCGTCGTGCCGGTCGGTTCAAGTTGCCGGGTCCTGTTCGGCCCGGCGTGTTGTTTTTTGCTATTCGACTGTTACGGCTTCAGGCCCAGCTTCCATCCACCAGGCGGCGCAGCTTGAGCGGATTGGCGTCCTGCAGGGCCTCGGGCAGCAGTTCGGCCGGCAGGTCCTGGTAGCACACCGGGCGCAGGAAACGCTCGATGGCCGCCGTGCCGACCGAAGTCGTGCGTGCATCCGTGGTTGCCGGCCAGGGGCCGCCGTGCACCATGGCGTGGCACACCTCGACGCCGGTCGGCCAGCCGTTGGCCAGAATGCGGCCCGCCTTGCGTTCCAGAATCGGCAGCAACGAACGCGCGATGGCTGTGTCGCCGGCGTCCAGATGCAACGTGGCGGTCAACTGGCCTTCGAGCGATTCGGCCAGCGTGCGCAGCTCCTCTGCATCGCGGCAGCGCACGACCAGGCCGGTCGCGCCGAAGATCTCGTCGTGCAGCGCCGGCTGCGCCTGGAAGCTCTTCGCATCGGTGATGTAGAAGCCGGCTTGCCCGCGGTTGGGTTGGTCGCTTTCTTGCCCGCGTGCGACGCACCGCACGTTGGCCTCGGCGGCCAGCTTGTCGACACCGCGCGTGTAAGCGGTGTGGATGCCGGCCGTGAGCATCGGCTGCGCAGCCACGTCGCCCATGGCGTCAGCGGCGGCAGCTTCAAAGGCATCGAGTTCCGGCCCATCGATGGCGAGCAGCAGGCCCGGGTTCGTACAGAACTGGCCCGCGCCCAGCGTGAGCGACGCCACGTATTGCTGGCCCAGCGCAGCGGCGCGCTTGGCCAGAGCATCGGGCAGCAGGAAGACTGGGTTGATGGCGCTCAGTTCGCCGTACACCGGAATCGGCTGCGGACGGGCCTGCGCAATGCGCAACAGCGCCTGGCCGCCGGCGCGCGAGCCCGTAAAGCCAACTGCCTGGATACGCGGATCTGCCACCAGTGCGCCAGCCGCATCGTTATCCGCCAGGATGAGCGAGAACACGCCCTCGGGCAGCCCGCACTGGGCAACCGCCGCCTGAATGGCGCGACCCACCAGTTCGGACGTGCCCGGATGCGCCGGGTGTGCCTTCACGACCACCGGGCAACCCGCAGCCAGCGCCGACGCGGTATCACCACCCGCCACGGAGAACGCCAGCGGGAAGTTGCTCGCACCAAACACCGCCACCGGGCCCAGCGCAATGCGGCGCATGCGCAGATCCGAGCGCGGCAGCGGCTTGCGCTCCGGCAGGGCCGAATCAAGGCGCGCGCCCACGGCATCGCCGGCACGCACCACGCTTGCGAACAGGCGCAGTTGGTTGCACGTGCGGCCACGCTCGCCTTCCAGGCGCGGACGCGGCAGTGCCGATTCGGCCATCGCGCGTTCGATCAGCGCATCGCCCAGCGCTTCGATCTGGCTGGCGATGGCTTCCAGGAAGGCGGCGCGGGTTTCCGGCGCGGTCTCGCGGTAAACGTCAAAAGCCGCGGCGGCCAGTTCAGCAGCACGCGCAGCATCGGCCTTGGAGGCCAGGGTAAATTCGGGTTCGAGCCATTCCCCGGTGGCGGGGTTCATGGCGCGAACCTTGCCTGCAGCACCCGCTACGCGGGCGGCACCCAGCAACAGTTCGCCGCTCAAGGTCATGTTGATTCCCTCTCTATCCGGATGCGCTCAGGCGGCCAGCTTTTCCACTTCGGCAATGCGCGACACCAGTGCCGACAGCTCGGCCACCTCGGCATCGGTCAGGTCGGTCAGCGGGGCACGCACGGGGCCCGCGTCGCGGCCGATCACCTTCATGCCGGCTTTGACGATCGACACCGCATAGCCGCGCTTGCGATTGCGCAACTGGATGTACGGCAGCACGAACGCGTTGAGCATCCGGTAGACCTCGGCCTGGTCCATGGCCCGCACGGCCGCGTAGAAGTCCAGCGCAAACTTGGGCACGAAGTTGAAGATGGCCGACGAATACGTCGTCACGCCCATCGTGAGATAAGGCAGGGCATACGTCTCGGCGGTCGGCAGGCCACCCACGTAGGTGAAGCGGTCGCCCATGCGCGCGTAGATGCGCGTCATCAATTCCAGATCGCCC
>JAGWNU010000133.1 GCA_028871175.1 Burkholderiaceae bacterium | reverse complement strand
CTCCGTCCCGCCGCTCGCGCTCGCCGCGCACGCTCTCGCTGCCTTGCTGATCGCCGGTGTGCCGATCGGCGCGTGGTTATGGCTGCGGCGGCGCTTTGACCTCGCCTGGCGTGACATTGGCGTGGGCGCGGGGGTGTTCGTCCTGTTTGCGCTGATCCTGGAGCGCACGCTCCATGTTTATCTGCTGCAGCTCAACCCGGTGACGGCGCAATGGCTGCGCGTGCCCGCGCTCTTCGTCATCTATGGTGCGCTGATGGCGGGGCTGTTCGAAGAATGCGGACGCTGGCTCGGGCTGCGGCACCTCACGCGCACACCCGGCGATGCAGCCACGCCGGTGGCCTATGCGCTAGGGCATGCCGGCGCGGAAGCGTGGCTGGTCGGTGCCGCATCGCAAGCGCAGATGGTGATGTTCGGCGTCGCCGCCAACCAGGGCCAACTGGATGCGCGGCTGGCCGCCAGCGGCGCGCAAAGCATGAGCGGCGCCATCCACGCGATGCTCGCGCAGCTCTCGCCGTGGCTTGCCGCAGGGGCGGTGGTCGAGCGCATTGCGGCGATGCTGATCCAGTTCACCCTCACGCTGCTGGTCTGGCACGCGGTACGCCAGCGGCGGCTGTTGCCCGTCATCCTGGCGGTGCTGCTGCATGCGGTGGCCGATCTGCCCGCCGCCCTTTACCAGGTACACGTGATGCCGCTGGCCGTGACCGAGTCGGTCTACGCGGTCATCGCCGTGCTGCTGGCGGCCACGTGCTGGCCGCCGCAGGGTGGACGCAGGGTAGGAGAATCGTCGCTGCGTTAGCTGGAGCGGAAACGGTCCGGCTCGATGCCGTGCCGGTTCAGCTTGTCATAGAGCGTCTTGCGCGGCACGGCGAGCAGGTCGGCGGTGCGGGCAACGTTGCCTTCAGTGGCACGCAACGCCTCTTCAATCGTGGCACGTTCGACTGCCATCATGCGGCCCGCCAATGAATGCTGGCTCGCCTCCGAAGCCATCAGGCCGTCGTCCAGCCCCAGGCAGAAACGCTCGGCGACGTTCTTCAGCTCACGCACATTGCCGGGCCAATCGTGGTGCTGCCAGCGCATCATGTCCTGCGCCGACCAGTCCGGCACGGGACGATCGTAACGAACCGCCGCCTGTTGGAGGAAATAAGCCATCAGCAAAGGGATATCTTCTGCGCGCTGGCGCAGCGGCGGCAGCGCGATCGATACGACATTCAGCCGGTAGTACAGATCCGCGCGGAAGGCTCCGCGGTCAGACGCCTCCTTCAGGTCCACCTTGGCCGCCGCTACCACACGGCAATCGATCGGCACGCTGGCGTTGCTTCCCAACCGCTCGATACTGCGCTCCTGCAACGCGCGCAGGAGTTTCGCCTGCAAGGCGAGTGGCATCGATTCGATCTCGTCGAGGAACAGCGTGCCGCCATTGGCATATTCCATCTTGCCGATGCGGCGGCGGTTGGCACCGGTGAAGGCGCCTGCCTCGTGTCCGAACATTTCGCTTTCGAACACGGATTCCGGCAGTGCCGCACAGTTGAGCGCAACAAAAGGCCCGCGCCGCCGGCTACCTTCGTGGATGGCACGCGCGAGCACTTCCTTGCCCGAGCCGGTCTCGCCCGTGACGAGGATGTCGGCGTCCGTTGGGGCGAGCGCGGCAACCAGCCGCCGCACGTTCTGCATGGCCGCGCTCTGACCGATCAGCGGATAGGCCTGACGGCCCTGCAGCGCCTCGCGCAGGCGCAGGTTTTCTGCCGTGAGCCTGCGTTTTTCCAGCGCACGTCGCACCACGTCGACCAGGCGTTCGGAGTGGAAAGGCTTCTCCATGAAATCGTAGGCACCGGCGCGCATGGCGGCCACGGCCATCGTCACATCGCCATGGCCGGTGATGAGGATGACCGGCAACTGGCGATCGTGCTGCAGCATCTCGCGCAGTACGGCCAGACCGTCGCGGCCCGGCAGCCGCACGTCGGTCACGACCACGGCGGGCGTCTGCGCCGCCAGGGCGGCCAGCGCGCTTTCTGCATCGGCAAAAGACTGCACCGGCACATCCGCCAGCGCGAGCGCTTGCTCGCAGCCCAGGCGAACCACATCATCATCCTCGATCAGGAAGACAGGGGCGTGGTCGATGGAAGACATGTCGGGAGTGGCGTGTTCAGTCATGCGGGATTCACAGCACGTTCAAGCTCGATGATGAAGGCGGCGCCGCCCCCCTCATCGTCGGCGTTGCGGCCTTCGAGCCGTCCGCCGAAATCTTCGATGATCGCCAGCGAAATCGCCAGCCCCAGACCGAGCCCCTGCCCGTCGACCTTGGTGGTAAAGAACGGTTCGAACAGGCGCGGCAGCACATCGGCGGGAATGCCGGGGCCGAAGTCGCGCACGGTGATGCGTACCCATTTCTCGACCGGCTCGACGCTCACATGCACGGTGGCGGATCGAGGTTGCGGCGTTTCGGCCGAGGCATCGATGGCGTTGCGAATCAGGTTTACCAGCACCTGTTCCAGCCGGACGGCATTGGCCCAGACGGCAAGATCCGCCGGCACCGAGGGGGCGGTCACCGTCACGCCTACCTGGCGGCGACGTGTCTCCACCAGCATCAGGGCCTGGCGAATGGCTTCGTCCACCGACACCGCTGCGCGCGCGGCATCGCCCTTGCGGGAAAACGCCTTGATGTGCGAGACGATGCGGCCCATGCGGTTGGCGAGCTGACTGATGTGCGTGAGGTTGCCGCGAACCTCGTCGATACGGCCACGTTCGGCAAGCTGGTTCGCATTGTCGGACAGCGTGGTGAGCGCCGTGAGCGGCTGGTTGAGTTCGTGCGTGATGCCGGCGGCCATCTGGCCCAGCACAGCGAGCTTGCCCGCCTGCACCGCAGCGTCGCGCGTTTCCCGCAGGATGCGCTGCGCGGCGTCGAGTGCCTCCACCTTGCTCGCGAGCGCTGTGTTGGCTGAGGTCAGTTCAGCCGTGCGCTGTGCGATGCGCGCTTCCAGGTCGCGCTGGACTTCGCGCAGCGCGGCGCGCGCACGGCGTTGTTCTTCGCGTCGGCGCGTCCGCAGGCGCAGCGCAACGAGCACGGCGAAGGCGAGGGCCATCGCAAAGGATGCACTGGCGCCGGCAACCAGCGCGGTGCGCTGCTCGTCGCGTGGGTCGATCAACACGGCGACCTGCCAGCCGAGCAGGCCGACCGGGCGGTATTGCACACGCAGCACCGACGCCGATTTGCCGGGCAATGCCACGCGCACGGCCTGAGGTGGCTGGTCCGCAGAAAAGGGTACGCTGCCAGCTCGGGGATCCACCGGCACAAGCGTGTGCGGTGCATATTGGCGCGTCGCATCGAGCGCAGCGCGTTGGTCGACGCTCAGGGTGCCGAGCGTGCGGTACTTCAACGCGGGCACCGAGGACAGGAAGATCACGCCGTAGCGGTCCACCAGCAAGACCGTATCGCCGCTGCGCGACAGGGTGGCCTCGAACGCGTCGAGGTTGATCTTTACCACCACCGCGCCGATCGGCCTGCTGCCGTCGCGCACGGGCGCGGCGAGGAAATAGCCCGTCTCGCCCGTGGTGTTGCCCACGCCGTAGAAGCGGCCGAGGCCTTCGCGCATGGCCTCGGCAAAGTAAGGGCGGAATGCGTAGTTCTGTCCGACAAAGGAAGACGGCAGATCCCAGTTGCTGGCCGCCAGCGTGAGCCCGGTCGTGTCCAGCAGATAGGCGGCCGACAGGTCTGTAGCCGCCTGAACCTCTTTCAGGTAGGCATTGGCGGCGCCCCGCGCAACGGCATCGCCAGGCGGATGGTTCGCCTGCAATGCGGCGTGCAGCACGTGCTCCAGCGCCGCCAGCCGCGGCAACGATTCATAGCGCGCCAGTGTGCTGCGCAGGCTCTGCGCGTAGAAGGTGGTGCGCTGGCCGGCCTCTTCGGCGCGCACGGCAACGTAGCGCTGCAGGGCGATGGCGTAAGCGCCCCACCCTGCCGCCGCGCAGCACGCGGCCATCGCCAGCGCGACGGCCATTCGCCAGCCGCGCCCGCGGGCGGGGTGGGGAAGGTCGGCATGGCCGTCGGATGGAGGCATCAGGTCAGTGTTCGATACGGGAATGCTCGCGAGTATCGCGCATGAACACGTAGACCAACAGCGACAGGAAGATGGTGCCCGTCACATACCAGTAGAACAGCGACTCGTGGCCCGCCTGCTTGAGCCACAGTGCGATGTACTCCGCCGTGCCGCCGAAGATCGACACCGTGAGCGCATACGGTAGCCCCACGCCCAGCGCACGCACCTCTGCCGGGAACAGTTCGGCCTTCACCACCGCGTTGATCGACGTGTAGCCGGAAACGATCACCAGCGCGGCCATGATGAGGAAAAAGGCTGACCACGGGTTCGTCGTGTGACTGATGCCGGTCATGATAGGCACCGTCAAGAGCGTACCCAGCACGCCGAACGCGATCAGGATCGGGCGACGGCCGATACGGTCGGACAACCCGCCCACGATGGGCTGCAGGAGCGCGAAGAGCAGCAGCGTCGCGCCTGACACCAGCGTTGCCTGGCTCTTCGACAGGCCCACCGTGTTCGCCAGGAACTTCTGCATGTAGATCGAGTACGTGTAGAACGCAACCGTCCCGCCCAGCGTCAGGCCCACGACGATGGCCACCGCGCGCGGATGCTTGGCGAGTTCGGCCAGCGTGCCGCGTTTCTTATTCTCTTTCGCAGCCGTGAATGACTGCGTTTCCTCCATGTGCGAACGCATGCGCATCGCCACCAGCGCGCACAGTGCACCAACGAAGAATGGAATGCGCCAGCCCCATGCGTCCAACTGCGCCGGTGACAGCACGAACTGCTGCAGCACGATCAGCAGCGCCAGCGCCGTCAGCTGGCCGGCGATGAGCGTGACGTATTGGAAGCTGGAATAGAAGCCGCGATGCTCCTTGTTGGCGACCTCGCTGAGGTACGTGGCCGATGTGCCGTACTCCCCGCCGACCGACAACCCCTGCAGCAGGCGCGCCAGCACCAGCAGCACCGGCGCCGCGACGCCGATGGCCGCATAGCTGGGCGTCAGGGCAATGATCAGCGAGCCCAGGCACATCAGCACCACGGAGAAGAACAGCGCGCGCTTGCGGCCATAGCGATCGGCATAAATGCCCATCAACCAGCCGCCCACCGGCCGCGCCAGGAAACCGACGGCAAACACCGCGGCTGTGTTGAGCAACTGCGCGGTCTGATCGCCCTTCGGGAAAAACGACTTGGCGAAATACAGCGCAAACGCCGAATACACGTACCAGTCGTACCACTCGACGAGGTTGCCGATCGAGCCCGAGAAGATGGAACGCAGACGACGACGAACGTCTTGCGGAGTGTCTCTGTCTCTGGCGGGGGCTTGGGCGGGCGAGAATTCGCCCGGCATCGTGCCAGCTTGGGGCTGTGTCATGGTGTCTCCTTGGAGCGTCAGCGGCGGCAGTGCCAGCGGCATGCGGCCTGTCCACCGGTTTATAGGTGGGCGCTATTACTCAAGAAGCATTCCATGCGGAACCCACACGGCGCCTTGGGCCGCAAACGGCTCTGGCACAAGGCTTTGAGGTCAACGGAAAATCGGCGGGTCAGCGACGGAGTGTGCGGTTTCCCGGAAACCGCCAGGCGGGCGGTGCGAAAACCCGCACACCCGCTCGGAAGCCCTCCTCAATGCCGGTCAGGCCGCCACACTCAGCGCAATGGTGTCTTCGCGCAACCGCCGGTCCGACTTGCTCAAGGGTGTCGCCTGGTCGGGCGCCCGACCAAGGCGTTCGTTCAGATACGTTTCGAAGTCAGCGCGCACTTCCGGATGGCGAAGCGCAAACTCGACCGTCGCCTGCAGGTAGCCAAACTTGCTGCCGCAGTCGAATCGCTGACCGCGGTAGCGATACGCCAGGATCTGTTCTTCGGCCAGAAGGCTCTGGATCGCATCGGTCAATTGCAGTTCGCCGCCGGCACCCTGCCTCAGGTTGCGCAGATGATCGAAGATACGCGGCGTCAGGATATAGCGCCCAACCACGCCCAGATTGGACGGCGCCTCGCTTGGCGCCGGCTTCTCCACGATGCCATCGAGCTTGACCAGCCGGTCATCCCATTCCCGCCCCGCCACGACGCCGTATGAACGCGTCGCCTCCGGCGCGATCGTCTCGACACCGACAATGGAGCAGCGGTAGTGGTCGTACAGCTCGGTCATCTGCTGCATGACGGGGGGCTCGTGATCGAGCAGATCGTCCGCCAGAATCACGGCAAAGGGCTCGTCGCGTACCAATTTCTGCGCGCACAACACCGCGTGGCCAAGCCCCAGCGTCTCGGGCTGGCGCACATAGAAACACTCGACGCCGGCCGGCTTGATTGACTGCACCATGTCCAGCAACGCCTGCTTGTTCTTGGCCGCCAGTTCGGTTTCGAGTTCGTACGCCTTGTCAAAGTGGTCTTCGATTGCGCGCTTGGCGCGCCCGGTGATGAAGATCATCTCCGTGATGCCCGCCGCGGCCGCCTCTTCCACCGCATATTGGATGAGCGGCTTGTCGACGATCGGCAACATCTCTTTGGGGCTGGCCTTGGTGGCGGGTAGGAAACGCGTACCGAGCCCCGCCACGGGAAACACGGCCTTGGTGATCTTCTCGTTCATGACGACTCCATCGATGAGACCTAGGGTCGCGAGCAAGCCCCATGCCTGCAATCGCCTCTTGACCCACGGACACACCGATACCGACCGTTGAACGAAGAGAACTCCTGTTGGCGGAGCCTTTTCTACAATCGGTTGCAAGTCCGCCACGTCAACTTTCAGCGCCGAAAGTTGGAAAAGCGTACCCAATTCTGCGTCCGATCTGGCACGCCGATTCCGGTCCGCCGATCAGTGAGTGCACGCTAACGCGGCTTCAGGAAGCGGGCTTCACCCAGCCACGTGACACCGGCGCGGCGCGTTCAGGCATACGTCGGTAGGCGTCGAGTTGCGTGCGCAGCTGAGCGACCTCTGCTTCGAGCGTGCGAATGCGCTGGCGCAATTGCTCGGCCTCGTTCTGCGTCTGCTGCCGGACCGCATCGTTTTGCAGGCGCAAAAATCGTTCGGTACCCGCCAGCGCGCTGGCAGCCCCCTCGAGGCGGGCTACCGTTTCGATTGTCTGTTCAATGCGCTCGAGCGTGGAATCGGTCAGCTTTGGCGAGACGGCTGGCGCCGTGGCAAGCGCCTCGCCAAGGCGGCGCTCCAGATCAGCCATGGCAGCCTGTAGCTGTCGGTTGCGCGCAGCCTCGTGTTCCAGCGCGCGTTCCGCCACTTCGGCGCGGATGCGCGCCTCCATCCACTCTGCTCCCGCACCGGGTGCGCCAATCGCCCTTGAAGCTACGCGATCGCGCTCTTCGCGTGAGGCGTGCGCGCTCGACATCACTGGCGTACCCGTTTCTGCGGCGGTCCAAGGGATCGGCCAAGGCTCGACGGTGTCCGGCGTCCCACCAAGCCCTCTCCCGCTTCGCCCATGCGCCCGGTTCACTGCCTTCTGCAGCGTCATGTTGCTAGGCCGCCGCGTTACACCGGCTTCAGCAAGCCATTGCGAGTAACGCCGGGCGCCATAGATGCGCCGCGTCACAGCGTGCACGGCGTCAATCAGTTCGTCCAGGAACACAGCGTTGTCGTGAGGGAACGCAATGTCCAGCCGGCGGATCGCTTCGAGGATCCGCTGCTGCTGTTCGTTGGAGAAATGGAGAGCCGGCCTAGCCATCCGGATGCCTCAGAATGATGTTATTAAAGTGTACATCAAGGGTTAAAAACCTCAAAGTGGTTCTATAAAACGTCATTATTTTAATAAGAGAAACATATTATTTGAGCTCCCGACTGGAGGATGTTCTGCGCTTTCGACAGCGCTTCACAGCTGCTTCTGCTCCGTATAAGCCGGGCCGCGTCCGCAGAAACAGGTACGGAATCGTGCTAATTAGGTACCTGATCGTGCCTTCGCCCTGCTTCCCATAAAAGAAAAGCGCCCCGGAGGGCGCTTACGTTTGAAGCCGCTGCACAGCGGACTATAGGAGGGCCACGTCTAGCCCGAAGCGGCTTTTCAGCGCTTCCACCAAGGATTCGCGGGCCGCGCGGTCACTCAGCTTCACATCCAACATGACGCGGCCGGAATCCCACTCCTTGATTGTGCCAAGTAGATCACCTTCGCTGTTACGAATCTTGTACTGGCGGCTGACTTCCTTGACTTTGCGCGTCCGTCCTTCTTGGGCGATTTTCCGAATCTGCTCCACATCACGGCTTGACAGGCCTTCTTCCAGCACGCGATGCACAAGCTCGCGCGTTCGCTCCTCACCCGCACTCTTGCAGTACAGCGTCAGTTCATAGCCAGTCGCAATGCCAATACCAGCCGGACGCTCCTTCATCACGTCAAGCACCGAGTCCGGCAACTTCAGCAGTGCCAAGGTCTTGTTGACGGTACCCGCTGACACGCCGGTAATCTCACAAATATCTTCTTCTTTTTTGACTTTTCCTTCATCTAGCAACTGCCGCCACGCGATGGCGTTATCCAGCACCGACTGCCCCGAGCGCTGCTCATTCAGGACGAAGGAGAGTCGGTAGAAATCGATGTCAGATAAGCCCTCTTCGACAAAGCAATCCATCTCCGCTTTGCCGGCAGCCGCCAAGGCACGTTTGCGATAGTGACCGTCGATGAGGACATACCAACCTGGCTTGCTTGGATGGGGCGCCGCAAGTCCTGGGGTCTGCTGGCCATGCGTGGCAATGGAGGCAGCCCGCTCCTGAACGGTTTGAGGGTCGTAGATACGACGAGCGTTGAGCGGATTTTCCTGTAGCCGGTCCAGCGGAATCTTGATGACGCGCCGCTCGGATGTATTGGCCGACTCGGCACTTTCAGCGCTGAAAGTCGGGGCGGCAGGTTGGCCGAGCAAACCGCGCGGATGCGACACAATGGCTTGCTCTGCGAGCGCAAAGCGATCGACCGGCGCCGCTTTTGTCTTTTCTGCCGCAATCCCGGCCAGCATCCCAGCCTTGAGCGATTTCAGCTTGCCGCTCATACGCGTTCCTCCTGCAACAACTGCAATACTTCATCGACCATGATGTCGACCTCACTGACGGCTTCCCGTGCGCCCGAGACCCCATGTACCGTCGCACCAATGGCTTGGCATTCCCGAAAGGCCGACCGCGAACCGATCATGGATTCCATCAAGGGAATGTCGCCATCATCACCAAGAATTTCGATGGCTTGCTTGGCAAGCGATACCCGGCGCTGGACCATATTCGCCAGCACGCGAATTCTCAGCGTTTCGTTCGTGACTTGGGCCTGCTGCGCCAATGCCTTGGCGGCCACCGCGGCCCATAAGTCGGGAGGCGAGGGCACCACCGGAATCAATGCAATATCCGAAATCAGCAGCGCGCTCGATGAGGAAGGGGAATGCACGGCCGGCGGACAATCGATCACGATATAGTCGTAATCGGCCACGAACTTCCGTACCTCCCTGTGCATCGCGCCGCCCGACGGGGCCAGGCCAATGACGGACGCAGGGAAAGGCTTCTCGTCCGGCGCCTGCGCGGCCCACCGCGTCGCTGTACCCTGCTCGTCCATATCGACCAGCAAGGTCTTGTTGCCCCTCAATCCGAGGGTTCCGGCGATGTGCATGCTGACTGTGGTCTTCCCGCAGCCGCCTTTTTGGTTGAATACCGTTACGATCTTGGCGCTCACTCGTCCTCCACTTTCAGCGCTGAAAGTCAGTGCCGCCCATCTTAGGGAAGGGCGGAACAAAACACAAGATCGAAATAAATCAATTCAAACAAATCACAGGGAATCTTCACACATACACATGGCGTGTTCAACTCTCCTGAATAGAGATATAAATGCAGCCTTTAGCGCATAAGTTCGGACAATTGCGAGCCCATCTTCAGGCGTTCTAGGTGTTTACCAGCGGGTG
>JAGWNU010000353.1 GCA_028871175.1 Burkholderiaceae bacterium | reverse complement strand
GCGCGCGGGCCGAAACGCTGGCCGTGCTGCGCGTCAAACTCGTTGTCTACGACGGCATCCGGGCACGGATTGAAGCCGCGGAAGGCGCGAAGGGCTCTGCTTCCTCATCTCTCAAATCGAAGCACAAGCCGAAACGCCAACCGAACGAGGACGCGCATGACACCGAACACGCACACCGCCCAATCCGCAAACCACGCCAATCTGCAGGACGACCGTTACGCACGGGGCTGGCTAAAGCTGAAGGAAGTCGATGATGTGGCCGGCGAACGCGTGGTCGAGGCCATGGCCGACATCGCGCCCGACCTCGGCCGCTACATCGTCGAATTCGGGTTTGGCGATGTTTACTGCCGCCCTGGCCTGACGCTGCGCGAGCGCGAGATTGCCACCATTGCCGCGCTCACGGCGCTGGGCAACGCGGCACCGCAGTTGAAGGTGCACATTGCGGCGGGGCTCAACGTCGGGCTCACGCGCACGGAGATCACCGAGACGATCCTGCAGATGGCGCTATACGCGGGTTTTCCGGCAGCGCTCAACGGCATGTTTGCCGCCAAGGAAGTGTTTGCCGCTCACGACGCCGAGGCCTAGGGCGTGGTCGCTGCCGGAGGGTCGATCCGCCGCGACACCAGCAACTGATCGACGCGGTGGTTGTCGATGTCGAGTACTTCAATATGCAGCGGCCCGATGTCGACGGTTTCGCTCTTCTTGGGAATGCGCTTGAGCGCGTAGATGACCAGCCCGGCAAGCGTTTCGACGTGGTGTTCGCCGGGCAGGTCGTCGAGGTCGAAGGCGCGTTTGACGTCGCCCAGCGGCGTGACACCGTCGATCAGGCATGAGCCGTCATCGCGGCGCACGATCTGCTCGTCCTCGCCCAGGTACAGGATGTCGCCCATCACCGCGCCGACAATGTCGTCGAGTGTCACAACACCCACCACCAGCCCGTATTCGTTGACGACCGCGCCAAAGCGCTCGTGCATCTCGCGAAAGCGCGTGAGCGCTTGCGACAGATTGAGCGTGTCTGGCAGCACCAGCAGATTCTTGTCGTAGTGCTTGCTGATGTTGCGGATCACGGCGGACGACTCGTCCGACAGGATCTGCTGCAGGATGTCCTTGGACGCGATGAAGCCGAGCACTGAGTCGATGTCTTCGCGGCAGACGAGATATTCGGCGTGCGGCTGCGCAATGATCTTCATCTTGATCGACTCCAGCGGCTCGTCCACCGTGAAGTAGATCACCTCGTCGCGCACGGTCATCACCGAGGTGATGGTGCGCGATTCCAGCTCGAACACGTTTTCGATCATGGCCAGCTCGTGCTTGCGCAGCACGCCGGCTTCCGCGCCTGCGCCCACCATGGCGGCGATGTCTTCGGTGGTGATCTGGTCGACGCGGTGTGTCGGCACGCCAAACAGCTTGAGGAACATGTCGGCCGCCCCATTGAACAGCCACACCACCGGCCGCAATGCGCGCAGGCACGACTGCATCGGGCCGATGACCGACAGGGCGCAGCGCTCGGGGTAAAGCACGGCCAGGCGCTTGGGCAGCAGGTCGGCAAAGAGAATGAACAGCGCCGTCACGATGATGAAGCCGGCGATGCTGCCGATCCGTTCGGCGCGGGCGGCAGGCAGCCACTCGCTCAGCCCCGCGGCGAGCGGCCCCGAGATCTGGCTGTCGCCGATGACACCGGCCAGGATGGCCACCGCATTCCCCCCGATTTGCACCACGGTGAAGAAGTTGCCGGGGGTGTCCTTGAGTTGCAGCACGTGCTGGGCGCGGACGTCGCCATCGTCCGCCAACGTCTGCAGGCGGGTGCGGCGCGAGGCAGTCAGTGCGATCTCGGATGCCGAAAAGAAGGCGCTGATCAGGATCAGCGCGAGAAGAATCAGGGCGGACATGATGAGGCGCGACGGCTA
>JAGWNU010000132.1 GCA_028871175.1 Burkholderiaceae bacterium | reverse complement strand
GTGGAAGTGCTGCTGCTGACCGACCGCGTGGACGAGTGGATGCTGTCGTTCCTGCACGAGTTCGAAGAGAAGGAACTGGTGTCGGTGGCGCGCGGCGATCTCGACCTGGGCGCCTTGGAAGACGAGGCCGAGAAGGCCGAGCACGCCAAGGTGGAAGGCGAATTCAAGCCGCTGGTCGAGCGCGCCAAGGCGGTGCTGGGCGACAAGGCCAAGGACGTGCGCATCACGCATCGCCTGACCGATTCGCCATCGTGCCTGGTGGCCGATGAAGGCGACATCAGCGGTACGCTGGCGCGTCTGCTGAAGCAGGCCGGCCAACAGGCGCCCGACAGCAAGCCGGTACTGGAGCTGAACCCGACGCATCCGCTCGTGCGCAAGCTCGCGCTGCTGGAAACCGTGACCGGCAACGAGGCGGATCGTGCGGCGTTTGAAGACCGCCTGCATGTGCTGTTCGACCAGGCGCTGCTGGCCGAGGGCGGGTCACTCGCCGATCCGGCCGCCTACGTGCAGCGCGTGAACCGTCTGCTGGCCTGATCGCTGCCCGGCTGCCGCCAGTGACGCTCAAGCGATGCTTTCCGCCCGTGGTCGATGCACATACACGTGTGCTGATCCTGGGCAGCCTTCCGGGCGAGGCGTCGCTTGCGCAAGCGCAGTACTACGCCTACCCGCACAACCAGTTCTGGCGGCTGGCTGGTGAGGTCATCGCTGAAGACCTGCCTGGCATGGCGTATCCGGAGCGTCTGCGGGCGCTGCTCGCCCATCGCATTGGCTTGTGGGATGTGGTGGCCGAGGCTCGCCGCGAGGGCAGCCTCGACAGCAAGATTCGCGACCACGCCGGCAACGACCTGGCCAGCCTGATCCACACGCTCCCCGAGCTGGCGGCGATTGCCTTCAACGGCAAGACCGCCGCGCGCATCGGCATGAAGGCACTGGGCGAGATGGGCGATCGGCATGCCGTGGTCCATCTGCCCTCCAGTAGCCCGGCCTATACCGTCGCGTATCCGCAGAAGCGCGAAGCGTGGCTGGCATTGCGTCCTTGGCTGTCGCCGCGCTAGCGGGACGGCATCTGCCAGCGGTTCTGCGGTACCGGGGCCGGCCCCTGCCTGTGCCCCGCAGCTGATCTGCCCGGATCACGTGAGCCGACAACATGGCGGATCAACTGATCCATCTCGTGGATGATGTCTGCCAGAACCGTGGTGATCACCGAAAACTCTCTCCCGTATGGGCCGGCACGCGCCGCTGAGACGCGTGCATTCATGGCGACGATGTTGGCTTGCATGGAAATGCGGCCGAGATGTTCGGCGATTTCGGTCTGGCCTTTGCGAATTGCGATTTCGCACACGTGCATTTCGTCCTGGTAGGCCTGCGTGATGGTCTGCAGCAGTTCGAGGATGGGCGTGGCCTGCGCTACGAGGGCGTCGACGGACGCGGCTCGGCGGGCCGCGCTGGCGGTCTCGACATCCATGGTGGCCTTGGCCAAGGCGATGAACTCGCGGATGCGCGCATCGCCGCGTGCGCTGCCGAAGTACAGCTGCTGCAGGGTATTGGAGAACGCGCCAGGCAAGCGTCCGCTGCCCTTCACCAGGTCCGTGTGAGCAGACTCGAACGCCGCGAGGCAGTTGCGCGCGATCGCGTGCGCGCCAGAGTCACCCTGCGCGGCCAGCAGCATCTGCAGCACGATCCGCTGCGAGAGCATGCGTTGCCGCCCCGAAAGGTTGATCAGCTCGCCAATCGTCTCGACGGTCACGTCGGCGGGAGGGGTCGGGGAAGAGGAAGCGCTCATGTCATGCCTTGCAGGTCGTATCAACGAGGGAAGGGTGAAGCCGCGTCGCCCAAGAAAAAAGCGCCCCGAAGCGAAACGCGCAAGCCGGTCGTCCGGATTGCTGCTGCCTCGCCTCGGAGCGCCGTTGCCCCGGATGCCCCTTTCGGAGCGTGTTTTCGCGATGTGCCACTGTGGCCGAAGTGAAATGGGGCCGCCGTTGGCCCGTGTCTGACCATGCAATAGCCATGCCACGCGCGTTCATTGCGCCGGGTCCTGTCGGCGCGATCTGGCTGCACCATTCCCGTGCCCCTTGCCTCATGGCGAGGCGCGACTCCGCGCAGCGATGAGCAGTGTTCGGGCCGCCGCCCTACACTGTGCGCTGCGCAAGAGCGCACCGCCCGGCGACCGGGAACCCTCCACCGATATCCAGGGGATCACGACCCATGACCACACCTTCGATGTACGCGTTTTTTGTCCCGAGCGTGAACCGCATGCTCGGCAACCTGACGGCGCTGCTCGACAAGGCCGCTGCCCACGCCGAGGCGCGGAAGTTCGACCCGGCCAACCTCCTGAACGCCCGCCTGGCGCCCGATATGCATCCGTTCACGCGGCAGGTGCAGATCGCCTGTGACCAAGCCAAGTTCGGTGCCGCCCGCCTGACGGGTAGCGAACCCCCGCCGCATCCCGATGTCGAGACGACCATCCCCGAGTTGAAGGCACGCATTGCCAAGACGCTGGAGTACGTCAACAGCTTTGGGCCGGACGCGTTTGCCGGCAGCGAAGACCGCGAGATCACGTTGAAGACGCCATCGCGCGAACTGCACTTTTCCGGCATTGATTATTTGCGCAGCTTTCTGCTGCCGAATTTCTACTTTCATGTGACGACGGCGTACGCCCTGTTGCGCCACAACGGCGTGGAGATCGGCAAGCTGGATTATCTTGGCCGCGCTTGAGCGTGTTCCCGGTCCTGGGAGCGCGAGCCGGACGCTTTGAAGGGCGGCAGCGCCGTACTTGATACCCGGCCTGCGGCGGTCTGGCGCGAAAACCGTTGGGTCTCGGGCGCATCTGTCACAATCGCGCCCGTGGCCGGCGCTGGGGCGCCGGCGTTTCATTACCGGGCCCTCACATGCCGTTTCTTGGAATCGGGTTTCACGTCATCGTTGCGTTGTTCTTTGCCGTGCACGTGGTGCGCAGCAACCAGAACATGTATTGGCTGCTCATCCTGTTCGCGTTTCCGCTGTTGGGCAGCGTGGTCTATTTCTTCGCCATCTACCTGCCGGAGATGCGCCACTCCCGCGGTGCCCGCGTGGCGAGTCGCGCTGTGACGCAACTCATCGATCCCAACC
Source organism: Burkholderiaceae bacterium (assembly GCA_028871175.1). Lineage (GTDB taxonomy): Bacteria > Pseudomonadota > Gammaproteobacteria > Burkholderiales > Burkholderiaceae > Ralstonia > Ralstonia condita. The sequence goes on along the minus strand of JAGWNU010000132.1, from coordinate 6,902 downwards.
GCGCCGTGCGCGAAGCCCGCAACGATTTCGATCGCGCGCCGACCGTCCAGCACCGCTTGCGCCTCGGCGAGGCCCTGCTGGAAGCCGGCGATGCCAAGGAGGCGCGCCTGCATTTCGAGCAGGCTGCCACCGGGCCGTTTGCTGGCGACCAGGCAGTGCTGCTGGGGCTCGCCCGTGCCCAGTTCGCCACCGGCGATGCGGGGCTTGCCAGGGACACGCTCGACCGGCTGTTTGAAGCGCACCGCGTGACGCGCCAGCAGCCTGACCCGACGCTGCTCTACGCCCGCGCGCTGGCCGCCATCCATGCGCCCAACACGCGTGAAGCGTTCGAGCAGGCGCTGACCTGCGCCAATGACGCCGCCGCCCGCTGCCTGTTTGGTGAATGGCTGCTGGCGCAGAACAACGAGGCCGATAAGCAGCGCGCCCAGGCGTTGTTTGACGATATCCTGCGCGACGCCAAGCACTGGACGCGCTATGCCAAAGACCACAATCGCGAATGGCTGCAGCGCGCACAGGCTGCCCAGTCTTCTTCCCGTTGATCCGCTTTATGACCCTGCTCAAACGCAAATCCATCGAGGCCGTGGCCTCACGCCGCCCCGCGCGCGCCAAGCGCGAAGATCGCCTGGATCGTGACGACCAGCCGAAGCGCATGACTCCGCGCTTTGCGCCCGTCACCTTCTCCGAACTGGCGGGCGTGCGCTACCTGCACTTCGGCACCGAGTGGGTGCAAGGGGCCATGCGCCTGTCCAAACCCGACGCGATCGAGCTGGAGTACGCGCAGCAGATGATGGCGTGGCTGCTGTTTCTCGACCCGGCGGCACGTGCGGATTTCCATATCGTTCAACTCGGGCTCGGTGCCGCGGCGCTCACCAAGTTCTGCCATCGCCAGCTTGCCCCCGCACGGGTGACGGCGGTCGAGCTGAACCCCTCGGTCATCGTCGCGGCGCACAGCATGTTCAACATGCCATTCAACGATGCCCGCCTTACCGTGCTCGAACAGGACGCCTATGACTGGGTGACGGACGCCGCTCACCATGGCACGGTCGATGCCTTGCAGATCGATCTGTACGATGCCACCGCGCGCGGGCCCGTGCTCGATACGCCGGCGTTCTACAAGGCTTGCCGACAGGTCCTGCGCGCGCCGGGTGTGATGACGATCAACCTGTTTGGCGACCACACCAGCTTCCCGCGCAATATCGAGCGCATTTGCGACGCGTTCGACAACCGCGTGCTCGTCTTCCCCGAAGTGCACGATGGCAACGTGATCGCGCTGGCGTTCAATGGCCCGCCGCTGCACGTCAGTTGGGAAGCCGTGCAGGCGCGTGCCGCCGCGCTGCAGGCCTCGCTCAAGCTGCCGACCAAAGGCTGGGCAGAAGGACTGCGCAGTGCCAATGCCGGCCAGGAAGACGCGCTGTCCATCTGATCTTTGCATGCCTCAATGCAAAACGCCCCGGCATTGCGGGGCGTTTGCTTTTTGTGCAGAGGCGCGCTCAGGCGGCGTCGCCCATGCCGGGCATCTGGTCGATGAAGCCGATCACCGCGTGCATGCGGGCATCTTCAATGCGCACAAAGTCGGTGCCCTTGACCAGCGCCTGGCCCTCGGGGCCGAGCGTCCAGCGGAAGCGGATCGTGTCCTGCACAACATCCACGCCGCCGTCGCGCGCAAAGCGGAAACCGGGGAACTTGGCCTGCACGCCGGCAATGAGGGCATCGATGCCATCATGTCCGGCGCCTTGCATGAGCGGATCGACATACGTGGCGCCTTCTGTCCAGGTCTGCGCGACGAGCGCGCGGCGTTGAGCAGCGTCCGTCGCGTTCCACGCGGCAATATAACGGTCGACCAGCGTATCGGCGAGCGTGTCGTTGGCGGCGAGTTGGGTGGCAGTCATGGCGTTTCTCCGTTCGAAGAGGGGTAGCGAAATCGGGAAGCTCTGCGGCACGGTGATGCGCTTCCGTGCGGCATGGCTTCATCTTCGGTGTCGGCGTGGATGGTGTCGATTACGCGGCAGGTAATCACCACTTCCATGCCCGGCGAAACGAGAGGCGGGATCGTTATTTGGACAAGAGCCGCATTGCCGATTCCAACCCGGCGATGGTCACCGGATACATCCGCGTCTTCACGATCTGGTTGATGACCGAGATCGACTGCCGGTATTGCCACAGCCCCTCCGGTTCAGGATTGAGCCAGACGAACTTCGGGAATTGCTCGATCAGCCGCTGGAGCCAGACTGCCCCGGCTTCGGCGTTGTTGTATTCGACCGAGCCACCGGCCTGCAGGATCTCGTACGGGCTCATGGTCGCGTCACCCACGAAGATGAGCTTGTAGTCGGGCGGGTATTTGCGGATGACGTCCCAGGTGGAGAAGCGCTCGGCGTGGCGGCGCCGGTTGTTCTTCCACAGCCATTCGTACACGCAGTTGTGGAAGTAGTAATACTCGAGGTGCTTGAACTCGGTCTTGGCGGCGGAAAAGAGTTCTTCCACGCGTTTGATGTGGTCGTCCATCGAGCCGCCCACGTCCATCAGCATCAGCACCTTGACGTTGTTGTGCCGCTCGGGGCGCATCTTGATGTCGAGCAGTCCGGCGTTGGCGGCGGTGGAGTGGATCGTGTCGTCCAGGTCCAGCTCGATATCGGCTCCGTCACGCGCGAACTTGCGCAGGCGGCGCAGCGCCACCTTGATGTTGCGCGTGCCGAGTTCGACGGTGTCGTCGTAGTCCTTGTAGGCACGTGCTTCCCACACCTTGACTGCTGTGCGGTTGCCCTTCGATGGCCCGCCGATGCGAATGCCCTCCGGGTTGTAGCCGCCGTGCCCGAAAGGCGATGTACCGCCTGTGCCGATCCACTTGCTGCCACCCTCATGCCGCTCGTGCTGCTCGTTCAGCAATTCCTTCAGGCGCTCCATGAGCTTGTCGAGACCGCCCATGGCTTCGATCTTGGCCTTTTCCTCCGGCGACAGCTCGCGCTCCAGCTTCTTGGTGAGCCAATCCAGCGGAATGTCCGCGCGCCAATCCACCGCGCCTTCCACGCCCTTGAAGTAGGCGCCGAACGCCTGGTCAAACTTGTCGAAGTGTTTCTCGTCCTTCACCAGCGTCATGCGCGCCAGGAAGTAGAACTCGTCGAGCGACGGCGCGATGACTTGTTGCTTGAGCCCTTCGAGCAGCGTCAGGTATTCCTTGACCGAGACCGGCAGCTTGGCGTGCCGCAGCGTAAAGAAGAAATCGATGAGCATGGTGGTCCTCCGGCGCTCAGGCGCGCGGTTGCTCGAGCTTGTATTGCAGATGGCGTTTCACGGTCAGCCATTCCGATTCGATGATCGAAAACACGACCGTGTCGCGGAAGCTGCCATCCGGCATGCGTTGGTGATTGCGCAATACGCCGTCCTGCTTGGCGCCGAGCCGAGCGATGGCCGCGCGGCTCTGGTGATTCATCCAGTGCGTGCGGAATTCGACCGCAATGCAGCGCAGTGTTTCGAACGCGTGCGTGAGCAGCAACAGCTTGCTTTCCGTGTTGACGGCCGTGCGCTGGACGGATTTTGCGTACCACGTATGGCCAATTTCCAGCCGGCGGTTGGCCTCGTCCACGTTGAAAAAGCGCGTTGCTCCGACCACCTTGCCGGGCTGCCCATCGTGCATCTCGCGAACGACGAAGGGCATGGCGCCCAGCCGCTCCCGCATATCCAGCGCAATGGACAGCCAGTCGCTGGTCTTTTCCGGAGAGGGCACGGAGGTGTACCAGAGCCGCCACAGCTCGCCGTCGGCGGCCGCGGCGCGCACTTCATCCAGATGCTCTGGCCCGAGCGGTTCCAGCCAGGCGTGCTGGCCGGACAGCGTGACGGGCTCGATCAGGCGCGGCATGGTGTGGGCTTGCTCAGCGATTGGCGCGGTTCATGAACACCAGGCGCTCGAACAGGTGCACGTCCTGTTCGTTCTTGAGCAACGCGCCGTGCAGCGGCGGAATCGCGGCGTTCTTGTCCTGACTGCGCAGCGATTCCGGCGGAATGTCTTCGGCCAGCAGCAGCTTGAGCCAGTCGATCAGCTCAGATGTCGACGGCTTTTTCTTCAGCCCCGGCAGGTTGCGCATCTCGTAGAACGCATCCAGTGCGGCCTTCACGAGCGCCGGCTTGATGCCCGGGTAGTGCACGTCGACGATGGCCTGCATCGTCTCGGCATCCGGAAACTTGATGTAGTGGAAGAAGCAGCGGCGCAGGAACGCATCGGGCAACTCCTTCTCGTTGTTCGACGTGATGATCACCAGCGGGCGGTGCTTGGCGCGGATGGTTTCGCGCGTTTCGTACACGTAGAACTCCATGCGATCCAGCTCGCGCAGCAGGTCGTTCGGGAATTCGATGTCGGCCTTGTCGATCTCGTCGATCAGCAGCACGACAGGCTTATCCGCCTCGAAGGCCTGCCACAGCACGCCCTTGACGATGTAGTTGCGGATGTCGTGGACCCGGTTGCTACTTTCCTTGTCGCCCAGTTGCGAGTCGCGCAGGCGGGAGACGGCGTCGTATTCGTACAGGCCCTGCTGCGCCTTGGTGGTCGATTTCACGTGCCACTGCAGTAGCGGCATGCCCAGTGCGGCGGCCACTTCCTCGGCCAGCATGGTCTTGCCGGTGCCCGGCTCGCCCTTGATGAGCAGCGGGCGCTGGAGCGTCATGGACGCATTGACGGCGAGCTTGAGATCGTCGGTGGCGACGTACTGATCGGAGCCTTCGAAGCGTGAGCGCTGGTCGGATGGGGCAGGCGAGGTGGTGGTCTTCATCGTGCAAGCCTACTGAGCGGTAAAAGAATCGGAAACGGCCAGTATAAGAGAGTTTGACCGTTTGCCGCCGAGCGTTCCCCGGTACGCCATTCCTCCCTGTCAAGTCACGGGAGCCCTAACTGGACTGGCAAAAAACCGGTGCGGTACAATGCGCCGGTTTGACGCATCTCAAACGACCGTCTTATGGCACCTTGCCAGCAGCCGGTGGAAGGCGCCCAGAGAGACAGCCGGCAGACAGTGAAGCGGGCAGGGCGAGCAGGATTCTGAAACTCCACGCTTAAGAACGAGATGAAAAAGATCCTCACCATGGTGGCCGCGTTTGGCGCTTTCGGCGCGCTGGCCGCGTCAGCCGCCGCAGCCGACGTTCAGGGCAACGCGGCTGCGGCCGAGAACAAGGTTGCCATGTGCATCGGCTGCCATGCCATTCCCGACTACAAGACGTCGTTCCCCGAGGTGTACCGCGTGCCCTATCTGGGCGGCCAAAACGCCAAGTACATCGAAAGCGCACTGCATGCGTACCAGAAGGGTGATCGCAAGCACCCGACCATGCGCGCCATCGCCGGTTCGCTGAACGATCAGGACATCGCCAACCTGGCGGCGTACTACTCGCAGCAGACCGCTGCCACTCCCAACAATCCCCAGAAGTGACGAGGACGAACATGAAGAAGATCTCGCTCGCAATCTCGTCTGGCCTGGGCGTGCTGATTCTCGGTGCCGCAGTGTCGGTGCAGGCTGCCGATCTCGAAAAGGGCAAGCAACTCGTCGAGAAGGGTGGCTGCGTGGCGTGCCACGGTGTCGGTCTGAATGCCCCCATCTCGCCGGACTATCCGAAGCTCGCCGGCCAGCACGGCGACTACATCTATCACGCGCTGCTTGCCTACCAGACCAGCAACAACCCGTTGGTCGGCCGTAGCAACGCCATCATGGCGGGGCAGGTCAACGGTAGCCCGGCCACCATCGGCGCCGATGGCAAGCCGCGTCCGTTCACGCAGGCGGAGCTGATGGACATTGCTGCGTACATCGAATCGCTGCCGGGCTCGCTGGTGCTCAAGAAGTAACCGGCGGTCTGCGGGCCTGCAGGCTAAGAAAAACCGCTCTTCGGAGCGGTTTTTTGTTGGCGTCGGATTCAGCGGGCAGTGGCGCGCTTGCGCACGCATTCAATGTAGGCCTCGCCGTCGGGCGGCAGGCCGGTGCGTTGCGACGTCCACAGCATCTGGCCGAGGCACTCCATCACCTGATGCTGAGCCTCGTGCGGTGAATCGAGCCGCCGGGCGAGCGCTTCATACGCGGCGCGGATGCCGCGAGGCTGGTCCACCGACACCTGCTCGCTGATCGACAGGTGCATCGAGAGATGCAGGAACGGATTGCTCTGCCCGCTTTCAGGCGTGTAGTCGCGGACGAGGGCCTCTTCGCCAGCTTCCAGGGTGTCGTGGTATTCGGGATGCTGCTGCATCCAGTCGACCGCCATGGCTTCGAGCGGCGTGAGGATGTCTGCCTGACGGTGCTTGCGCCAGGCGCCGCAAAAGAACTGGCGGACTTCGTCGCGGGAGGGATTGAACATGATCCCGGCATTGTACCGGCGCGCCTCGATACCTGCCGGGTCGCTTCACGAGACCGCAACGCTACAATGGCGCCCCGCACCTGCAGACGGCGAACCCAAACAAAAACGCCGCACTTCATGAGACAAGCCACCGATTCCTCCCTCGCAGCACGCGCCGCCGACAAGCTCCTCGGCGTGATGCTGATCGCCGTGTCCGCCGCATCCTTCGGCGCGATGGCTATCTTCACGCACTACGGCTATGCGAGCGGTGCCAATGTGGTCGGGCTGCTGATCGTGCGCTTCGTGATCGCAGCGGCGGCGCTGATGGTCGTGATGCGCGTTCGCCGCATCGGCATACCGCCTTGGTCGCGCGTGGCGGGGTTGGCGGCGATGGGCGGCATCGGCTATGCCGGGCAGTCGTTCGCGTTTTTTACGGCGTTGAACTACGCGCCGGCCAGCCTGGTGGCGCTGCTGCTGTATCTGTATCCGATGTTCGTCACGGTGCTGGCGGCGATTTTCCTGCGCGAGCAGTTGACCACCACGGCGATCATCGCGCTGGTGCTGTGCTCGGTCGGGGCGGGGCTGACGGTGGGTGGAGCAGG
>JAGWNU010000131.1 GCA_028871175.1 Burkholderiaceae bacterium | reverse complement strand
GCGCTGGTGGTCGGCCTGGGGACCATGCTCGGCAAGATGATGGCGGAGTCAGGCGGTGCCGAGCGCATCGCCAAGACGCTCATCAATGCCTTTGGCGAGAAGAACGCGCACTGGGCGATGATGGTGGTGGCCTTCATCATCGGCTTGCCGGTGTTCTTCGAGGTGGGCTTCGTGCTGCTGATCCCGATTGCCTTCAACGTGGCCAAGCGCACGGGTACGCCGATCCTGATGGTCGGCCTGCCGATGGTGGCTGGCCTGTCGGTGGTGCACGGCCTGATCCCGCCGCACCCGGCCGCGCTGCTGGCGGTGACGGCTTACCAGGCGGACATCGGCAAGACCATCCTGTACGCACTCATCGTCGGCCTGCCGACGGCCATCCTGGCCGGTCCGCTGTTCGCGATGCTGATCTCGCGCTATGTGAAGCCGAACCCGGACAACCCGCTGGAAAAGCAGTTTGTTGAAGCCGACCAGAAGCGCGATCTGCCGGGCTTTGGTGTGACGCTGTTCACGATCCTGCTACCCGTCGTGCTGATGCTCATCGGTAGCTGGGCCGACGTCTTCACCACGCCCAAGACGCTGGCCAACGACATCCTGAAGCTGGCCGGCAACTCGGTCATGGCCCTGCTGATCGCCGCACTGGTGAGCTTCTACACCTTCGGCAAGGCGCGCGGCTTCAACCGCGAGACCATCCTCAAGTTCACCAATGACTGCCTGGCCCCGATTGCCACGATCACGCTGGTGGTGGGCGCGGGCGGCGGCTTTGGCCAGATCCTGCGCGACTCGGGCGTATCAAAGGCCATCGTGGACGTCGCGATGAGCGCCAGCCTGTCCCCGCTGCTGCTGGGCTGGGTGGTGGCCGTGATGATCCGCATTGCCACGGGTTCCGCCACGGTGGCCATGACCACCGCCTGCGGCATCGTCGCGCCGATCGCTGCTGCCTCGGGCGCCGCTGTCAAGCCGGAACTGATGGTGCTGGCCACCGGCGCGGGTTCGCTGATCCTGTCGCACGTGAATGACGGCGGCTTCTGGCTCGTGAAGGAGTACTTCAACCTGACCGTGCCCGAAACCTTCAAGACGTGGACGGTGCTGGAAACCATCATCTCGATCGTGGCGCTGCTGCTGACGCTCGCGCTGTCGACCGTCATCTGATCTGCCTTGGGTATTGCTGTTGAACTAGGAGAACGTTGTGGATATCGATTCCGTCGTCAAGGCCGGCCCCGTCATTCCGGTGCTGCAATTCCAATCCGTCGATGAAGGCGTCAAGGTCTGCCGCGCGCTTTACGAAGGCGGTATCCGCACGTTCGAGATCACCCTGCGCACGCCGGTGGCGCTGGATGCCATCCGTGCCGTGGTCAAGGACCTGGGCAGCGATGCCATCGTTGGTGCCGGCACGCTGACACGGCCCGAGCATTTTGTGCAGGCGCGCGATGCGGGTGCCGTGTTTGCCGTGTCACCCGGCATCACGACGGCGCTCGCGCTGGCGCAGGCCGAGTCGGGCCTGGAATGGTTACCGGGCATCGTCACGCCTTCGGAGCTGATCACCGCGCTGGAGTGTGGCCTGACCACGCTGAAGTTCTTCCCCGCCGAAGCCGCAGGCGGCATCCCCATGCTCAAGTCCATCCACGGCCCGTTCGGCGATGTGCGCTTCTGCCCGACGGGAGGGATTACGGCAAAGACCGCGCCCGACTACCTGGCGCTGCCGAATGTGATGTGTGTGGGCGGTACCTGGATGGTGCCCAAGGACAAGGTCGCTGCCGGCGACTGGGCCGGCATCACGGCGCTCGCCAAGGAAGCGGCCGCGCTCAAGCGGTAGAACCGCATCGACCCTCGCGCGCGGCTGGCTTTGTGTCAGACGAAGCGGACTGCGCGCGCGTAACGCCTTCTGGTGATGCGTTCCCGGCACCGGAGGGAGGTGACTCGCTGCGGGCAGTGGTGGGCGACACGGATGACATCGTGCCCCGCCCTGCTCCATTCCAGCATGCGCGCCGATCCGCTCCGCGCATCCAGGCATCTTCATCTGGCTGCGACGGAAGAGGCGTCAGATAGGGTATGCATATCCGGCATGGGGGGGCGCGCAGATACGGTTGGGGCGACCGTGCGCTTGCTCGACAGGCTCTCGCATGGACGCATTTTGAGCCGCTGAGCCAAGACACGCCGGTTTCCACCCCAACACTCTCCATGTGCTGATCCGGCATGGACTAGAATCCTAGCCTTTCCGACCGTGCCCCTCATCGCATGGAATCCCGCACTGCTTTCTCCCGGCGCCGTTCTCCCTGGATGGCGTTGATTGTCTTGGCGCTCATCGCCGTGTTTCTCGCGCTATGGACGGATGACCTGTTCCAGCGTTCCACCCTGTACCGACCGGATGAGGGGCGCTACGCGGAAATCCCGCGAGAGATGGTGGCCTCGGGCGATTGGGTGACACCCCGCCTGAACGATCTGAAGTATTTCGAAAAGCCGCCCCTGCAATACTGGACGACAGCCGCGACGTTCGAGGCCTTTGGCGTCAGTGCCTGGGGTGCGCGCCTGTGGCCGATCCTGTTCGGGCTGGGCGGCATCGTCATGACGGCATGGACGTTGGGCGTCTATCGAGGCCGACGCGCAGCGGCAACGGGCGCGGCAATCCTCGGCTCCTCGCTGCTATACGTCCTGTTCGGACAGGTCATCACCCTGGACATGGGCGTCGGCTTCTTCCTGACTGTGGGTGCGTGCGGGTTTGCGCTCGCGCAGCGGCCCGATGCCTCGCGCAACGGGCGGCTGATATGGATGCTGGTGGTCTGGCTCGCGCTGGCCGGCGCCACGCTCACAAAGGGGCTGATCGGGCTGGTACTGCCGGGCCTGATTGGCGTGGCGTACCTGCTGATGACGCGCGACTGGATACTCATCCGCCGCATGTACTGGCTGCCCGGCCTGGCGCTCTACCTGATCACGACCGTGCCGTGGTTCGTGCTCGTGCAGCAGCGCAATCCGGAATTCTTCCACTTCTTCTTCATCCACGAGCATTTCGAGCGTTTCCTGACCAACGAGCACCATCGCTCCGGCAAATGGTGGTATTTCATCGCCGTGGGGGCAGCCGGGCTGCTGCCCTGGACGCCGCTGCTGTTTGCCGCCATCGGCCGACGCATCGGCCGTTTGGCCGATCTCTTTGTCGGTACCCGGCAATTTGATCTGATGCGCTGGTCTATTGCATGGACGGCGATGGTCTTCCTGTTCTTTTCGGCGTCCAACTCGAAGTTGCCGGGCTATATCGTGCCGGCCTTTCCGGCCATGGCGATCATATTGACGCTGGCGCTCGAGAAGCTGCCGACGCGCGCTGTCGGCTGGGCGCTCGGCGTGAACCTCGCGATCGCTGTCGGGGTGTCGCTGGCGGTGCCGCTGATCGGGGCCAAGGCCGGTGCCAAGATGCCAGCCGCGCAGGTGGCACAAGCCATGCCGATGCTGCGCGAAGTCATGGCCATGCTGGCCATCGGCACGGTCGCCGCCCTGATCGCGTTGTACTGGCAGCGACGCACGCTGGCGGTGATTGTCCTGGCGCTCTCCGCCCTGCTTTGCTGGGACCGGACGCTCAACGCCAGCGATATCTTCCGCGATGCCCTCTCCGCCCGCGACGTCATCGAAAAAACACTGAGCGCCACCGGCCCGATTTCGCCCGAGACGCCGTTCTACTCCGTCGAGTGGCTGGACCAGACCGCCATCTACTACCTCGGCCGCCCGATGACGCTCGTCTCCGGCTTCGACGAGCTGCAGATGGGCGCCGAGCTCGAGCCGCAAAAAGTGGTGACCACCACCGACGAGTGGATCAAGCGCTGGACCGACGGTCCGCCCGCCTACGCCTTCATGCGACGCGTGACGTGGCAGAAGTTGCAGGCAGCCGGGGTCCCGATGCGGCTGGTGGCCGAATCCGCCGACAAGGTCGTGGTGGCGCGCCGATAGGCGGGCTCCTCGCGATCCGACGAGAAAGGGCCGCGCATTGCGGCCCTTTTGCCAGTCTGCGCCGGCACGTTCACCACGTGCAGCTGCCGCGCAGGAATGCCCATTCCTCGCATTCGTCCCCGCCAGGGCTCACACAGGTACCCACATTGGCGCCATTTGCGCGAGTCGAGAATTCGAGTTGGCCACCGCGCTGCAGGCAGTAGGTCGACGCCGGGTTCGCCATACCAGGCGTTGCTTGCGGGGGCTCGGCGGTGTCCGGGGGTGGGGCTGTGTACGTCGGCGGCGACGCAGGCATGGGCGGCAGTGTGGTCACACGTGCAGGGGGCGATGGCGGCGGCGCGGGTTCCAGGATGGTGCGCGGCGGCTGCCACGGAGGCATCGGCGACGAGCAAGCCGCCAGGCCCATCGCAAGCACACACGCGGCAACGGCGGCGGCCCTGCGGCCCTGGCCAGCATCCTTGACGAGACAGACAGCGCGATCCATGCGTTTCCTCCCGGGGGGGTTTCTGGTGAAGTGCACGCAACAAGCGTGCTCGCCACGCCTAGGATAGCTTACGAAATGACCAGCCTATGTGTCAGGCCGTCGCAGCCGACAACGGAAACCGCATCGTCACGCGAAAGCCCGGCGACGACGCACCCGGCGTCGCAGGCCCGACCTCCAGCTCGCCACCCAGATGCCGCACCAGCCGGTCGACGATCGCGAGCCCAAGCCCGCAGTGCGCATTCCCGCCGCGAGCTTGGTCCAGCCGGACAAAGGGCCGCATGACGCGGTCGATATCCGCCTCGGGAACGCCCGCACCATGGTCCTCCACCGTCAACGTGTAACCGCGCTCATCGGCGGTCGTTCGGACAGTGACGGGCGCCGCGCCATAGGCGAAGGCGTTGTCCAACAGATTGACGACGATGCGCTCCAGATGGGTCGGCTTGAGCCGGAAGCGATCTCCCGCATGCAGATCAAGCGCGACATGCTTGCCATGTTCGGCAAAGGGCTGTGCGAGGCCGCGCAGATGGCGGTCGACCGATACCTCCCGCGCTTCGCTATCGCCGCTTTGCGCATAGGCGAGAAACTGCTCGACGATGGCCGACATGGATGCCACATCGCGCTCGATGCCGGCGCTGGCCTTCTGGTCAGCCAGCATCTCGGCGCGCAGACGCAGGCGCGACAGCGGCGTCTTCAGGTCATGAGCAATGCCCGCCAGCATGGTGTTGCGCTCTTCGTCGGTGGCCGACAGGTCGGCGGCCATGTGGTTGAACCGATCGGTCAACTGGCGCAGCTCGTAGGGGCCGCGCTCCTTGAGTGGCGTCACATAGCGGCGGCGGGCCAGTGCCCCTGCGGCGTCGGCCAGCGCACGCACGGGACGCTGGATCTGCCACGCGGCAAGCAGCGAAAACGCGATGGCAATCGCCAGCACCACCATCACACCCGGCACGACAGCCGAAATGGTTGGAGGTGCATGCACCCAGACCAGCGGCATGGCGATCCACTTGCTGCGCTGCGGAAAACGTACGAACACCCGCGGCGTGGCGGCGGCCTCCAACCGTAATTCGGTCCCGGCAGGCAGCCGTCGTGCAAGCTGGCGGGCCAGCTCGGCGGATTTGTCGGATGCCGACAGGGCGTCGCTGGCTGGCGCTTCATTGGTCTCCGTCACGAGGTCGGGCAATGTCATGCGCAGGCGGCCATCCACTACCGCCTGGAAGGCCTGCAGCTGAAACGCCATCTGGTCGACCGACGCCTGGAACTGCCGTTCGCGCCGCTCCGCACGCAGGATGCCAAGCCAGGAGAAGTGGCTCAGCACCAGCACGACGACGATCAGTATCGCCAACCGGCCGAAGAGCGTGTCGAATCTAGCCTTGAACTTCATCGCGCTCGCCCTGTTCTTCCCGCTCGTCGGGCACGAAGGTGTAGCCCCGACCGCGCACGGTCTGGATATAGCGCGGACGCTGGGCGTCTTCCTCAAGGACGCGGCGCAGGCGCCAGATCTGCACGTCGATGCCGCGGTCGGACACGCTGCTGCCTGGGCCGTACATCAGCTCGACGATGTGCTCGCGTGTGAGCACCTGCATGGCATGCGCGATCAGCAGCTTGAGCAGCGCGAATTCGGTATCGCTGATGACCAGGGCGCGGTCACCGCGAAACAGCGTGCGCATGCGGAAGTTGAGCTTGAACGGTCCAAAGGCAAAGCTGTCGCGATCTTCTGGGGCGGAAGCCGGCACCGCTTGCCGACGACGCAGCACCGCATTGATGCGGGCGAGCAGTTCGCGCGGGGAAAACGGCTTGCCAAGGTAATCGTCCGCGCCGATCTCCAGGCCGATGATGCGGTCGATCTCGTCACTGCGGGCGGTGAGCAGGATGACCGGTACGTCGTCGTTGCGGGCGCGCAGGTCGCGCAGGGCAGACAGGCCGTCCACCTTGGGCATCATCAGGTCGAGCACGACCAGGGCGGGACGCTCGCGCTCGAGCCGCGCCGCCAGGCCATCACCATCATGCAGCACGGACACGGCAAAACCCTGTTGGGTCAAATATTCGCGCAGCAGGTCGCGCAGTTCGACGTCGTCATCGACGACCAGGATCTTGGTGCTGCTCATCTGTCTGGGGGAGTGTCTGGAAGAGGCTGGACGGTGCGCTCATGATAGCGACTACGGCCCGCGCGAAGCCCACGCACATTCGCCATATTGTTTCTCGCGGTAACACCGTAACGGGTTTGTAATCTGACGTAACACAACCCGTGACTTGGCGCATTCAACGCAAAGACGATGCCTTTAAGCTGCGGGCTGACCGGATCGGGGGCCCGTTATCATGTGCGCTCGACCCCATATTGCCAAGAACAGGAATACCGACATGTCCGACGCCAAGGACCAGACACCCAGCCAGTCCGACGCCGGACGCGACAAGCACGAAACGCGACATGCGGTGTCCGCGACGCTGCTGCCGCCTCCACGTGAGGGCGACAGGCGCGGGCGCTGGGGCCTGTGGGTCGTCATCATCATCCTGGCGCTGATCGGCTACGCGGTCTATCACGCGATGCATCGCACGGGCGGCGGGCGAAGCGGCCCGGGCGGACGCGGTGGAGCCATGGCCAGCAAGCCGATGCCGGTGATGGTGGCCACTGCCGCCAGGGGCGACATCAATGTGGTGCTGTCCGCGCTGGGCAACGTGACGCCCGTCAACAACGTGACCGTCAAAACGCGGGTGGATGGCCAACTCGTGCGACTGGCCTTTACGGAAGGCCAGGCCGTCAAGGCCGGCGACCTGCTCGCCGAGATCGACCCGCGCACCTATCAGGCGCAACTCGCGCAGGCCGAAGGCCAGCTGGCGCGCGACCAGGCGCTGCTGCAGAATGCCAAGCTGGATCTGCAGCGTTACCAGACACTGCTGTCGCAGGATTCCATCGCCAAGCAACAGGTGGATACGCAGGCGGCGCTCGTGCGGCAGTACGAAGGTACGGTCAAGCTGGATCAGGGCAATGTCGATAACGCGCGCGTGCAACTGTCCTACACGCGCATCACGGCACCGGTGTCGGGCCGCGTGGGCTTGCGCCAGGTTGACCCGGGCAACATCGTGCACGCATCGGATGCCAACGGGATTGTCGTCATCACGCAGATCGATCCCATCACGGTCCTGTACTCCATCCCTGAAGACAGTCTGCCCAAGGTCATGCCTCGCCTGCAATCCGGCGACAAACTGCCCGTGGAAGCCTGGGACCGCGCCCAGACCACGGTGCTTGCGCACGGCACACTGATGACCGTGGACAACACCATCGATAGCGCAACCGGCACGGTCAAGCTGCGTGCCCAGTTCCCGAACCGGAACGCGGCCCTGTTCCCGAACCAGTTCGTCAACGTTCGGATGCGTGTGGACACGCTACGCGATGTCGTTGTCGTGCCGGGCGCCGCCATCCAGCGGGGTACGCAGGGCACCTTCGTCTATGTCGTCGGTGAAGACAGCAAGGTAACGCTGCGCGTGGTCAAGCTGGGTGTGACCGAAGGCGACCGGGTATCGGTTGCGCAGGGCCTGAAGCCCGGTGAGCGTGTCGTCATCGACGGCGCCGACAAGCTGCGCGATGGCGCCCCGGTCGAGGTGATCCAGCCTGGCGCCACCCCGGCCAGTGCCCCTGCGGCAGGCCAAGACGGACAGCGGGGGCGCCGTCACCGCCGTGGGCAGGATGGCGCCTCGGCGCCCGCCGCGAGCGCCCCGGCCGCCAAACCGTAAGCCCCGAGCGGCGCGCGGCACGCACTCGCCCGACGAAGTCTTCTGTTCCGAGCTGGCATGAATCCCTCCCGAATCTTCATCCTCCGGCCCGTGGCGACCACCTTGCTGATGATCGCCATCCTGCTGTCTGGCCTGGTGGCGTACCGGATGCTGCCGCTCTCCGCACTGCCCGAGGTCGACTACCCGACCATTCAGGTGACGACGTTGTACCCGGGCGCGAGTCCGGACGTCATGACGTCGTCCATCACGGCCCCACTGGAACGGCAGTTCGGCCAGATGCCAGGGCTGAAGCAGATGACGTCGGCCAGCTCGGGCGGCGCCTCCGTGATCACGCTGCAGTTCGACCTGTCGCTCTCGCTCGACATTGCCGAGCAGGAAGTACAGGCGGCCATCAATGCGGCCAGCAACCTGCTGCCGAACGACCTGCCGATGCCGCCGATCTACAGCAAGGTCAATCCGGCCGACGCGCCGATCATGACGCTGGCGATCACCTCCAGCACGATGCCGTTGCCAAAGCTCGAAGACCTGGTCGACACCCGCATCGCACAAAAGCTGTCGCAGTTGCCGGGTATCGGCCTGGTGAGCATCAGCGGTGGGCAGCGGCCGGCCGTGCGCATTCAGGCCAACACGTCGGCGCTGGCGGCGCTCGGGCTGTCGATCGACGACATTCGCACTGCCATCGGCACGGCCAACGTCAATGGCGCCAAGGGCAGCTTCGACGGCCCCATGCGCGCATCGACCATCGACGCCAACGACCAGCTCCACTCGGCCGCCGAGTACGGCCGGATGATCGTCGCCTACAAGAACGGCGCGCCGATCCGCCTGACGGACGTCGCGCAGATCATCGACGGCGCCGAGAACAGCAAGCTGGCCGCCTGGGCCAACACCACGCCCGCCATCATCCTGAACGTGCAACGCCAGCCTGGCGCCAACGTGATCGAGGTGGTCAATCGCGCCAAGGCCCTGCTGCCGCAGTTGAAAGACACCCTGCCCGGCAACGTGGAGGTGTCGTTGCTGACCGACCGCACCACCACCATCCGCGCGTCCGTGTCGGATGTGCAGTTCGAGCTGATGCTGGCCGTGGCGCTGGTCGTAATGGTGATCTTCGTGTTCCTGCGCAACGTGCCGGCCACCGTGATTCCGGCTGTCGCGGTGCCGCTGTCGCTGGTGGGCACCTTCGGCGTGATGTACATGGCGGGGTTCTCCATCAACAACCTGACGCTGATGGCGCTGACCATTGCCACCGGCTTCGTGGTGGACGACGCCATCGTCATGATCGAGAACATCGCCCGCTACATTGAAGACGGCGATCCGCCCATGGAAGCGGCGCTCAAGGGCTCCAAGCAGATCGGCTTCACCATCATCTCGCTGACGTTCTCGCTGATCGCCGTGCTCATTCCGCTGCTGTTCATGGGCGACGTGGTGGGCCGGCTCTTTCACGAATTTGCGATCACGCTGGCGGTGACGATCGTCATTTCGGCTGTCGTCTCGCTCACGCTCGTTCCGATGATGTGCGCGAAATTGCTCAAGCACACGCCGCCGCTCGAAAGCCATCGGTTCGAAGCCAAGGCGCATGCCGCCATCGATGCGATCATCGCCCGCTATGCCGTCGCGCTGCGTTGGGTGCTCGCGCGCGAGCGCGCGACGCTCGTGGTGGCCGTCTTGACGCTGGTTTTGACAGCCTTGCTTTACGTACTGATACCGAAGGGCTTTTTCCCGGTGCAAGATACAGGCGTGATTCAGGCCATCACGCAAGCGCCGCAGTCGATCTCCTATGCGGCGATGGCCGAGCGCCAGCAAGTGCTGGCCGATGCGATCCTCAAGGATCCGAACGTCGAAAGTCTGACCTCGTTCATCGGCGTGGACGGCACGAACATCACCCTCAACAGCGGCCGCATGCTCATCAATTTGAAGCCGCATAGCGATCGCTCCAAAAACGCGACCGAGATCATCCGAGACATCGAGCGCG
>JAGWNU010000130.1 GCA_028871175.1 Burkholderiaceae bacterium | reverse complement strand
ATTCCTGAACACGTGGGTGGTCGGTATCGTGTTTGCGCTGATCGCCGCGCTCGTCCCGCTGAACGTGCTGGCTGAACTGATCAACATTGGCACGCTGGCAGCGTTTTCGCTCATCGCAATGGCAGTGCTGGTGCTGCGACGCACGCGTCCGGATCTGCATCGCGGTTTTCGTTGCCCGGGAGTGCCTGTGGTCCCGCTGCTGGCCATCGGGATGTGCCTGTTCCTGATGAGCCACCTGCAGAAGGTCACCTGGATCGCCTTCCTGGTCTGGGTGGTGATCGGCCTGCTGGTCTACTTCGGCTATGCACGCCGCCGCTCGCTGCTGCATACGCCGAGGCCTGACGCCGTTCAGGTATCGGAAACGGCGCGCTGATTGCCGCAGTGCCTAATGGCATAGTGGCGCGGAAACCGCCTGCAGGATCTCCGCGTCGCGCGGCCGCTCGATGAAGGCGGCCAGGGCCATCTCGGTGCGGGGCGCATTGGCGGGTAGGGGAATCTCGCCCTGCCATTCGGCGGTCGGCCCAGTCAACTGGATCGGGCCGATCCATTCCCTGACAACATGGTCATGATGCAGCTCCGCGCCGCCGTTTTCACCGCCGTTCGGGTGGCTTACGAGGCCGTTTTGTGTCAATGCGATCCACGCCACGGCCTGGCTGGCACGGCCGGTGGCGCTGGGCCGGCGTGTGAAGTGCGCCCGGGTTTGCAGCGCTGCGCCCGGTCTGCTCGGCAGGATGGCATCGAGTGAAATGTCCGCCATCGCAGGCAGCGCGTTACGCGCATTCACGGCACGCGCGAAGTCAGCCGGGTCTGCCCACTGGCGCAGTTCACGGCCGGAGACGAAGACTTCCGGGGTGTAGATCGTCGGCGCACGGGCAGCCTCCCCGAGCGCACGCTGCCGCTCTGAAAATGCGGCACGACCAAAAGCGTCTTTCCAGCCGGAGCTGTCCCAATAGTCGACATGCAGCGCCAGCGGAATCCAGCGTTGGGCATCTGGCGGTGTCCGGCTCAACCAGCGGTCAGCGGGTGGGCAACTATTACAACCTTCGGATGTATAGAGTTCAACCAAGGCAATCGTGTGCGCTGGGCTGCGGACATGCAAAGCACTGCAGTCGGCAGCGTGCGCCAGCTGGGATGCCACCAGTATCAGTGCGCCAATGACATGGGCGTGTCGTGAACAGCGTGGTTTCATTGCCATCATGGTCTCCTGGGTGGCGCGTCCGGCACGGTGCTTGCGTAGGGCTCTCGCTTTGCTTAGTCGGATCAGCGGCGCGCCCCTGACAAAAAAGCATAGCCGTGCCGAAGCGGCCGCGAGGCCAGGTGCCGTCTGGGATGGCTGGCTGCGGACGTCGAGCAGGGCGTTCGCCGCTGTCGATGCCGTTCGCACGTGTGTCGCCAGCTGTGGTTAAAATGATCTGTGCAGTTGGACATCAGTCCGACGAAACCATGCCGGCCCCCCCGCACGGTTTCCACGCAACAGCGTGTGCGTTGTTGTCCATTGCAATCGGAGGGCTTTGACGATGGAAATCAAGTTTGAGAAAAAAGAGGCGTACGACATCAACAACGAGGGCCTGTTGTTCGACGCGCTGGTCGACGGTGAAAAGGTGACCTGCGTGGCAACGCGCGAGGCACTGTGGGAAGGCTTGAGTGGTGACCAGGTGTTGTCGCTTCAGGCGGCCTTTGAGGCCGGCCAAGAGCGGATCCAGGATGCCGCCCGCGTGCTGATTGCCGACGGCGTGCAGCGATCCAACGGGTTGACCGAATTGCCGCAGCCGGTCGTGGTCAAGCGCGTGCACGTTGCCGTGGTTTGATTCGATCGGTCGCCCTTGTGACCACACCGCGGTGGCCAACCATGTCCACTGCCCCGAGAAAAAGCCGGTCCACGCGACCGGCTTTTTTCTGCATGAGGCATGACTCGAACCTCTCGCCAGGCGGCACCCTTGCGGCGGTCGGCACGGATGTGTCATCGCGGGCACGCAGCGCCGAACCGCTTGCACAGGCCCTCAGGGGCAACGATGGAACGCCCATAACGGATCGCGTCGTCTGCTGAAGCGGCGTCAGTCGTCGCCGGTAAAGGGAGACAGGGGCGCGTGCGTTTCCATGACGTGGATCGACTCGTCGATGGCGACGTAAAGGGCGTCCAGGCGCGCACGCCCAAGCTGGGCTTCGATGCGCGCATATTCCGCCTCTACCAGAGGCTCCACATTGGCGAGGAATTCGCGGCTTTTTGGCGTCAGCGAGATCACCTGGCGTCGCTGGTCCACCGATGAGCGTCGGCGATCGATCATCTCGGACCGCTCCATCGTCGCCAGCATGCGCGTCAGGCTCGGGCTGAGGATCAGGCATGCATCGGCGAGCTGGTTGGGCTCCATGTCGCCCATGTCATTTAGCGTGCGCAGTACTCGCCATTGCTGCTCGGTGATGCCATGCTCGCGCAGGATAGGCCGAAAGCGCGCCATGAGGGTCTCCCGCGCGCGCAGCAGCAGATGCGGCAGGTTGCGGTGCCTGAACGCGGACGCCATGCCGTGTCCCGACTTCACGCGTCGCGCAGCGCAGCGACCACGGGGGTGTGGTCGGAGGGTTGCTCCCATGTGCGCGGCACGCGATCGATGTGGCATGACTCGCACAGCTTGGCCAGTTCGGGCGACAGCATGATGTGGTCGATGCGCAGACCCGCGTTGCGCTTGAAGGCGAACAGCCGGTAGTCCCACCAGGAGAAGAGCTTGTCTTCCTGCGCGAACAGGCGGAACGCATCGACAAGGCCCGCGCCTTCAAGGGCGCGAAACGCGGCACGCTCTTCGGGCGACACAAGGTTCTGGCCTTCCCATTTCTTGGGGTCGTGTACGTCGCGGTCTTCCGGCGCGATGTTGAAGTCGCCGAGCAGCATCAGGCGCGGGTTTGCTGCCATCTCGGATGTCAACCACGTCTGCAGCGCTGCTAGCCAGCGCATCTTGTAGACCATCTTGTCGGAATCAAGCGCCTGACCGTTCGGGAAGTAGGCGGAAATGACGCGCACCGGGCCGTCGGCCATGTCATACGTAGCAGCTACGATGCGCTGCTGCTCGTCGTCAAAGCCGGGGATGTTCTTGACCACATCGTGGCCCTCCGGCACCGCAGCCTTGCGCGACAGGATGGCGACGCCGTTGTATGTCTTCTGGCCCGTGAACAGCGACGCATAGCCTGCGGCATCCAGTTCAGCCAACGGGTAACGGTCATCGGGCAGCTTCAGTTCCTGGAGGCAGAGCAGGTCGATGGGCGTGGCATCGGCTTCGCGTTCAGCCAGCCACTGCAGCACGTGCGGCAGGCGGACTTTGAGGGAGTTGACGTTCCAGGTGGCGACTCTCATGGGATCAGCAATATGTCGAATGTCAGGCGCTTGCGTTGCGCGCAAGCGCCGGTGTGGGTCCGGCTGCCTAGCAACATGCCCAGCGGGCAGGCAGTTGAGGCGTAGCAGCCGTGTTGCAGGAAAGGCACTATCGTATCAGTGCGCAATCCCGTTCCGGCACGCCGCCGCTGTTGCAGTGCAGCCCATTGCAGGAGTGCGGTGCGCCGGGTGCGATCCTATTGTCAGCACATCCCGCAAAGAGTAAAAGTCGACCCATCAATGTCGACTGCGAGTCGCTCAGTCATGAATCAACCTGCCAAGCTCAATGCCGATTCACTGGGCATCGTCGAATCGGTCATCATGGGCATTGCCGGTACTGCGCCGGCTTACAGCATCGAGATCACGACTTCCACCATCATCGGGACGGCTGGTACGCTCTCGCCAGCGAGCATCCTGGTGTGCGGGCTGATCATGTTTGGCATCGCGTACGCGTTCATCAACATGAACCGTGCCCTGGCGAGTGCCGGCACATCGTATTCATGGGTGAGCATGGTATTCGGGCGGGCGCTCGGCTTCTTTGCCGGCTGGGCGCTCCTGGTGCTGTGCTGCGTGTTCATGGTCTCAGCGATGATTCCGGCAGCAAACGCGACGCTGCTCATCTTTGATCGGCCAAGGATGAATAACGTCCATTACGTGACCCTGATTGCGGCCGGTTGGCTGACGTTTGTCAGTGCGGTCGTCGTCAAAGGCATCAAGCTCACCAGCTACGTCCAGGTGCTCATGACCCTCGTCGAGGGCGTGATTCTGTTGGTGATCATTGTTGCGAGCTTCTTCATGTTTCCGCACGCTCCGCAGCACCCGTTCTCACTGGCCTGGTTCTCGCCTTTTGCGTTTTCGCCAAAGCTGTTTGCCAATGGTGCCTTGGTGGCGATCTTCTTCTTCTATGGCTGGGACGTGACCATGAACCTGAGCGAGGAGACGCGCGACTCAAATCACACCCCGGGGCGGGCTGCGTTCTGGTCGATGGTCTTCTTGATGGTGTTCTTCCTGGTCTTCATCACCATCACGCTGCTGGGTTTGTCCGATTCGGAAATTCAGCACTACAACACCAACATCATTTTCGCGATCGCGGAGAAGTTGTTCGGGCCGACGTGGGGCTACGTCTCGATCATTGCGGTGTTGCTGAGTACCGTGGGCACGGTCGAGACGCAGATGCTGCAGTTCACGCGCACGCTGTTTGCCAAGAGCCGCGACGGTGCACTCCACCAGCGCTACGCGCGTCTTCACCCGCGCTGGCAGACGCCCCATATCGCGATCTTCTTCATCTGGATCACGGGGCTGGTCCTGCTGTTCGTATCGTCCTACCTGCCGACGATCAACATCATCCTGCAGGATTCGATTACCGCCATCGGGTTCCAGATCTGCTTCTACCTTGGCCTGACGGGTTTCGCTTGCGGTTGGTACTACCGCCAGACGCTGGGCGAGGGCGTGTGGCGGGCCGTCACGCATGTCATCTGGCCCGTTGCAAGCGGGTGTTTTCTCTTCTTTATCGCGCTCTATAGCATTCCGACGTTCGATTGGGTCACGAACCTCGTCGGCATGGGCGGGATTGCCATCGGTGCCATTCCGCTGGCGCTGAATCGCAGGCGAATCTGGGCGGCGCAGCCCAACTGAGCAGGCTTATGCCCATGGGGTCGATCGCATTTCCCCCCCCCCTTTTCTGAACCCGGGCGGCGCCTTCATGTCTCGGAGATCCCCCACTTGAGGCGCGCCCACAGGCGCTCGTGGACAAAGTAGGCGATCGACGTGTAGACATTGCTGATGACCATGAAGCCGATCGCAATATGTGCCGTGCCGGTCAGCAGGTAGAGCGTGACGAAGTCCAGGCACATGACCAGGACGCGATAGGTCACCGCCTTGGTCACGGAGCGGCGAGCACTGACGGTTCGTACCATGATGTTTTCCCTTCTCCGTGCATGCCTTGTCGCGCACAACCGCCAACGGACGGGCAGGACAGGCAGCAATGGCCCGATGCGATCACGTGGTGGCCAGGCGACCGTACCCGCCGGCGGCATGCGAGCGTCTGGCCAACGCTCTTGGCGCTTGACGCTGCCTCGCCTTCGATCACCCAGGCGTTCATCTGGATATCGTGGGACAGATCTGCGCGCTTTGCCAGGTGGCTGCGGCGCGCGTGCGGTAGATTGATGGCAACGCCGCCACAGGAGCCAGCATGGATTTCGTGATCCGCAACGCCAGCCTGCCCGACGGGCGCGCCGGCATCGACATCGGTATCGAGGCTGGCCGCATCGTCGGCGTGCAGCCGAATCTGCCCGCACGAGGGACGCAGGAGTTTGCCGCAAACGGCGCGCTCGTCAGCCCGCCGTTCGTCGATGCGCATTTTCATCTGGACGCGACGCTGTCCTACGGCAAACCGCGTGTCAACCAATCTGGGACGCTGCTCGAAGGTATCGCGCTGTGGAACGAACTCAAGCCGACACTCACACAGGAGATGCTGGTGGACCGCGCACTGCACTACTGCGACTGGGCCGTCGCGCGCGGCTTGCTGGCCATTCGGTCTCACGTGGACGTGTGCGATCCGCGTTTGTTGGCCGTCGAGGCGCTTCTGCACGTGAAGCAGCAGGTGGCGCCGTATCTGGACCTGCAGCTGGTCGCCTTTCCGCAGGACGGCGTATTGCGCAGTCCCGGCGCCTTTGACAACCTCAAGCGTGCCATCGACATGGGTGTCGACGTGGTGGGAGGCATACCGCATTTCGAGCGCACCATGTCCGACGGTGTCGAATCGATTCGCCTGCTGTGCGAGTTCGCTGCGGAGCGCGGTCTGCGCGTCGACATGCATTGCGACGAATCCGACGATCCGCTCTCACGCCACATCGAAACGCTGACTGGGCAAACGCATCGCCTGGGTCTGCATGGCCGCGTGGCGGGCTCGCACCTGACGTCGATGCATTCGATGGACAACTACTACGTCAGCAAGCTGCTGCCGCTGATGCGCGAGGCTGGCGTGGCCGCCATCGCCAATCCGCTGATCAACATCACGCTTCAGGGACGGTCGGATACATACCCGAAGCGGCGAGGCATGACCCGCGTGCCCGAACTGCTGGCGGCCGGCATCGACGTCGCGTTCGGACACGACTGCGTGATGGACCCGTGGTACAGCCTGGGAAGCGGCGACATGCTGGAGGTTGCCCACATGGGTTTGCATGTCGCGCAGATGACCGGGCAGGATGCGATGCGCCAGTGCTTTGCCGCCGTGACTGAGGCGCCTGCGCGCATCCTCGGTCTGGACGGCTACGGTATCGCCCCCGGATGCCACGCCGATCTGGTGGTGCTCGATGCCGCCAGCCCGGTTGAGGCGATCCGGCTGCGGGCGGCACGCCTGCTCGTCATGCGCCGTGGCCAGGTGTTGGCGCGATCACCGGCTCCGCATGCCGAGCTGTCCCTGCCGGGCAGACCCGCACGCGTCGATTTCCGCTTACCGCAGTAGAAAAAAACGCCGCTTCGGCACAGGGCGCGAAGCGGCGTTTTGCGCGGCGGCGTGGCGTGTCAGACCGGCTCGGCTGTCACGACCATCCCGCCGTGACGCAGTAATGCATCGATCGACGGAGCGCGGCCGCGGAAGGCAGTGAACGACTCAATCGCGGGACGGCTGCCGCCGACCGCCAGCACTTCCTGGCGGTAGCGCTCCCCGGTTTGCGCGTCGAGCACCGAGCCGGTCAGCTTGCTGGCCTCTTCGAATGCCGCATACGCGTCGGCGGACAGGACCTCGGCCCACTTGTAGCTGTAGTAACCCGCCGCGTAGCCTCCGGCAAAGATATGGCTGAACGTATTCGGCCAGCGCGACAACTCGGCCTGCGGCACCACGTGGAAACGGTTGTTGACCTGGCGGGAAAGCTCCAGCACGGAAGTCGTGCCCTTGGGGTCGAAATCCGTATGCAGATGCATGTCGAACGTCGAGAACACGATCTGGCGCAGCGTCGCCATGCCGTTCTGGAAGTTCTTGGCGGCCAGCATGCGCTCGTACAGCGCACGGGGGAGGGGCTCGCCGGTATCGACATGGCGCGTCATGCGCGAGAGGACTTCCCACTCCCAGCAGAAATTCTCCATGAATTGCGAGGGCAGCTCCACCGCATCCCATTCCACGCCATTGATGCCCGACACACCCAGCTCATCCACCTGCGTGAGCATGTGGTGCAGGCCATGGCCGAACTCGTGGAACAGGGTGATGACTTCGTCGTGCGTGAACAGCGCTGGTTTGTCGCCGACCGGACCGGAGAAGTTGCAGGTGAGATAGGCCACCGGGGTCTGCACACGTCCATCGGCCAGGCGCTTGCGGCCGCGCGCGTCGTCCATCCAGGCGCCGCCGCGCTTGCCCTCGCGGGCGTACAGGTCGATGTAGAACTGTGCCAGTAGTTCACCCTTGGCCGATTCCACGCGGAAGAAACGCACGTCCGGATGCCACACTTCCGCCTGCTCAGGGAGAATCTTGACGGAGAACAGCGTCTGCACGACGTCGAACAGGCCGTCCAGCACGGCGGGCTCCGGGAAGTATTGCTTCACCTCCTGTTCGGAGAACGCATAGCGGGCCTCGCGCAGCTTTTCCGAAGCGTAGGCCATGTCCCAGGGTTCGAGCTTGTCGATGCCCAGTGTGTCTTTGGCGAAGGCTTGCAGCTCCGCCCAGTCCTTTTCCGCAAAGGGGCGGGCACGATCGGCCAGTTCGCCCAGGAACCGCAGGACTTCTTCCGGCGAATCGGCCATCTTCGGTACGAGCGAGACCTCGGCGAAATTGCGGTAGCCGAGCATATGGGCTTCTTCGGTGCGCAATGCGAGCTGCTCGGCCATGTTGGCGGTGTTGTTCCACTCCGCCTTGCCGCCACCGTGGTGCACCCCCAGTTCCGACGCCCGGGTGACGTTGGCTTCGTACAGCGTGCGGCGCAGCGCACGGTCGTCGGCGTATTGCAGGACCGGAAAATACGATGGGAAGTGCAGGGTGAACTTCCAGCCCTTGGCGTCGGCGTTATCACGGCGCGCGGCATCCTGCGCAGCTTGCTTGGCGTCTTCGGGCAGCCCGGCCAGGCGGGCTTCGTCGTCGATCACCAATGCATAGGCGTTGGTGGCATCCAGCACGTGATCGCTAAAGGCCTTCGTGAGCTGCGCCTGCTGTTCCTGGATCGCCGAAAACCGCGGCTTCTGATCTTCGGGCAACTCGGCACCGCCCAGTCGGAAACCGCGCAGCTCGTTATCGAGCAGCTTCTTGCGTGCAGCTGTGAGCGCGGCGAACGCATCGCTTGCGGCAATCGCCTTGTACTTCTTGAATAGTTCCAGATCCTGGCCGAGGCCCGACCAGAACTCCGTCACACGCGGGAGGTTGGCGGCGTGTGCTTCGCGCAGGGCGGGCGTGTCAGCGACGGCGCTCAGGTGGCTGACGATGCCCCAGGCGCGGCCCAGCGGCTCCGTGGCCTCTTCCAGCGCGGTGACGACGGTATTCCAGCCGACCGGTGTGGCCGGGTCCTTGACCTGCGCGACGGCCGATGCGGCGCGCTCAAGCAGCACGTCGATGGCGGGCGTGATGTGTTCCGGGCGGATGTCCGCAAAGCGGGGCAGACCGGAAAAATCGAGCAGCGGATTGTTGGCCGGGCTGGCAACGTTGGGCGAAGTGTCGGTCATGGCGGGCTCGGAATAGAAATTTGGGGACAAAAAAAGCGTCCGATCCGTCAGGTTGGGACGCTTTCTCTTTTTCCAATGGATCAGGTGAAGCTTACGCCGCCGGCGAAGCTCCCTCAGCAACGCGTTCCGCGGCTTCCAGCGTGTTGATCAGCAGCATGGTGATGGTCATCGGCCCGACGCCGCCGGGCACCGGGGTGATGTAGCCGGCGACTTCCTTCACACCCGCAAAATCGACGTCGCCGCACAGCTTGCCCGCGTCGTCCCGGTTCATGCCCACGTCGATGACGACGGCGCCCGGCTTGACCATGTCAGCCGTGATGATATTGCGGCGGCCGACCGCGGCCACGATGATGTCGGCCTCGCGGGTGTGCGCGGCCAGGTCGCGCGTCTTGCTGTTGCAGATGGTGATGGTGGCGCCGGCCTGCAGGAGCAGCATGGCCATCGGCTTGCCGACAATGTTCGATGCACCCACCACGACTGCGTTGGCACCGCGCACCGGATAGTTGATCGACTCCAGCATCTTCATGCAGCCATACGGCGTGCACGGACGGAATAGCGGGGCACCTGTCATCAACGCGCCGGCGTTGGCGATGTGGAAGCCGTCGACGTCCTTCTCGGGTGCGATGGCTTCGAGCACCTTGTGGCTGTCGATGTGCTTGGGCAGCGGAAGCTGAACCAGGATGCCGTGGATGCGCGGGTCGCGGTTCAGGGCGTCGATGCGGCCGAGCAGGTCGGCTTCGGTCAGATCAGCCGGGTAGCGATCGAAGACGGAGAGGAAGCCGTTGTCTTCGCACGCCTTGATCTTGTTGCGCACGTAAACCCGGCTGGCCGGGTCTTCGCCGACGAGGATGACGGCGAGGCCGGGCTGGTGGCCCCGTGCGGTAAGGGCAGCGGCACGTTGCGCGGCTTCTGCTCGAAGTTGCTTGGCAAGCGCGTTGCCGTCGATGAGTTGGGCGGTCATGTCTGGGCGGAGGAGGGAGGGCAAACCGCGATTATAAATCGGCGCCTCCTTTCCGGCCGCCCGGCCGCCCGTTTGCCGGACGCGTCAGGCGTTGCGCGACAGGGCCAGGCGCAGCAGGTCGGCCACCGTGTTCACGTTCAGCTTTTCCATGATGTTGGCGCGGTGCGCCTCCACCGTCTTGATGCTGA
>JAGWNU010000129.1 GCA_028871175.1 Burkholderiaceae bacterium | reverse complement strand
TTCGATCAGGCGCGGGAAATGGCGGAAGAACAGCGTCAGCAGCAGCACCTGGATGTGCGAGCCGTCGACGTCGGCGTCCGACAGGATGCAGACCTTGCCATAGCGCAGGCCGCCGAAGTCGACCGCATCGGCGGGCCCGTGCGGGTCGATGCCGATGGCCACCGCGATGTCGTGGATCTCGGTGTTGGCATAGAGGCGGTCGCGCTCGACTTCCCAGGTGTTGAGCACCTTGCCACGCAGCGGCAGCACGGCCTGGGTCTCCTTGTCGCGGCCCATCTTGGCGCTGCCGCCGGCGCTGTCGCCCTCGACCAGGAAGACCTCGTTGAGGTTCAGGTCGCGGCTCTCGCAGTCGGTCAGCTTGCCCGGCAGCACGGCCACGCCGGAGCCCTTCTTCTTCTCGACCTTCTGTGCTGCGCGCGTGCGCGCCTGCGCCTGCTTGATGACGAGTTCGGCCAGCTTTTTGCCGTGCTCAACGTGCTGGTTCAGCCACAGTTCCAGCGCCGGGCGGCTGAAGGTCGACACCAGCCGCACCGCATCGCGGCTGTTCAGGCGTTCCTTGATCTGGCCCTGGAATTGCGGGTCGAGCACCTTGGCCGACAGCACGAACGAAGCGCGCGCAAACACGTCTTCCGGCATCAGCTTGACACCCTTCGGCTGAAGCGCGTGCATCTCGACGAAGCTCTTCACGGCCTGGAACAGGCCTTCACGCAGGCCGGATTCGTGCGTGCCGCCCGCCGGCGTGGGGATCAGGTTGACGTACGACTCGCGCACCGGCGAGCCCTCTTCCGTCCAGGCCACCACCCACGAGGCGCCTTCACCGAAGGCAAAGCCTTCCTCGCCGGGCTTGTCGGGGTCGGCAAAATGCTCACCCTCGAACAGGGGGATCACCGGTTCGGCGCCGCTGCCCTGCGCGAGCGATTCGACCAGGTAGCCCCGCAGGCCCTGGTCGTATTGCCATTCGAGCGTTTCACCGCTCTTTTCCAGCGTGAGCGTGACTTTCACGCCTGGCAGCAGCACGGCCTTGCTGCGCAGCAGGCGCTGCAGCTCGGCCTGCGGGATGTTCTCGGAATCGAAATACTTGGCGTCGGGCCACACGCGCACGCGCGTGCCGTTCTTCTTCTCGCCGCGCTCGGCCTTGCGCGTGGTCAGCTTTTCGATGACGTCCCCACCGGAAAACGTCAGCGTCGACACATTGCCGTCACGCCAGACCGTCACTTCCATCCGCGTCGACAGCGCGTTCGTCACCGAAACGCCCACGCCATGCAGGCCGCCGGAGAATGCATAGGCACCGCCACGGCCCTTGTCGAATTTGCCGCCAGCATGCAGGCGCGTGAAGACGATCTCGACCACCGGCACACCCTCTTCCGGGTGAATGCCGACGGGAATGCCGCGCGCCTCGTCCTCCACGCTCACGCTGCCGTCCTTGTGCAGCGTCACGGCGATCAACTTGCCGTAGCCGCCCAGCGCCTCGTCGGCGGCGTTGTCGATCACTTCCTGCACGATGTGCAGCGGGTTGTCGGTGCGCGTGTACATGCCCGGCCGTTGCTTGACCGGTTCGAGGCCCTTGAGGACCTTGATCGACGATTCGCTGTATTGGGAAGTTTTGCTCATGGAAGGCGGAAAAACTGGCCGGCGCAGGGCGTGTCCCTGCGTGCCGGGAATGCAGCGCGCATTGTAAAGGAAGCTGTCCCTACCAATGCGAAGGGATCGTCAGCCTTGGGATGCGACGCGCGGTCGACATCCCGCTGACATATGGACAGACCACCGAAGCGTCACGCCGTGCCGGCGCGCTTGGCATCGAGGGCTTCCCAGCGCTCGAGCGCCTCCAGCAATTCCAGCTCGATCGCCTCGTGGCGCTCGGCCAGTTGCTGGGCACGCTCCGGATCGCGGCCGTAGATCGTGCCGTCTTCGAGCTCGGCGCCGAGCGCTTTCTGCTCGGTCTCCAGCGCCTCGATGCGCGCAGGCAATGCGTCCAGCTCGCGCTGCTCCTTATAGCTGAGCTTGACCGTGGCGCGCTCGCGCGGGCGGGCGGCTTCCGCCTTCTTCTCCTCCGCGACGGGCTTGGCGGCCTGCGCCATCTGCGCGGCGCGTGCCGACTGCGTCTGCCAGTCGGAGAACCCGCCCACATACTCGCGCCAGCGGCCCTCGCCTTCCGCGGCAATCACGGAGGTGACGACGTTGTCGACAAAGGCGCGGTCGTGCGACACCAGGAACACCGTGCCGCTGTATTCCTGCAGCAGTTCTTCCAGCAGCTCAAGCGTATCGATGTCCAGATCGTTGGTCGGCTCATCGAGCACCAGCACGTTGGCCGGGCGCGCAAACAGGCGTGCCAGCAACAGCCGGTTGCGCTCGCCGCCAGAGAGCGAGGCCACCGGCGAGCGCGCCCGCTCGGGCGGGAAGAGGAAGTCTCCCAGGTAGCTCATCACGTGCTTGCGCTGGCCGTTGACTTCGATCCAGTCGCTGCCGGGGCTGATGGTGTCGGCGAGCGACCGGTTCAGGTCCAACTGCGCGCGCATCTGATCGAAATAGGCCACCTGCAGGTTGGTGCCGTTGCGCACCGTGCCCGAATCGGGCGGCAGCTCGCCGAGGATCAGCTTGAGCAGTGTCGTCTTGCCGACGCCATTGGCCCCCAGAATGCCCACCTTGTCGCCGCGCATGATGGTCGCGGTGAAGTTGTCGACGACGGTTTTGTCACCATAGCGCTTGGTCACGTCGATCAGCTCGGCGACGATCTTGCCGGAGCGGTCGCCCTGCGAGACTTCCAGCTTCACGTTGCCCTGCACCTCCCGGCGCGCCTGGCGCTCCACACGCATCTGCTCCAGCCGCGCAACTCGGCCCACGCTGCGGGTGCGGCGCGCTTCCACGCCCTTGCGGATCCACACTTCCTCCTGCGCGAGGAGCTTGTCGAAGCGGGCGTTTTCCAGCGCCTCGGCTTCCAGCTCCTGTGCCTTGCGGGTCTGGTACGCCGTGAAGTTGCCGGGGTACGAGCGCAGCTTGCCGCGATCGAGTTCGATGATGCGCGTGGCGACTCGGTCGAGAAACGCGCGATCGTGCGTGATGAACAACACGCTGCCGCGGAACGCCAACAGCAAGTCTTCGAGCCAGCGGATGGAGTCGTAGTCGAGGTGGTTGGTCGGCTCGTCCAGCAGCAGGATGTCGGGCGCGCCCACCAGCGCCTGCGCCAGCGCCACACGCTTGGTCAGGCCGCCAGACAACGAACCGATGCGCGCGCCGGGCTGCAGGCCCAGCTGGGCGATGGTCGTTTCCACGCGCGTACGCAGTTGCCACGCATCGGCCGCTTCCAGTTGGGATTGCAACGCTTGCAGCTTGTGCAGCGCGTCTTCATCGTGGGAATCGCCCATCGACGTGATCAGCGCTTCGTATTCGGCGAGCAAGCCCGCTGCATGCGGCACGCCCATCGCCACGGCTTCCGCCACGGTCTGGTCCGGATCGAACGCCGGCTCCTGCGGCACATAGGCGGAAGTGACGCCGCTCTGGCGTGCGATGAGGCCATCGTCGGGCGCGGTGATGCCCGCCACGATCTTGAGCAGCGACGACTTGCCCGTGCCGTTACGGCCGATCAGGCCGACGCGTTCGCCGGCTTCAAGCGAGAAATCGGTGTGGTCGAGCAGCGCCACGTGGCCGAACGCCAGTTGCGCATCGGAAATGGAAAACAGGGCCATGCGGGACAGGGATGGATGCGGGCCGAGAGCGGCCAGGAGGCGCGTATTGTACGACCGGTATGATCGCCGTCATTGCGCTGATCCATGCCGGTGCTATAACGCTTGTGCTGCCGGGCGCGCTTTCTTCAGCGGCGCCTACCCATCTGGACCGTAGGGGAAAATCAATGCGCGAACTGTTTGGACTGCTGATCGCCCTGATGCTCGTGGGCATTCCGGTACGGCAAATCATGCTGCGAACGGGTTTTTCGCAGTGGTGGGCACTGGTAGTGGTGGTGCCGGTGGTGAACCTGATCGCGCTGTGGGTTTTTGCCTTCTCGAACTGGCCAAGGCAGTCTCCGGACGCCACCAGTACGCTGCCGAGTCAGCGCTGAAACCCTGCGCACCAAAGAAAACGGCCCGCTTTCGGCGGGCCGGAAGAGTCTCTCCTCGATGCCTTGCGAACAAGACATGGCCGCAGGATAGCGCCCATTTTCCCTCTCAGGCACTCGGGACAAACCCGGTAAGGAAAAACGCGTAACGCCAAGCGCCGAGCGGCTTTGCACCGCGACAACGCATGGGGCGTCAGGCCCATGCGGAACGCACCGCGAGCGGGTCAACCACTCTCCGCAAAAGTGCGGCCTGCGCCCGGAATGTGCATGACGCGCACCGTAACTAGGCGGACGCGCCGCGCAGCCATCTACAGGACCAGATCGGTCTTGCTGCCTACATACAACACTGCAAGGTTCGGGCTCTGCACGGTGCTGCATCGCAGCCGTATGATGCGCCAAGCCCTCCGGCCACAAGCCGGACATAACGATAAAGCGGGCCGCCCATTCTTTCCCGGGGGATACAACCATGCCGTACGTCAAGCGCGCACTGCCTGCCGCAGCGCTGCTCTGCATTTCGCTGTCCGTTTGTTCGCCGGGTACCGTCCTGGCCTCGTCCACGCCGGTGCTCGACCGCATCCGCGACACCGGTACGGTTCACATCGCGTACCGCGAGAGTTCCGTGCCGTTTTCGTTCTACGACGCCAACGGGAAACCCGTCGGTTACGCAATGGACCTTTGCCTGCGCGTGGTCGACAAGCTGCGATCCGACCTCAAGCGTCCTGACCTGAAAGTGCAGTACGTCATGGTCACGCCGTCCACCCGAATGCCGGCCATCATCGACGGCAAGGCTGATCTCGAATGCGGATCGACCACCAACAACCGGGAACGCCGCGAGAAGGTCGCATTCACCATCCCGCACTACATCGCGGGCATCCGCATGATCGTCAAGAGTTCGTCGGGCATCCACAAGTGGGACGATCTGCGCGGTAAAACCGTGGTCACCACCAAAGGCACCACCAGCGTGACCGAATTGCGCAAGATGAACGACGTTCGCGTGCTGAACATGAAGTTCATCGAAGCGAAGGATCACGCCGAGTCGTTCGCGATGGTCGAAGCCGGCAAGGCTGACGCCTTCCCAATGGATGATGTGCTGCTCTATGGCTTTCGCGCCAACACCAAGAACCCGGCGGACTACGCCGTGGTTGGCGACATGCTGACGGTCGAACCGTACGCGATCATGCTCAGCAAGAGCGACGCTGAATTCAAGCACCTGGTCGATCGCGCGATGACCAACATCATCCTCGACTACGAGGCCGACAAGCTTTACAAGAAGTGGTTCCAGCAGCCGATTCCGCCCAACGGCGCGAGACTCGACATTCCGATGAGCTTCCTGCTGCGGGATTCCTTCAAGTACCCGAGCGACAAGGTCGCCGACTGACCGCCACACACCGCATTATCGACGCCGCCCTGCAGGGCGGCGTTTTTCCTGGTGGCGCGTGTCAGCGCCGCGGAGGCAGCATCGGCCTGCCGAGCAGTTGGGAGAGGACGGCTTCGGGCGAGTGTGTGCGGTCGCCAATCGCGGCCGGGTCCAGATAGAAGGTCTGCTCCATCATCGCGCGCCCGCGCATGGCCGCATGCAGCGTCTGGTCACTGAAGACGACCCAGGTCGCGCCAGGCGCGAACGCAAAGGTCTGCTGCGGCGCGCTCTGTTGGTACTGCAGGTCGGCCTTGGCCAGATCGTGCAATTGCAGCATGCGGTGATCGTATTCCGAACGCGGACGCTTGGTGATGTGCAGCTTGTGCATGAGCCACGATTGACCCGGCACCATGCCGCGCGTCTTCGGCACGAAGCGCTGCGCGAAATCCACAAACGGTTCGCCGACACGCCAGACGCGGGCGGCATTCGGATCGACGTTGTGGAAGACGCGCAGGAGTCGCTGACCGTGCAGCGGGTTCGATGGGAACGCGTCGACGTGCAGGCGTGTATCGTCCTTGCGCCAGCTCACTGGCCTTCCGGCAATCTCGGCTGGCCGCAGCGAGGTGCCTGCGCGCCCGAGGTACTGCCCGTAGTCGGGGAACAACGCGAGAATGAGGCGCTCGGCGGCATCGGCATAGCGGCGGATCAGCGTGGCGAGATCCCGCAGATCCGAAGGGGCGCCCACAGCGCCGCGCACCGTCGTCTCGTTGGCGCGCAAGTTGATGTTTTTCGTCTTGCCGTCCGACCAGCGGGCGTCAAGGAAGCGCTGTTCGCGCGCATCCAGGTCAAACCCAAGATCGGGAAAATGCAGTACGTTGCCCCGCTCCAGCGCGGTCCGCATGGCCGTAGCCTCATCGGGCGTCACGATGGGCGCCCACTCTCGCACCGGTCAGGGCACCACCATGTCAATCGCCGGCGGCGCGCCGGTCATCGAGGGTTCTGCGCCCTGTTTTCCTGCTGAGCCCCCTGCCGGCATCAATCCTTGCTGCATGCTTGCCATGAACTGATTCAACGCGTGCTTAATAAAATAATGACGAATGATAGGACGCTCGCCCCGGATACGCATCATCAGGAAGCACAATGCACCATGTCACACAGCCGAGGCAAGCCGGCCGTGCGGGCAGCAAATACGAGGGAAACCGCGGGTCTACAGGAAGTGCTTGACGACCTGCTCTTCCAGGCCGACAAAGCGCACGAGCTGGCGCGAACCGTCGGGGAACTGCTTGATGACGTGCCCCTCGGGCGTATCGGTATGGCGGAAGTAGATGGGGCGAGCAGGCGTCCCGGACCGATACTGGGGTAGCAGGCCTTCCAGCGACGGCTCCACCGTCCACGGATCGTCCCGTTCTTCGGATGTCAGCATGATGGTCGCCTGAAGATTGCTGGGGTTGGGGTGCGGAAGCATAACTTCCGTGAACAATCATGCAAAGTTCGGAATACTTAATTCTGGTTCTCTGAACGATCGTTCGTTTTATTTACCGTTTGCACCGCCCCCTCACTGCACTGAGTGTGGGGCGTACCCCACAGAAGCCATGTCATCATCACGGCTTCACGCAGTTTTGATAACACGACACGCTACGACCCCTGCATTTCCATGAGCGACGCTCCCCGCCCCTCCCCATTTGCCATGCTGCGCGAACAGCTGTTCCGCGCCTTCGAGCGCAAGTTGCGCCAGACATCCCGCATGTCGCGCAATGGCTTGCGCTTCACGATTTTTCTGGCCGGCGCGATGGGGGTCGCCCTATTCTCGCTGGTGTTTTCCTGGCTGGCCGATACCGCGCTTGCGTGGCAACGCGCCTTGCATGAACGCCATGCCTGGGCGGCTTTCGCCCTCTTGCCCCCTGGTCTGGCCGCCCTGCGCTGGATGACATTGCGCGTGGCGCCGCAGGCACGCGGCAGCGGCATTCCGCAGGTCATTGCCACACAGCATCTGCCGCCGTTTGGCACCGCGCAGACGACACTGGTGTCATTCCCTCAGGCGCTGTGGAAGATCGCGCTGACAGCCGTGGCGCTCTTCCTCGGAGCCTCCGTCGGGCGCGAAGGGCCGTCGGTTCAGGTCGGCGCAGCCGCCATGTTGGCGTGGGGTTACTGGTGGCAGCATCGCGCCGGGGTACGTGTCGGCTTCCATGCACAGGCATTGCTCACGGCCGGTGCCGCAGGCGGTCTGGCGGCGGCCTTCAACACCCCGCTGGCAGGCGTCGTCTTTGCCATCGAAGAACTGGGCAAGGGCGCGACCTTGCGCTGGGACCGCCTGGTCCTCGCGGGTGTGCTGGCTTCGGGCTTTCTGTCGCTCGCGGTGGTCGGGAACAATCCCTATTTTCTGGTGCATGAGCCGATCCTGTTCCTGCGCGAGGCGTGGCCGTGGATCATGCTGGCTGCGCTGGTGTGCGGGGTCTTCGGTGGGCTGTTCGCCAAACTGCTGCTGGTCGGCGTCGCTGGACTCCTCCCCGGCCCGATCGGCCAACGGGTGCAGCGTCATCCGGTATGGACGGCCTTTGGCTGCGGCGTCGTCATTGCCTGCATCGGCGCTGCCACCCAGGGGGATACATACGGCACCGGCTACACACAGGTCGCCGCGCTGCTCAACGGTCACCCCATCGAGACCCATTGGTTTGGCGTGTCCAAATTGGTCGCCACGGTGGCCTCGTACTTTGCGGGCATCCCGGGCGGCATCTTTACGCCCTCGCTGGCGATTGGCGCGGGGCTGGGGCAACACCTGTGGCAGCTCACGTCAGGCCTGGCCGACGAACGCATGCTCGTCCTCATCTCGATGGCCGCCTTTCTGGCAGCCGCCACGCAGGCACCCATCACAGCCAGCGTGATCGTCATGGAAATGACCCGCAGCCAGGACATGATGTTTCACTTGCTGGCGGCGACTTTGCTGGCGTCGTTCGTGGCGCGGCAGTTCTGTCCACGGCCGTTCTATCACGCGGCCTCGCGCGGATTCCGGCGTGAAGCCCTGGCCGTCGAAGCCTCATCGGCAAACGCCTCCAGGGCTTAGGCCGGCTGGCCTTGGCTGCGCAAATTGCGTAGAATCGCCGATCGCTCCGGGCGGCCTCCCGCGCCACCCGGACGGGTCACTCGCCGTAGCACAATGGATAGTGCACGCGCCTCCTAAGCGTGAGATACAGGTTCGATTCCTGTCGGCGGGACCAAACAAAGCAAAGCCAGGCACACCGCCTGGCTTTTGTTTTTTCTGCCCAGAAACAACGAGGCCCGCCGTCCTGGGCGGGCCTATGGCTGCGGATGGCCCGGGGCCGTCTAGGTCAGTACCGGCAGCGCTTCGAGCAAGAGCAGCCCGATCAGTACCCCAATGATCGTCAACAGCACACGGATACCCACCTGTGTGCCTCGGATCACCAGTGGCGCCGACGCCAGGCCGATCACGCCTGCCACGCAGACGGCAAGCAACAAGTACAAGTTGGAGAAGGCCATCGGGAATTCCATCATCCGCCCCTTTCGGCCGCGTATGGCCGGTGTTTCGAGTATAGGTCGCATCCCCGATCCGGCAACCATCAAGAGATTACTTTGACGCACTGCAAAAAATCGTGCTACAGTTCCGGGCTTGGCTGCTTACTGCCCTGATTGCGGTTGGCCGATGTGCAGGTTTCAGTACCGGCGTCCATCGTTCACTATCCCGCCTAGTAAAGCATGTGCAGCCGATTGCCATTGTGCTTGGCATCGTCTCCGATCTCCCGCGTGGATTCACATCACGCCGAAGGGACCGCCGCCCCACCTCGCTGATTGATACAGCTTGAGGCCGGCCACTCCCCCGCCTTTGT
Source organism: Burkholderiaceae bacterium (assembly GCA_028871175.1). Lineage (GTDB taxonomy): Bacteria > Pseudomonadota > Gammaproteobacteria > Burkholderiales > Burkholderiaceae > Ralstonia > Ralstonia condita. Next base: position 910 of record JAGWNU010000129.1, on the reverse strand, counting down.
CCGTTTTGCAGCCCCGTCTGTCGAACCGGCCTTATCCGATTGGCGCCGACGCCCCGTGATTAACCGGTCGCCGTATCCCATTTCCGCCGTTCGCATCGCTTGATGCGGCTGGCGCGGCAGCCCTACTACCTATTCGACATGACGCAGCCTCAAGACGGCAGCGGCGCCATTGCGCACGCTGAAACGACCTCGAACACCAACGACCTCATCGCCGACGTCGCCACGCGTGCCAGCGCTTTTGCTGAGCTGGGCCTGGACGAACGCATCGTCCGCGCACTGGGCGAGGTGAACTACACCACCCCGACGCCCGTGCAGGCGCAAGCCATTCCGGCCTGCCTGCTGGGCCGCGACCTGCTGGTGACGAGCCAGACCGGCTCGGGCAAGACGGCAGCCTTCATGCTGCCCGCCATCCAGCGCATCAGCGAGCAGCCTGAGCCGCAGCGTCCGCGCATGGACGGCCCGCCGCAACGCATGAAGGGCCGTCGTCCGCGCCCGGCACCGGCCAAGCCGTCGCTGCTGGTGCTGACCCCCACGCGCGAACTCGCGCTGCAGGTGACGACGGCTGCATCGCAGTACGGCCGCCACATGCGCCGCATCGTCTGCGCAAGCATCCTGGGCGGCATGCCCTACCCCAAGCAGCTCGACATGCTGGCACGCATGCCGGACATCATCATCGCCACGCCGGGCCGCCTGCTCGATCACATCGACTCTGGCCGCATTGACCTCTCGGCGCTGAACATGCTGGTGTTCGACGAAGCCGACCGCATGCTCGACATGGGCTTTGCCGACGACATCGAAGCCATCGTCGGGGCCACGCCTGCCACGCGCCAGATGCTGATGTTCTCGGCCACCATGGACCGCCGCATCGAGCAACTGGCCGAGCGCATGATGCGCGACCCGCAGCGCATCG
>JAGWNU010000128.1 GCA_028871175.1 Burkholderiaceae bacterium | reverse complement strand
CTGAGCCCGCTTCTGCACGGCCACCTCGGAACTCCGAAACAAACTGGCCTGCACTTGCATCCCGCGCTATCTGGTGCGGTTGATTCTCATTCCCTCGCGTTGGGATCGCCGCACGATGCATCTCTCTCCCCCGGGGCCGAGACTGCGGGCCGTCATGTGGCGATGCTGAACAAAGAGCCGCTCGAGGTCGACGTCGATCCCGCCCTTCGCCCGCTCGATCTGGCGGCGTTTCTTTTTGCCGCAGCGGCGCCTGGCGTCTCTGCGCTGACCTTCCTCCTGCTGGCCGCGCTTGCCTGTGCCGCCCTGTGGCGACCTGCCTACCGGCCCGTGCCTGCTCTGGCACGCTGGCGCGATCGCATCAATCGGCCGCAGCCAGCGCAAGGCCCTCCACTGCTGTCCTGATCCGTACCCGGCCGACGGCTGGCGTGCGTGCCGCGACTTGTTGACCTGCAACAAGGCTCCGGTGTCTGCATTGGCGATGATGAATCCAAGAGGAGCATTGGCTCCGGGCCCATCGCGCCGGTGTGACGCGGCGAGGCGGCAACGGCGTTCGCCTTCCTTTGGCCATCCACATTCGCAGTTTGTTGTTCGTCGCATGGAAAAGCCCGGCGGCGATGGATCTTCGCGCCGCGCCATGCGTGCGACGAAGCCATAAGAAGGTGGCGCGCCGCGCTGCCTTCGTGGATTGGAGTCAGGCATGTCTTTCAAACAAATCTTGGTGGTCGGTGCGTGCGTCGCGCTGACCGCACTTCCGCCCCAGCAGGTTGTTGCCCAGGCGACGGCGCAGGCCGTGCCGCTGTCGGCCGAGCAGGCACGTTCACTCGGTGTGCGCTTCAGCCCGGTCGCAGCGTCTGCCGGCCTGGAGGTCGGCACGCACGCACGCGTCGTCTTCAAGCCGGACGCGCAATACGTAGTGGCGGCGCCGTATGCCGGCATGGTGCCGCGGGTGCTGGTGTCGGTGGGGCAGACCGTCCGGCCCGGCCAAGCGCTGGCGAGTTTCCTGAGCCCGCAGCTTTTCGAGGCGAGCCGCGCGCTCACGGAGGCCAACTCGCAGGCGCGTCTCGCGCAGCAGTCGCTCGCACGCGACAAGGCCCTCTACGACGACGGCATCATCGCCGGGAGCCGCTGGCAGGCAACCCAGGCGCATGCCGCTGAAGCCAATGCCATGGCCCGGGCGCGCCGGGCGGAGCTGGCTTCCGCCGGGATCGCTTTTTCCGGCCCGGGAGGTGACGCCCAACTGGTTGCCAACCGTGGCGGCGTCGTGTCGGAAGTCAACGCGGTGCCGGGCGCGCGCGTGGATGCGGCGGCGCCGCTGTTCCGGATCGTCGACCCTGCTGCGCTCGAGCTGGACCTGCTGGTCGGCCGCGACGTGCCGGTCCCGGCGCCGGGCGACCGCATCGAGATTGCGCAGCGCAACGCCGGCGGAGCGGTCATCGGTGTTGCGCCCTCGGGCGATGGCACGGCGGGTGTGCGCGTGCGGGCGTCGCTCGAGCGACGCGGCGATCTGCGTGCTGGCGAGAGCGTCAACGTCACGCTCAAACTGCGCGGGGCGAGTGGGGCGGGCCTGGTGCGGGTGCCGGCGGCTGCGCTGGTCTACGTGCACGGCGTACCGGGCGTCTTTGTCGCGACCGACAAGGGCTTCCGCCTGCAGGAAGTCTCGGTGGCGAGCACGGACGATGCCGTTGCCGTCGTGCGCGCCAACCTGCCGGCGGGAAGCCGTGTCGCCGTGACGGGCGTCGGTGCGCTCAAGGGTTTGCTGGCGGGAGAACAGTGATGCTGCCCCGCCTGATCGAGTTTTCTTTGCGCCAGCGCGTGCTGGTGCTGATCGCGGCCGGCGTGCTTGCCGCGGCCGGCGTATGGGCCTATCTGAACCTGCCGATCGACGCCTTCCCCGATATCTCGCCGACACAGGTCAAGGTCGTGCTCAAGGTGCCGGGCATGACACCGGAAGAGGTCGAGCAGCGTGTCTCCACCCCCATCGAACAGGAGCTGCTTGGCCTGCCGCACAAGACCATCGTGCGTTCGGTGTCCAAGTACGGCATCAGCGATGTCACGGTCGATTTCGAGGAAGGTGTCGATGTCTACTGGGCGCGCCAGCAGGTGTCGGAGCGCCTGGCGGGCCTGGCGCGCGATCTGCCGTCGACCGCCGTGGGCGGGCTGGCGCCCATTACCACGCCGCTGGGCGAGATGTTCATGTTCACCGTCGAAGGCGACGGCTATTCGCTGGCCGAGCGGCGCCGCGTGCTGGACTGGGTGATCCGGCCAGCGCTGCGCACGGTTGCAGGAGTGGCCGACGTCAACGCCCTCGGCGGTGAAGTGCGCAGCTACGAGGTGACGCCCGACCCGGCGCGCCTGCGCGCGCGCGGTGTCACGCTGGAACAGTTGCGCCAGGCGCTGGACACCAACAACCGCAACGATGGCGCAGGCCGCCTCGACCGCGGCGACGAGCACTGGGTCGTGCGCGTGGAAGGCGGCATTCGCGGGCTGGATGACCTGCGCGCGATCGTCGTGGTGCCGGCGCAGAGCCTGACCTCCGCGCCCGCGGTGACCGTCGGCGACGTCGCCACCGTGCGGCTGGGCGAGGCCACCCGTAACGGCGCCGTCAGCAAGGATGGCAACGGCGAGGCGGTCGAAGGCCTGGTGCTGGGTCTGCGCGGCAGCGATGCACGCAAGCTGGTCGAGGCCGTGCAGGCGCGGCTGGATGCGCTGGGCCCCGAACTGCCCAAGGGCATGTCCACCCACGTCTTCTACAACCGTGGCGAACTGGTGACGCGTGCGGCCAACACCGTGGTGCGCGCGCTGGTTGAAGCCAGCGTGCTGGTGGTCGTGACGCTGTACCTGTTCCTGGGCGGCGTGCGTGCCGCGCTGGTGGTGGCGGCCACGCTACCGCTGTCGATGCTGGCGACCTTCCTGCTGATGCGCTACGTGGGCCTGACGGCGAATCTGATGAGCCTTGGCGGCCTGGCGATCGCGCTGGGCATGCTGGTAGACGCGGCGGTGGTGGTGGTGGAGAACATCGAGACCGCCATGGCCCGCGCCAAAGACCACAAGACCGATCCGGCCCTGCGCGGCGCGGTCATCCGCCATGCGGTGGCGACCGTGGCCGTGCCGATGCTCTCGGGCGTTTCGATCATCGCCATCGTGTTCTTGCCGCTGCTGTCCTTGCAGGGGCTCGAGGGCAAGCTGTTCGGGCCGGTAGCGCTCACCATCGTGCTGGCGCTGGCGTCGTCCGTGGTGATCGCCTTTACGGTGGTGCCGGCGCTGGCTTCCATCCTGCTGCTCGCGCACGCGGATGAATCGCCCTGGCTGATGCGCAAGGTGGCTGCCGGCTTTGCGCGGATGCAGGACTGGACGACGACGCATCGGCGCATTGTGTTCGGCGTGGCCGGCGCGGCCCTGGCGCTGGCCGTGGTGCTGTACATGTCGGTCGGCAAGACGTTCATGCCGACGATGGACGAGGGCGACCTGATCGTGCAGTTGCAGAAGGCGCCGTCGGTCTCGCTGGCGGCTTCGCTGGACCTGGACCAACGCGTGCAGCAGGCGTTGCTCAAGGAGGTGCCGGAGATTCGCTCGATCGTGGCGCGCTCGGGCTCCGACGATCTTGGCCTGGACCCGATGGGCCTCAACGAAACCGATACCTTCCTCGTGCTCAAGCCCAAGGATCAGTGGCGTGGCAGCAAGGAGGACATCGCCGTCGCAATCCGGCACGTCATGGAGCGCTTCCCGGGCGTGATCTACGGCTTCACGCAGCCCATCGAGATGCGTGTCTCCGAGATGCTGACCGGCACCCGCGGCGACGTCGCCATCAAGCTCTTCGGCAGCGACCTTGCCGCCATTAATACGGCAGCCCAGGCCATCGCCGCCAAGATCCGCACCATTCCTGGCGCGGCGGAGGTGATCGCCCCGAGCAACAGCGGCGTGCAGTACCTGAAGGTGTCGCTGGACCGTGCCGCGGTCGGGCAGGCCGGCTTCTCCGGCGACGCGCTGCAGGCGCAACTGCGCGCGCTGATCGAAGGTGACCGGATTGGCGTGGTGCCGGAGGGCATTGTCCGCACGCCGCTGATACTGCGCGGCGGTGCGGGCCTGCGGCGGGCGCCCGAGAACCTAACCAACCTGCTGGTGACCGCGCCCGACGGCAAGGTATGGCCGCTGACCACCCTGGCGCGCATCGAACGCGTGGACGGCCCCGTGCGCATCAACCACGAGGACGGCGCACGGTTTGCCGTCATCCAGGCCAACGTGGAGGGCCGCGATCTGGCGGGCTTCGTGCAGGAAGCGCAGGCAGCGGTCAGCAGCCTCAGTACGTTGCCGAAGGGCTTGCGCGTCGTCTGGGGCGGCCAGTTCGAGAACCAGCAGCGTGCGGCAGCCCGCCTCGCGCTGGTCGTGCCGCTGGCACTGGGGGCGATCTTCCTGTTGCTGATGCTGACCTTCCGCTCGGTGCGGCAGGCGGTGCTGGTGGTCGCCAACATCCCGTTTGCACTCGTGGGCGGCATTGCCGCCTTGCGGGTGTCGGGGGAGTACTTGTCGGTGCCGGCGTCCGTGGGCTTCATTGCGTTGCTTGGGATTGCCGTGCTCAACGGCGTGGTGCTGGTCTCGCACTTCAATACGCTGCTGGAGTCGGGCCTGAGCATGGCGGAAACCGTCCGTGCCGGCGTGCGTGACCGCCTGCGGCCCGTGCTCATGACCGCCTGCATTACCGCACTGGGAATGATTCCGCTGCTGCTGGCCAGCGGGCCGGGGTCGGAAATTCAGCGCCCGCTGGCGATTGTCGTATCGGGCGGGCTGGTGTCGTCGACGGCGCTCACGCTGCTCCTGCTGCCCCTGCTGTTTGAACGTTTTGGTATGCCCCGGTCCCGTGCGGCGGCCGGGCAGGGAGATTCGCAATGAGGTTGGACATGATTCGCAGTATGTTGGCCTGCGCCAGCGCGCTGCTGCTGTGGAGCGCTACGGCGTGGGCGCAGCCCACCCCAGGCTACCTGCCTGTCGAGAGCGCGGTGCGCGAGGCGGTCGCGCAGTCGCCAGACGTGATGGCAGCCGAAGCCCGCCGCGATGCCACGTTGGCCCGTGCGGAAGGCATTCGCGCCGGGACCGCCGAAACCGTGGTGCGGGCGATCGGTCAGGGGCGGCAGGTTCGCGACCCTGCCGAGCGCCATGCCGAAGGGCAGATCGCCGTGGAGCGGCCGTTGCGGTTATGGGGCAAGGCGCAAGCCGACGGGCAGCTTGCCGATGCGGCGGCCGAGGCGGGCCAGCTTGCGGTGAAGGATGCGCGTCACGAGGCATCGCGGCAGATCCTGTCGTTGTGGTTTGCTGCCGTGCGGGCCGGGCAGGCGCGCCGGGCCGCCGAAGAGAACGCCCAGGCCGCTGCAGAGCTATCGGCGCTGACGGCCAGGCGCGTCCAGCTGGGCGACGCTGCGCGCCTGGATGGCGAACTGGCTGCCGCCGACCACGCGCGCATGCAGGCTGCACTGGCAGTGGCTTCGGCGGCAGAGCAGGCGGCGCAGGCAGAACTGCAGGCCCGTTTTCCAGGACTTGGCGGTCCTGCCCTGGCCGCCGACACGGCACTGCCGGCGTTGCCGCAAGACCCGCCCGAGCAACTGCGCACCGAGTACATCCGCGACAGTCACGAATATCGGCTCGCCATGGCGGAAGAAGCGCAGGCGCTGCAACAAGCCAAGCGCGCCGACCTGGAGCGCCGTCCGGATCCGACCGTCGGCATGTTCGTCACCGTGGAGCGCGGCGGTGCGGAGCGCATCATGGGCGTCAGCGTGGCCATGCCGCTGGGGTCGGCGCATCGCCGCTCAGCCGCCACGGCGGCAGCGGCCGACGCAGAAGCCGCCGCACGCCGCAGGCTGGGTGCGGAACGCAGGCTGGGCGCGGAGTTCGATGTGTTGTACCGTAACCTGCAAGGCAGGCGGGCGACCGCACAATCGCAACGCGAAGCGGCTATGTTGCAGAAGAGCGCATCGGACCGCGCAACCCGGGCGTACCGCGCCGGCGAAACCGGCCTCGCCGAACTGCTCGCAGCGCGCCGCGGCCTGGCCGATGCGCTGCTTGCCGAGCGGCTCGCTCGGGTGGATGTGCTGGAGGCCGACAGCCGTCTCCAGCTCGACCTGCACCGGATGTGGGATTTCGATGATTGAGCTGGCGTGTGATCTGACTCATCCCTGTGGTTAGATGGCGGCCAACCTGACGAACAATGCCGTCGCCCGAGTGACGGCGCAATGCATGGACCCAACCCCGATGAACGATGCGACAACCTGACGAAATCGCCCCTGAGGCCACCCCCGATCCGGATGACGAAGACAGCACGGCCAAGCAGGCGGCCGGACGGCGCAGCACGCTGGTCAGTGTTGCCGTGAACCTGGGCTTGACCGCTGCCCAGGTGGCAGCGGGCGTGCTTGCCGGTTCCCAGGCGCTGATCGCCGACGCCATCCATTCATTGTCCGATCTGATCTCGGACTTTGTTGTGCTCTTCGCCAGCCACCATAGCCAGAAAGGTCCGGACGCTACCCATCAATACGGTCATCAACGCTTCGAGAACGCGGCTTCGCTGGTGCTCGGCCTGTTGCTGCTCGCGGTGGGCGTGGGGATGCTCTGGAACGCCGTGCTCAAGCTCGAGCACCCGGAAGTCATCCAGCCGGTGAAGCTGATCGCGCTGTGGGTTGCGCTGGGCGCGCTGGCGGCCAAGGAGCTGCTCTTCCGCTACATGCTGGCGGTTGCGGAGCGCGTCCGCTCCAGCATGCTGGTGGCCAATGCATGGCATGCGCGCTCGGATGCCGCGTCGTCGCTGGTAGTGGCGCTCGGCATCACGGGCAATGTGTTCGGCTACCGGCTGCTGGATCCGGTCGCTGCCCTGATCGTCGGCCTGATGGTCACCCGCATGGGCTGGCAGTTCGGCTGGCACGCATTGCACGACCTCATGGACCGTTCCGTCGACGAGGAGACGGTCCGGGCGATCCACCAGACCATGCAGGACACGCCGGGTGTGCGCGGCGTGCATGACGTCAAGACGCGCCGGATGGGGGACATGATCCTGGTGGACGTTCACCTGGAAGTCGATGCCCTGGCGAGCGTGCGGGACGGCCACGACATTGCGCTGGAAGCGCGGCGCCGCGTCATGCTGCGGCGCGATGTGCTGAACGTCATGACCCACGTCGATCCCGTCGATGTCACGGCCTGACGGCCGGGGTCGCCGTGGCTCTTTGTTGTTGCGGCGACGGCCTGGCGGCCGTCGTCCGTCAATGCGGCGCGCGTGCAACCACACGCGCATCGCCCTGTTTCCTTAACTGATCTTTTGATTGGATAGCACCATGCATTCCGAACCGAAATACCCGCTGGTCATGCGGTCCCTGCACTGGCTCGTGCTGCTGGCGGTCACGATCGCCGTCGCGTCGATCGAGATCCACGATTTCTTTCCCAAGGGCAGCGCCGCGCGCGATGCGGTGTTCGTGATCCACCAGACCGCGGGGCTGTCCGTGCTCGCCTTGATGGTGCTGCGCGTGCTCGCCCGCTGGAGCACGCAGGCGCTGCCGCCGGTGCCGGGCTCGCTGCTGCTGCAGCGCGCGGCGCGGCTCACGCACGGTGCGCTCTACGTGCTGATGGTCGGGATGCCCATCCTCGGCGTGTTGGCCCTCGCCTGGGCGGGCAAGCCGATTCAGCCGTTTGGCATGACCCTGTCGCTGCCGCTTGCGCAGGACAAGCCGCTGGGGAGCCTGCTCAAGGAGGTGCATGAGTCGGGCGCCACGGTCGTCTACATCGTGGTGGGGTTGCATGCCGCGGCGGCACTGTGGCACGAGTTCATCCTGAAAGACCGGCTGCTGCGACGCATGCTCTGACTTCTCGGCACGTCGTTCTGACACGAGACTGCGCATGTTTTCCAGGCGCCTGCTTCCCAATCTTGCGCTGCTGGCGCTGTCGGCACTGACGCTGGCGGCAGGCCTGTGGGCGCGTCACGTTGGCGCCGACGCGCTGGCCAGGCAGCTTTGGCTGGTCGGCGTCATTCCGAACTGGCTTGCCCTGGCGGTGACGATCGTTCGGTCATTGATGCGACGGCAGGTGGGCATCGATGTCCTGGCCGTGTTATCGATGAGCTTCGCGCTGATGTCGGGCGCAGTGCTGGTGGCTGCGGTCATCGCATTGATGCTCGCCAGCGGACGCGCGCTCGAAGACTTTGCCCAGGCGCGCGCGCAGCAGGAGATGACGGCGCTGCTGGGCCACGCGCCCAAGCGGGCCAATCGCTTCGCGGACGGGCAGTGGCATCAGGTCGGCCTGGACGAGGTGCAGCCGGGCGACCGGTTGCTGGTGCGGCACGGCGAAGTCGTCCCGGTGGACGGCACGCTCTCGCAGCCGGCCGATCTGGATGAATCCACGTTGACCGGAGAGTCCATCGCAAGGCATCGCCCGGTCGCCGATGCGGTGTGCAGTGGCGTCCTCAATGTTGGCGCGGCGTTCGAGATGGTGGCGGCTGCGTCCGCCGAGAACAGCACCTTCGCGGGCGTTGTCCGGCTGGTCAGTGCGGCGCAGGCTGAGCGCAGCCCGTCCGTGCGCCTGGCCGATCGCTATGCCCTGGTGTTCGTGGGCGTCACCGTCGTCCTGGCCGGGGCGAGCTGGATACTCACCGGCAATGCCGAACGTGCCCTTGCCGTACTGGTGGTGGCGACACCGTGTCCGCTGCTGCTGGCGGTGCCCGTGGCGATTGTCTCTGGCTTGTCGCGGTGCGCGCGCCGCGGCGTGCTGGTCAAAGGCGGGGCGGCGCTCGAGAGGCTGGCTGGGGCGGATACGTTGTTCTTCGACAAGACCGGCACGCTCACCAGCGGGTACGCCAGACTGGTCGACATCGCGTGTGACCATCGCTACCAAGCGGATGCGGTGCTGGGCCTCGCCGCGTCGTTGGCGCAGGCATCGAACCATGTCGTGGCCGAGTCGGTCGTCAAGGCTGCCCGCGAGCGGGGTGTCGCGCTGCAACTGCCGAGCGGGATCATCGAAAGCCCCGGCGCGGGCGTCCGGGGGCGCGTCGGCGATCACGTCGTCTCCATCGGCAGCCTGTCGCACGTCCTGGGGCAGGGCGACGCGCCTGCCTGGAGCCAAGGTTTCATCAAGCGCGTGAATTATGCAGGGGCATCGGCCGTGTTCATCGGGGTGGACGGCGAGCTTGTCGGCGGGTTGCAGCTGATCGACCGCGTTCGTCTCGAGACCCCCCGCGCCCTGCGCCTGCTGCGCCGTGAGGGTATCCGACGGCAGGCGATGCTGACCGGCGATCGTCTGGACGTCGCCGAATCCGTTGGCGCCATGTTGGGCGTCAGCGAGGTCTACGCAGCCTTGTCGCCGGCGGCCAAACTCGCGGCCATCCAGGGCGCTCGCGCTGCCGGCAACGTGATCATGGTCGGTGATGGCATCAACGATGCGCCGGCGCTTGCCGCCGCGGACATCGGCGTCGCGATGGGCGCGCGGGGCGCTGCAGCGTCTTCCGAAGCGGCCGACGTCGTCCTGCTGGTCGATCGGCTGGACCGGCTCGTCGATGCCGTGCGGATTGCCCGCCGTACCAGGCGTATTGCGCTGCAGAGCGTGACCATCGGCATGTCGCTGTCGCTCGCGGCCATGGTGGCGGCCGCCCTGGGCCATCTGCCGCCGCTGGCGGGCGCGATGCTGCAGGAAATCATTGACGTGCTGGCCATCGGCAACGCCCTGCGCGTCTTGCGACCGGCCGCGACCGAGGCCGTGCGCTCATTGGCGGTCGACGATGTCGAGCGTCTCAAGGCCGAGCATGCGGAGCTGGAGCCCATCATGAACCGGATACGCACGGTGGCCGACGCGCTGCCGCATATGGAAGGCGCCGTCGCGAAGGCTGAACTGCTGGCCCTGGACCAGTCGCTGGCGGAAGTCCTGCTGCCGCACGAGCGCCGAGACGACACCCAGCTCTATCCCGACGTGGCCCGCCTGCTGGGTGGAGACGACCCGATGGCAGCCATGAGCGGCATGCACCGCGAGATCTTCCGCGTGACGACCCTCCTTGGCCGCATCGTCGCCGACATCTCGGCCGACGGCCCCGAGCCTGTCGTCACGCAAGAGCTGCAGCGGTTGCTGTACGGGCTGGACGCCATCCTGCGCCTGCACTGCGCCCAGGAAGACGAGTTGTTTCACGTGCTCGGTAAAGAGGCTTGAGCGTCATGACGAACCTGCTTG
>JAGWNU010000352.1 GCA_028871175.1 Burkholderiaceae bacterium | reverse complement strand
CCGCAGCGGCTTTGGACATGTCAGTCTGCGCAGCCACATGGTCGATGAGATCTGTCTTGTTCATCGCGCCACCTCCCCGAACACCCGCTCAATGTGGATTCATTAAAGTGGCCGGCTATCGACGTGTCAAGGCGAAGAACCGCCTACACCGACCATCTAAACCTCATCGTCATCCGCCCGAAAAAAAAGGCCCGAACAGTCTCGGGCCTTTCTTCAACCTGCTCAGGTCGGCGCATCAGTGATGCACCATCTCCTGCGATTTCCCATCGTCGGCTTTGCCGGCTTCGGGTGCTGGCTTGGCCTCCTCTTCGGGCAGCGGCTCCGGCTTGCGCACCAGCGCGAGTTCCAACACCTTGTCGATCCAGCGCACCGGCTGAATCTCGATGCTGTTCTTCACGTTGTCCGGAATGTCCGCCAAGTCCTTGACGTTCTCTTCCGGAATCAGCGCCAGCTTGATGCCGCCGCGGTGTGCAGCCAGCAGCTTTTCCTTCAAGCCACCGATCGGCAGCACTTCGCCGCGCAGGGTGATTTCGCCGGTCATCGCCACGTCGGCGCGCACCGGAATACCGGTCAGCACCGATACCAGCGCCGTCGTCATCGCGATACCCGCCGACGGGCCGTCCTTGGGCGTCGCACCTTCGGGCACGTGGATGTGGATGTCGCGCTTCTCGAACATCTCATCCTTGATACCCAGCCGAGCCGAACGCGAACGTACCACCGAGCGCGCAGCCTCAACCGACTCCTTCATCACGTCGCCCAACGAACCCGTGCGGGTGATGTTGCCCTTGCCCGGCATCAGCGCGGCTTCGATGGTCAGCAGATCACCGCCCACTTCGGTCCATGCCAAACCGGTCACCTGGCCGACTTGGTCTTCCTTACCGGCCAGACCAAAGTCGAAACGACGCACGCCAAGGAATTTGTCGAGATTGTCCGAATCGACCTTCACCGACGTACCGCCTTCCTTCTTCAGCAGCAGCTGCTTGACGACCTTGCGGCAGATCTTCGAGACCTCGCGCTCCAGCGAACGCACACCAGCTTCCCGCGTGTAGTAGCGGATGATGTCGCGCAACGCGGCTTCGGTCACCTCAATCTCGCCTTCCTTCAGACCATTGTTCTTGATCTGCTTGGGCAGCAGGTAGCGGCGGGCGATGTTGACCTTTTCGTCTTCCGTGTAGCCCGACAGGCGGATCACTTCCATCCGGTCCAGCAACGGCGCCGGAATGTTCAGCGAGTTCGACGTCGCCACGAACATCACGTCCGACAGATCGAAGTCCACCTCGATGTAGTGGTCCTGGAACGTATGGTTCTGTTCCGGGTCCAGCACTTCGAGCAGGGCGGACGACGGATCGCCGCGGAAGTCCGCGCCCATCTTGTCGATTTCGTCGAGCAGGAACAGCGGGTTGCGCACACCGACCTTCGTCAAGCTCTGCAGAATCTTGCCCGGCATCGACCCGATGTACGTACGGCGGTGACCGCGAATCTCGGCCTCGTCACGCACGCCACCCAGCGCCATGCGCACGAACTTGCGGTTCGTTGCACGCGCCACCGACTGCCCAAGCGAGGTCTTGCCAACACCCGGCGGCCCCACGAGGCACAGGATCGGCGCCTTGAGCTTGTCCACACGCTGTTGCACTGCGAGGTATTCAAGGATGCGCTCCTTGACCTTCTCCAGACCGTAGTGGTCTTGATCCAGCACTTGCTCGGCGTTCGACAGGTCGTTGTTGACCTTGCTCTTCTTGCGCCACGGCAGACCGACCAACGTGTCGATGTAGTTGCGCACGACCGTTGCCTCGGCCGACATCGGCGACATCAGCTTGAGCTTCTTGAACTCGGACTCGGCCTTCTTCTTGACCTCCTTCGGCATGCGGGCGGCCTTGATCTTCTTGTCCAGCTCTTCGAGATCGGCGCCCTCTTCGCCTTCGCCCAGTTCCTTCTGGATGGCTTTGACCTGCTCGTTCAGGTAGTACTCGCG
>JAGWNU010000008.1 GCA_028871175.1 Burkholderiaceae bacterium | reverse complement strand
TCGGAGCCGACGTGCGGCTCGGTCAGGCAGAACGCGCCGAGCATCTCGCCGCGCGCCAGCGGCACGAGCCACTGCTGCTTCTGCGCGTCGTTCGCAAACGCCATCAGCATGCTGCACACGGGGCAGTTGTTCACGCTGATGACGGTAGAGGTGCCGCCGTCGCCCGCGGCAATCTCTTCCAGGATCAACGCCAGCGACAGGTAGTCGAGCCCCGCACCGCCCAGTTCTTCCGGCACGGCCACGCCATAGGCGCCCAGTTCGCCCAACTGGCGGTGCACGTCTTTCGGGAACGTCGCATCGCGGTCCCATGCGGCGGCGTGCGGGGTGATCGCCTCACGCACGAAGGTGCGGATGGCGTCGCGAATCAACTCTTGCTCTTGGGTCAGCAGCATCGTTCCGGCCTCACCATTCAATGACGCTGCCGTCGTAGTTGCGGAACCCGCCGTTGTCGGCACGCGTGGCGCCGGCAATCACGCGGCGGATACCGGCCACGCTTTCCTGCGCCGTGATGGCCGCGCCCGCGCCGCCCATGTCGGTCTGTACCCAGCCGGGGTGGAAGGTCAGGCACGTGGCGTTCTTGGCATCGATCGACACCCCGCGCAGCACCGCGTTCACCGCCGCCTTGCTGGCGCGATACAGCCAGCCGCCGTTGCCTGTCATGTCGCCAATGCTGCCCATGCGGCTGGAGATGACCGCGAGCACGCCGCCAGGTTCGTCTGCGTCATTGCGTCCGGCTTCCACCATCGGCAGCACCGCAGGCAGCACGCTCATCGGGCCCCACACGTTGGTGTGCATCACGGCATCGAAGTCGGCCTGGCTGACGGGCGTGGCACCCTGCGTGCGCGGGCCGTAGATGCCCGCCACGTAGATCGCCACGTCCAGCGCTTCGCCGTCGAGCTTCCACGCGAGGCCGGCGACGGCGTTGGCGTCGGTCAGGTCCAGCACGTGGGGCTCGGCGCCCAGTGCCTGCAGCGCCTGGGCGGCGTCTTGCGTGCGCACGGTGGCGATCACACGCCACCCATCCGCGCGGTACTGCTTGACGGTCTCCAGACCGATGCCGCGCGACGCGCCCAGGATGAGCGCGGTGCGGGTCCGACGGGACGTTGTGTTTGTCATCGTGCGCGCCTTCCGTTCAATAGAGTTCAATGCCCACGGCCGTGGCCTCGCCGCCGCCGATGCACAGGCTTGCCACGCCGCGCTTGCCGCCACGATGGCGCAGCGCACCGAGCAGCGTCGCGATCAGGCGCGCCCCAGAGGCGCCGATCGGATGCCCCAGCGCACAGGCGCCGCCGTTCACGTTCACCTTGTCGTGCGGGATGTGCAGGTCGTGCATGGCAGCCATCGGCACCACGGCAAACGCCTCGTTGATCTCGAACAGGTCGACATTGTCGGCGTTCCAGCCAAGCTTCTTGAACAGCTTGTCGATGGCCGTGACCGGCGCCGTGGTGAACCAGCCCGGCGCCTGCGCGTGCGTGGTGTGGCCCAGCATCACCGCCAGCGGGGTGATGCCGAGTTGCTTGGCAGTCGACTCGCGCATCATCACCAGCGCGGCCGCACCATCGTTGATCGACGAAGACGAAGCGGCCGTCACCGTGCCGTCTTTCTTGAAGGCGGGCTTGAGCGATGGGATCTTGTCGACCTTGATGCGGCGCGGGCCTTCATCGGTGTCGATGACGGTGTCGCCGGCTTTGCTCGAGACGGTGACGGGGGCGATTTCCCAGCGGAAGGCGCCAGACTCGGTCGCCTGCTGCGCGCGGCGCACGGAGGTCATCGCGAAGTGGTCTTGTGCCTCTCGCGTGAAGCCGTACTTCTCGGCGCAGTCCTCGCCGAAGGTGCCCATGGCGCGGCCCCCGCCTTTTTCGTCACGCTCGTAGGCGTCTTCCAGGCCGTCGAGCATCATGTGGTCATAGATCATGCCGTGGCCGATGCGGTAGCCGCCGCGGCCTTTCGGGATCAGGTACGGCGCGTTGGTCATGCTTTCCATGCCGCCCGCGACCACAACGTCCAGCGACCCTGCGAGCAGCGCGTCGTACGCATTCATGGCGGCGCGCATGCCCGAACCGCACATCTTGTTGACCGTCGTACAGCCGACCGACAGCGGCAGGCCCGCGCCGAGCGCAGCCTGGCGGGCCGGCGCCTGGCCCTGGCCGGCAGGCAGCACGCAACCCATGATGACTTCTTCGATCTGCTCGGGCTTCAGTCCTGCGCGCTCCACGGCTGCACGAATGGCGGTGGCGCCGAGTTGCGGTGCGGTGAGGCTGGCGAGTTCGCCCTGGAAGGCGCCCATCGGCGTACGGGCGGCGGAGGCGATGATGATGCGGTCGGACATTGCGATCTCCTGATGTGTGCTTGCGACATGTTCTGCACTGTTGGTGCAGGGTTTGTGTGTCTCTCGCTGTTGGGGTTGTTGTTGGTGGTTCACCCCTATTTCGTACCCGGCCGGGCACGACCTACTTTTCTTTGTCTCACCAAAGAAAAGCAGGCAAAAGAAAGGCGCGCCCAAGATGGCGACCCCCTCCTTGAATTTTCGTAACCGGTCGGAGATGGGGAAACCTCGCTGCGCTCAGACAGTTCCCCATCTTTCTTCCGCCCGCTTACAAAAATGCAAGGCGCCATCCAGGGCAGGTACGTCAACGGCCGAACCGTTGGTGTGCGGGCCCGAGTGGCTCTTGTTTGTTGCAGTGTTGCTCGCTTTGCTTCGCGCCGTGCTGCCGTCTTCTACTGCACTCGTGGTCGATGGTTTAGCCGTTGGAGCCCTAGATGGCGCGCCTTTCTTTGCTTACTTTCTTTGGCAAGACAAAGAAAGTGAGTCAGCCCCGGCAGGGAATGAAACAAGGGATGCACCACCAACAAAAAACCAAACAGACCCCAAAATTCAAAACCCCACCGGACTCGGCACACTCCCATCCTTGCCGTAGTTCAACCAGGCATCGGCAAGCTGGGCATGCAGTTCCTCATTGGAACTCGCCGCCATGCCCAGGTTGCGCAACATCCCGTCCTTCACGCCGTAAATCCACCCATGCACCGTCAGCGGCTGACCGCGATCCCACGCGTCCTGCACGATCGTCGTCAGGCACACGTTGTTGACCTGGTGGATCACGTTCAGCTCGCACAGCCGGTCATGCTGATCCTGCTCGCGGATCACCGTGCCGAGATACGCGTCATGCTGCTCCGCCACGTCGCGCACGTGACGAATCCAGTTATCCGCCAGCCCGAAGCGCTGCTTGGTCAGCGCGGCCTTCACGCCCGAGCAGCCGTAGTGGCCCACCACCGTGATGTGGCGGATCTTCAGCACCTCCACCGCAAACTGCAGCACCGACAGGCAGTTCAGGTCGGAGTGCACCACCACGTTGGCAATATTGCGATGGACGAACACCTCGCCCGGCGGCAGGCCGATGATCTGGTTCGCGGGCACGCGCGAGTCAGAGCAGCCGATCCAGAGGTATTCCGGATTCTGCTGGTTGGCCAGATGCGAGAAGAAAGCGGGGTCTTCGGCGTTGACGCGGTCGACCCACTTCCGGTTGTTGTCGAAGAGTTCCTTGATGCGATGCGGCATGGTGTTCCGTCGTGTAGAGGGTTAGGCGGCGACGCGCCGCAGCGGTGTTGCTGCGGTGGTCTGTGCACCGGCGCCGTATCGATTGACGAAGCGTTCGCTCGCGTCATATGCGTAGAAGTCGTGCGTCTGTCCGGAGAGCAGGCGGTCCTTGTATGCCTGCCACATGGCCGGATCGAAAAAATCCGCGTGGTGCTTGAGGAAGGCCTCGCGCACGCGGGCGTCGCCCAGCAGGAAGGTGCGGTACGTCTCGGGGAAGATGTCGTGCGGGCCCACGCTGTACCAGACCTCGCCGGACATTTCCTCCTCTTCATTGCGCGGCTGTGGCACGTGGCGGATGTTGCAGTCGGTGAGGTATTCGATCTCGTCGTAGTCATAGAAGACCACGCGGCCGTGGCGCGTCACGCCAAAGTTCTTGTACAGCATGTCGCCGGGGAAGATGTTTGCCGCGATCAGTTCCTTGATGGCGTTGCCGTATTCGATGATGCCGTGCTCGACTTGCGCGTCGGTGCCTTCGTGCAGCCAGATGTTCAGCGGCGTCATGCGGCGCTCGATATAAACGTGGCGGATGACGATCTCGTCGCTGCCGTCTTCGGCGCGCTGGTACTCGACCATCGACGGCGCATGCTTTTCCAGTTCCTTGATGAGGTCCTCATCAAAGCGCGAGAGCGGGAAGGCCACGTCGGAATACTCGAGCGTATCGGCCATGCGGCCCACGCGGTCGTGCCGCTTGACGAGCTGGTACTTGCCCTTGATCTGCTCGCGCGTGGTTTCCTTGGGCGGCGGGAAGGTGTCCTTGATGACCTTGAAGACGTACGGGTACGAGGGCAGCGTGAACACCAGCATCACGAGGCCCCGGATGCCGGGCGCGATGATGAACTTGTCCGACGAGTGCTGCAGGTGGTGCAGGAAGTCGCGGTAGAAGAGGTTCTTGCCCTGCTTCTGCAGGCCAAGCGAGGTGTAGATCTCGGCGCGCGGCTTGCGCGGCATCAGGTCACGCAGGAACGTCACGTAGGCGGACGGAATCTCCATGTCCACCATGAAGTACGAATGCGTGAACGAGAACAGGATCATCAACTGTTCCGTGTGCAGCAATACGGTGTCGAGACGCAGTTGACCGTCGGCGTTGCGCATGATCGGTACCGCCAGCGGGTATGTCCTGTCGCCATTGATCACACGCCCGATGATGTACGCCGCCGTGTTGCGGAAGAACAGCGACGACAGCACGTGGATCTGGAAATTTGGCGCGATGCGGAAATCGCCGAAGTGTTCTTCCACGGCACGCATCAGGTAGCCGATGTCGCGGCCCAGGTCCTCGAACGGCGCATCGAGCTGGAAGTTGTGCACGATGCGCTCGAAGCAGTCGCCCAGGCCTTCGCGCGAGCCAGGGTAGTAGGCGCGGTAGGTCGGCTTGGTCGGGGATTCTTCGTTCTCGATGTACTCCGTCGAGATGGCCGGCCGCACGAAGATGAAGTCGTTGTTGAAGTACGAGCGATGCAGGATGCGCGTACACACCGAGTTGAAGAAGGTCTCGGCGCACTCGGGCTGGTGGTGGTTGGTCAGCAGGCCGATGAAGTGCAGCTTGATCTGGCGCCAGATCTCGTCGTCGATGTTCTCGGCGTCGTACTCGTCTTCGAGAATGACCGACGCTTCACGTACGCGCTCGTCGTAGTAGGCGATGCGGTCGCGCTGTAACTGCTGCAGGCCGGCCCAATCCCCTGTCTCGAACGCCGTCTTGGCCTGCACGCTGACTTCTCGGAACAAGCGGTAGTGCTTGTCGAAGCCGTCGAGCATCGTACGGGCGACGTCAAAGGCGATTTGCGACGAGAGCAGCTTGGGGAAATGGGACATGGGCGTGCGCGGCAGGTGAGGGGGGCCAAAACAAGCGATAGCGAGCGGCAACAAGCTAGATTGTATGGGCTTCGCTGTCCTGCATTCGCTCCTTATCCGTTTCGCCTAGGGCCCCCCGGTTCCCGTCAATTACATCGTTTCGGCGTACAGTTCCCGGCCGATCAGCATGCGGCGGATTTCCGACGTGCCGGCGCCGATCTCGTACAGCTTCGCATCGCGCCAGAGGCGGCCGACCGGGTACTCATTGATATAACCGTTGCCACCCAGGATCTGGATCGCCTCGCCGGCCATCCAGGTGGCTTTTTCGGCGGTGTAGAGAATGACGCCCGCGCAGTCTTTGCGCACCTGGCGCACGTGGTCGCGGCCCAGCGAGTCGAGGTTCTTGCCGACCGTGTAAAGGTATGCGCGGCACGCCTGCAGCGTGGTGTACATGTCGGCCATCTTGCCCTGGATGAGCTGGAATTCGCCAATGCTCTGGCCGAACTGCTTGCGGTCGTGGATGTACGGCGTGACCACGTCCATGCACGCCTGCATGATGCCGACCGGGCCGCCGGAGAGCACGGCGCGCTCGTAGTCCAGCCCGCTCATCAGCACCTTGGTGCCGCCGTTTTCCTGGCCGAGGATGTTCTCCACCGGCACTTCCACGTTCTCGAATACCAGCTCGCCCGTGTGGGAGCCGCGCATGCCAAGCTTGTCCAGCTTCTGCGCCACCGAGAAGCCCTTCATGCCCTTTTCGACGATGAATGCCGTCATGCCGCGCGCGCCCAGTTCCGGCTCGGTCTTGGCGTAGACGACCAGCACGTCGCAGTCGGGGCCATTGGTGATCCACATCTTGGTGCCGTTGAGCACGTAGCGGTCGCCCTTGAGCTCCGCGCGCAGCTTCATGCTGACGACGTCGGAGCCGGCATTCGGTTCGCTCATCGCCAGGGCGCCCACCCACTCGCCGGACACCAGCTTGGGCAGGTACCTGGCCTTCTGGGCCGCCGTGCCGTTGCGATGGATCTGGTTCACGCACAGGTTCGAGTGCGCGCCATACGACAGGCCGACCGACGCCGACGCCCGGCTGATTTCTTCCATGGCGATCATGTGCGCCAGATACCCCATGTTGGCGCCGCCGTACTCCTCGGCCACGGTGATGCCGAGCACACCCAGTTCGCCCATCTTGCGCCAGGCGTCCATCGGGAACTGGTCGGTACGGTCGATGTCTCCCGCACGCGGTGCCAGCTCGGTCTGCGCCCAGTCGCGCACGGCCGAACGCAGCATCTCGATGTCGTCGCCCAAGTCGAATTTCAGGCCGGGCAGTTCAATCATGGTGGTCTCCTTGGGCGCGGCTCGGGCCGCTGATGTGTCTGGGTAACAGGCTCGGCGTCGTGACGTGCATCGCATTGGGCACGCGCTCCGGCGCCGGAACGGTGCTGCGTATTGTATTGACGTTTACGTAAACGTCAACTCAGTACCTTTACGGAATCAGGCGGCCGTGCGTCGCTTCGGCTGCTTGGCGCTGCCAGCGCGGGCCTCGTCCAGCAAATGGCGGCATTGGCGCTCGTGCTGGTCGATTTCGGCCAGTTGGGCGTTCAGGTCGTCCAGTTGCTGCGTGAGCACGGCCCGGTGCTGTGCCAGCGAGGCCAGGAAGCGCTCGAGCTGCGGCACCGTATCGCGCGGCGATTCGTACAGATCGAGGATCTCCTTGATCTCGCCCAGCGACAGGCCCAGCCGCTTGCCGCGCAAGGTCAGCTTCAGGCGCGTGCGCTCGCGGGCGGAATACACGCGGCGGCGCCCGCCGGGGCCCTGTCGGTCGGGCGCCAGCAGGCCCTGGTCTTCATAAAAGCGGATCGCACGCGGCGTGATGTCGAATTCGCGCGCGAGATCGGTGATGGTGAAGCTGGCGTCGGCCTGCTCGCCGGCGGCGCCGGATTCAAGATCGGCGGCAAGCGCGGCGGTGGCAGACGAAGTGGAGGCGGGCATACGGCGGGTAACGGTGTGATGGCGGGAGCGCCGGGCAGCGGTATTCCGTTTTCGCTTAAGATGGAAGACCGGCGGCAGATTGACGTTAACGTTAGCGTCAATGGCGTCAAACCGCAATCGCACAGACTGCCCTCAGGCGGCGACCAAGACGACCCACATGAACGCGCTCGAACACCAACTCGACTACCCGTTTGGCGACACCCTGCCCGAAGGCGGCACGCGGTATGAAGTCGCGCCCGGCATGTACTGGCTGCGCATGCCGCTGCCGTTCGCGCTGGACCACATCAACCTCTGGCTGCTGCGGGATCGGCAGGACGGGCAGGAAGGCTGGACGATCGTCGACTGCGGTATCAACCACGAGGCCATTCGCGGCTATTGGGAAGCCATCTTCGCGAACCACCTCGACGGCCTGCCCGTGCTGCGCGTGCTGGTCACGCATTGCCATCCGGACCACGTCGGGCTGTCGAGCTGGCTGTGCGAGGGCGGTGACGGAAAACGCTGGAATGTGCGCCTGTGGATGAGCCTGGGCGACTACGCCTTCGCACGCATGCTGGTGGGGGGCACCGGTGCCTCGAATGCGGGCGGCGAGTTTGCCGCGAGCCACTTTGCCCGACATGGCCTGGTGGACGAAGATGCCATTGAACGCATCCGCAACCGCAAGGATTACTACAGCACCCTCGTGCCCAGCGTCCCCGGTCATTACCGCCGCCTGATGGACGGCGACGTCGTCACCATCGGCCCTCACACCTGGCGCGTCATCACCGGCTTCGGCCACGCGCCCGAACATGTCGCGCTCTACAGCGAGGATGCCAATGTGCTGATCTCCGGCGACATGGTCTTGCCGCGCATATCCACCAACGTGAGCGTGTTCGACCTCGAGCCCGAGGCCGATCCGCTGAGGCTGTATCTCGAATCGCTCGGCAAGTACGAGCCGCTGCCTGAAAACGTGCTGATCCTGCCTTCGCACGGGCGACCCTTCCGAGGCCTGCATACGCGCATCCGCCAACTGCGCGAGCACCATGCCGATCGCCTGGACGACACGCTGGCTGCCTGCCGGCGCACGCCGCAGTCCGCTCGCGACATCGTCGACGTCATCTTCAAGCGCCAGTTCGACGTGCACCAGATGACCTTCGCGATGGGCGAGGCGCTGGCTCACCTGCACGCGCTGTGGCATCGCGCAGAATTGGTGCGCGAAACCGGCGCAGACGGTATCGTTCGATTCCGCGCAACCGCATAACGCTCTCAACGGATCCCGCCATGGCAGACCAGCAAGACGTTCTCGACGACACCGCCGCCATCCTGCCGTTTCCGGCGCAGACTCCCGCCGCGCCTTACTACGCGGTGATCTTCGCCTCCACGCGCACCGACGGCGACAACGGCTACGGCGCCATGGCCGATCGCATGGTGGAGCTGGCGCGCGGCATGCCGGGTTTCCTGGGCATCGAATCCGTGCGGGATGAACTGGCAGGCGAACAGGGGCGGCCGGGCATTACCGTGTCGTACTGGTCTTCGCTGGAGGCCATCCGTGAGTGGAAGAACCAGACTGACCACCTGATCGCGCAGAAGATGGGGCGCGACCGCTGGTATGCGGCGTACCACCTGCGCATCGCCAAGGTGGAGTATGACTACGGGTTTGTGCGCTGACGAGTGCGCGTGCACCCTCAATGAAAGAACCCGCCAGGTGGCGGGTTTTTTCTTGCGTGGATCGCACAGGGCTCACCGCAGTTCACGCGCGAACTGGCCCAGGTAACGCACGCCTTCGATCGCCCGGCTGCCATACCACGAGACCATTTCCCCATCGACGAGGTAGACCGGCTTGCCGATCTGCTTTTCCAGCGCATCGGCGTGTTCTTCGGTAAAGCTGTAGGGCTCGGTGGAGAGCAGCACGCAGTCGATGCTGCGCACGACATCGTCGCTCCAGCGGAAGGTGGGGTAGCGCGTATCCGGGCGGTTGGGACGCGCGCAGTCGCCGCTCTTTTCCACGCCGCACTGCACGGGTGCGGCGTCTTCCGGCCACGTGTGGCAGTTGATGAGCTTGAGCATGCGCGAGATATACGTGTCGCGCGATACCGTCATCCACGGGTCTTGCCAGATGGCGTACAGCACGCGGTGCGGCAGGAAGTGGCGGCCGCGCAGTGCGTCAAGCTCGTGCGTGAGCGCATCTGTCAGCCTCTGGGCTTCGGCCTCGCGGCGAAAGATGCCGCCCAGCAGTTGGTACAGCGCGAGGTTGTCTTCGGGGGCGCACGGGTGCGTGACGATGACGTTGGGGACAAACGCGCGCAGCTTGTCGGCCGTCTCCAGGGTGTTCTCGTCGATATTGACGATGACGTGCGTGGGCGCCAGTTCACGCAGCCTGTCGAGCTTGACGGTCTTGGTGCCGCCCACCTTGGGGACGCTGCGCACCGCGTCGCGGGGGTGGATGCAAAAGCCGGTGCGGGCGACGAGCTGGTCGCCCAGATCGAGCGAAAACAGCAGATCGGTAATCGAAGGCACCAGGCTTGCGATGCGCGGCGTGGTGTCGACAGGGCGGTGAACGTGGCCCTGCGCGTCGGTCAGCATCATCACGAAATCTCAGGCTTGCGGGGTTTGCGCGGCGCGCGCGCGAACGCGAGGTCATACAGCCAGCGCGGCAGCACGTGCAGCAATTTGGCCACGATGCCCATCTGCCAAGGCAGCACCGTGAAGCGCACGCCGCGTTCGATGGCGTGCGCGGCTTTCTGTGCAAAGCGGTCCACCGGCATCAGGAACGGCATCGGATAGGGGTTGTGCTCCGTCATCGGCGTGCGGATATAGCCTGGGGCAATCGTCACCACGCGCAGGCCGCGCGGGCCAAGTTCCACGCGCAGGCTCTCCATCAGCTTGATCACCGCCGATTTCGATGCACTGTATGCCGCCGCGCCAGGCAACCCGCGCACGCCCGCCACGCTGGCAATGCCGACCAGCGTTCCACCCGGGCGGCCCGGTTTGCTCCGTGCCAGCATCGGCGCGACAAACGGCTGGAAGGTGTTGAGCGTGCCCATCCAGTTGGTGTCCATGACGGCGGAGAAAGCGGCCAGGTCGCCGGGTTCCCGCAGGTCGGTGCCGACCGAGATGCCGGCATTGGCGATGACGACGTCAGGAACGCCCGCCCTGGCGATGCAGGCCTGCGCCGCCTCGCGCATCGACTGCGCGCTGCGCACGTCGGCCGCAAAGCAATGACAGCGGCCCTGGATGGCGGCCGGCAGGGTTCGTACGAAGTCGTCGAGCACGTCGACACGCCGGGCGACGAGCGCGAGCGTGGCGCCTTGCGCAGCATACTGTCGCGCCAGTGCCTGGCCGATGCCGCTGGAGGCGCCGGTGATAAAGACGATTTGGCTCATGGGGGTGTCGCTTGGCGTGGTGGGGAACAACACATGA
The DNA here is from genome assembly GCA_028871175.1 of Burkholderiaceae bacterium. GTDB lineage: Bacteria > Pseudomonadota > Gammaproteobacteria > Burkholderiales > Burkholderiaceae > Ralstonia > Ralstonia condita. The sequence goes on along the minus strand of JAGWNU010000008.1, from coordinate 34,629 downwards.
AAACGCCCGCACGAAGGCGGGCGTTGCCTGGGCGATGGCGCACGGCTGAGCGCCTGCGCGGCCAGTGCCCTTACATCTTGCCGGCGCGGATCTGCTGGACGAGGTAGTCGAGCGTCTTCATGGTGTTCACGTAACCGCCGGCCTCGTCGGGCGAGACCACGTATTTACCCTGGACCACGACGGTCGGCACGCCTTCGATGCGGTACTGCTCGGTCAGCTGGCTGGCGCGCATCACGTTGGAGTTCACGCCGAACGAGTTGTACACGTCCATGAATGCTTTGCGGTCGATGCCTTCCTTGGCGATGAAATCACCGATGATCCGTTCCTGCTGGTCCTTGTCGCGGCCCACGTTCAGGTGGTCTGCGCCGTGGATGGCGTCGAAGATGCGGGCATGCATCGACATGCCCTTGCTGCTCTTGGCGTTGAGCTTGCCCATGGCTTCGAGCGAGTAATAAATGCGCGAGTACGGGACCAGGCGGGCGTCATTGTTGAAGGCGACGGGCACGTGCTTGATGGCGACGTCCTTGCCTTGCTTGGCGCTCCAGGCTTCCCAGGTGCTCTCGAAGTGGTTGCAGTGCGGGCACCAGTACCCGAAGAACTCGGTGACTTCGATCTTGCCTGCGGGAACGGGTTGTGCTGGTTGGAGCACTTTGTAATCCGTGCCGGCCACGGGTTGGGCCTGGGCCGGTGCAGTCATCATCAGGCCGGCGCCGGTGGCGAGTGCAATCAGGAGAGCGGCAAGTTTTTTCATGGTGGGATGGAAGTGGAGCGTAGGGCGATCGGCAACCCGATCCTCAGGCTTCTGACCGGCGCCAGCCCGTCGGGTTCTGGCGGCGCCGGTGAAATTTCACATCACTGGCGGGCGAAGCGGATGACGGACGATTCCACGCCCGACGCCTGCAGGCGGCTGCGCACGGCGGTCATCTCGTCCAGCGTGTTGTACGGCCCGAGACGCACGCGGTACATGGTGGCGCCGTTCACTTCGCGCTGGGTCACCTTGGCTTCAAAACCCTGCATGGCCAGATTGCCCTTCTGCCGATCAGCGTCCTCGGCCGATTTGTAAGCGCCAACTTGCAGGAAATAGCCCGTCTTTGCGGCATCCTGGCGCGCGATTTCGGCGATCGGGTCGGCCACGGGCTTCTCGGCAGGCGTCGTGGCAGGCTTGCCGGGCTTAGCCGCCGGCGTGCTGGCCGGCTGGGGAGCCGAACCGGGTTGCGCCGGACGGATCGTGATGCCCGGCGGCGGGTTGTTGGCATCCGGCTGATCGACCGGTTTGGGCGGCACGTGACTCCACAGCGGCGCATTCGGATCCGTCTGCGGGGCGCTGGCCTGGGGCGCGTTCGGCGCGGGCGCCGGCAGCGGGTTGACCACGTTGCCTGCCTCGCTCGGCTTGGGCTGGGCGCCGTTGCGCGACACAAACGGCACTGGCGCCTTGGTGATGTACACCGCCACCACCACGGCGATCGCCAAACCGACGATCAGGCCGAGCACCAGACCCAGAAACGTGCCGCCCCACTGCGAGCGGGCGCGGAAAGATTGCGTATTGCGTGCCATGTCGATCCTTCTAGAAGCGCCCGATTATAAGAGCGCCGCGTGGCTTTACATCTTTTGCGGTGCCGATACGCCGATGACGGCCAGCCCGTTGCGCAGGACCTGGCGTGTTGCAGCCAGCAGCGCGAGGCGGGCGCGCTTGACGGCGTCGTCGTCGACGAGCACGCGGTCGGCGTTGTAAAACGCGTGGAAGTCCCCTGCGAGATCACGCAGATAGAAGGCCACGGCATGCGGCGCCAGCTCGCGTGCGGCGTCGGCCAGCATGTCGGGGAAGGCGGCCAGACGCTGCACCAGGGCGATGGCCTGCGGGCTGGCATCCGGTCCAGTGACCGCTGCGAGGTCGGCGCGGCTCAGCGACGCGGCATCACCGCCCTCGCGCTGCGCCCACTGCTCGAACACCGAGCAGATGCGCGCGTGGGCGTACTGCACGTAGTACACCGGGTTCTCATCGCTCTGCTTGAGCGCGAGGTCCACGTCGAAGACGAATTCGGTATCGGCCTTGCGCGACAGCAGGAAGAAGCGCACGGCGTCGCGGCCACGCGTGAAGCGCGCGGGCCAGTTCGGCTCACCGGCGTCCACGCAGGCGCGGATGGTGTCGACGCCGGCTTCGCTCTCGGCGTCACCGTTGGACCATTCGATCAGGTCGCGCACGGTCACGTACGAGCCGGCGCGCTTGGAAATCTTGACCTCGGCGCCGTCCTTCATCACCGTGACCATCTTGTGCAGGACGTAGTCCGGATAGCCCTTCGGGATGCCGATGTTCAGGCCCTGCAGGCCGGCGCGCACGCGGGCGATGGTGCCGTGGTGGTCGCTGCCCTGGACGTTGATGACCTGCGTGAAGCCGCGGCCCCACTTGGTCGTGTGGTACGCAACGTCGGGCACGAAGTAGGTGTAGGCGCCGTCGGACTTGCGCATGACGCGGTCCTTGTCGTCGCCGTCGTCGGTCGTGCGCAGCCACAGCGCGCCCTCCTGCTCGTACGTCTTGCCGGCAGCGACGAGTGCGTCCACCGTCTGCTGCACCTTGCCCTCGGTGTAGAGCGACGATTCCAGGTAGTAACGGTCGAACTTCACGCCGAACGCTTGCAGGTCGATGTCCTGCTCGTTGCGCAGATACGTGACGGCAAAGCGGCGGATGGCTTCGATGTTCTCCACATCGCGCTCGCCCGTCACGGGTTCGCCATCGGAGGCGCGTACGGTCTTGCCGGCGAGGTAGTCGGCGGCGATGTCGGCGATGTAGTCGCCGTTGTAGGCTGCTTCGGGCCAGTTGGCGTCGCCGGGCTTGTAGCCGCGTGCGCGTGCCTGGACGGAGACGGCCAGGTTGTGGATCTGCACGCCGGCGTCGTTGTAATAGAACTCGCGATGGACCTTGTGGCCCTGCCAGTCGAGCAGGCTCGCCAGCGCATCGCCCAGCGCGGCCTGACGGCCGTGGCCGACGTGCAGCGGACCCGTCGGGTTGGCCGAGACGAATTCCACCAGCACCGGTGCGCCGTCATGCGTGTTGGCGGCGCCGAATCGGTCGGCTTCGGCAAACACGGCGGCAATGACGTCGGCGCGCGCAGCCGGCGACAGGCGGAGGTTGATGAACCCCGGCCCGGCGATTTCCACGGCCGAGACCAGTCGCTGGCCGCGCGCATCGGCGCGGATCGCGTCGGCGATCTTGCCGGCCAGTTCACGCGGATTGGTGCCCAGCGGCTTGGCGAGCTGCAGCGCGACGTTGCAGGCGATGTCGCCATGCGCGGCCTGCTTGGGGCGCTCCAGGACGATCTCCGGTCGGGCTTGGCCCTCGGGCAGCAGGGAGCCGACGGCGTCGGACAACAATTGGGCGATCGTCTGTTTGTGGGAGGGCAGCATAAAGAAACCATGACGCCGGCAGTGCTGAAACGGACTCAAATCCAGTTCCGGCGCGGCCAGTTGCGTTGTTCAGGGAAAAGTACGAAATTTTATCAGGTGAGCCGCTGTCCTAGAGGTATCAGCCCCCCGCCGTGGCATTCTGCGGCCCCTACCCAACCAAGGGAATACCGACATCATGATTACCTTTACCTCGCACGCTTCGCAAAAATTCTCCATGCAGAAGGATCTCGCCATGGTGCTGCTGGGCGTGATTGGCAAGACGCTGGGCGAGCGCGGCGTCATCACGCCCGAAGAAATGCCCCACGCCATCGAGCGCCTCAAGCGCGCCATCAAGGACGATACGCACCAGGCCCACCTTCAGATTGCGGAACTGGCCGTCCAGGAGGGCGACGACAGCGAAGAGGAGCCGCCGCACCTCGGTCAGCGCGCCTATCCGCTGCTGCACATGCTGGAGGAGTCGCAGAAAGAGGGTGCCAACGTCCTCTGGGGCGTTTGAGCGCCGGGCGCGGATGAAAAAAATGCCCGGCCACCGCGAGGGTGGTCCGGGCATCCGGCCACAAGGGCCGGGAGCGGGGGAGGGGGCTGGCGCGCCAGGGCCGCTGTCTTGCCAGACTGCGAGGGCGTTATTGGTCGTGCAACATGTCGGACAGCTCGTCTGCGTGTTCTTCTTCTACCGCCAGGATGTCTTCCAGCACTCGCCGCGTGGTGGGATCGCGCTCGCCGATATAGCGGATCATCTCCAGGTAGCTGTCGATGGCGATGCGCTCCGCGATCAGGTTCTCCTTGATCATGTCGACCAGGCCACCGGCTTCCACATATTCCGAATGGCTGCGCGTCGACAGACCCTCCGGGCTGAAGTTCGGCTCGCCGCCGAGCTGCACGATGCGTGCGGCGATCTTGTCGGCATGCTGCTGCTCTTCGGTGGCGTGCACCATGAATTCTTCAGCGATCGGATCGGCGTTGATGCCCTTCGCCATGAAGTGATGACGCCGGTACCGCAGCACGCAGATCATCTCGGTCGCCAGCGCTTCATTCAGCAGACGCAGCACCGTGGCGCGGTCGGCCTGGTAGTCGTCGGTCACGGCGCCCGCTTCGATGTGCTGGCGGGCGCGTTCGCGCAGCGTCTTGATATCGCTGAGGAACCGGCTTTCCGGGGCGGCAACGTTCGTTTGGCTCATGCGTGGGCTCCTTCGTGATTGAGGTGGGGCGTTGTCCGGATTCACTCTCCGTCGCCGCGTCGGCTGCCGCTGCCCGCGAGCGCGACCGCCAGCCCGATGGCAGCGCCGATGGCGACCGCCACACCCACCGACTTGAACGGCGCAGCGGTGATGGTCTCCTCGGTGCGGTCGAGCGCCCAGTCCATGCGCTCGCGGGCCTGGTGGGCGCGGTCATTGGCGGCACGGCGCAACCGGTCGGCACGCGCGTGCAGCGCGCGCCGAGCGCGGTCGGCTTCGGAGCCGCCTTCGTCGGTCAGGGTCTGGATGGCGCTCTCGAGCGAGTGCAGCAGACTGTGGACCTCTTCCATCGCGGGGCGCGCGGCATGGCGGGCGTGGTCAGCCGCATCCGCGGCGCTGTTCAGGGCACGGTGCGCGTGTTGATTGACGTCGTCGACTCGGTTGCGGACGCGTTGGCTGGCAAAGAGAGACATGGCGAATTCCTCATCGGGGCGCCGCGGCAAATGCACACCGCGGCGCGGTTGGTCGGCGGCAAAACCGGCGCTCGTGCGTGGCCGGCTGTCTGCCCAATGGATTAGCAAGACACGGGCCCGCGCGCGGCGCTAATCCACCGCCTTGAAGACTGTGACGCCCAGGACGAGAAACAGCACAAACAGCACTACGAAGATGAAGAACAGGATCTTGGCGATGCTCGCTGCGCCAGCGGCAATGCCGGTAAAGCCAAGCACGCCGGCCACCACGGAAATGATGGCGAAGACCAATGCCCATTTCAGCATGTTGTTGCCTCCGGATCGGATGGGTTGAAGTGCAGGGGATCGGCGCGGCATTGCGCCAGCGCCAATCGCCCTGTCGGGGTATCCCCAAGCACTTGGCGTGCCCGGCAGGGGTGCGCCCGAGGTGCCACCCGGGACGTGCGCGGGGTATCATGCCAATTGCCAAAAAACACACGCAACGCGCTCCGCGTCGGGCGGCTTGACGCGTTCTACATGGGTCTGCATGCCATGCGGTCATCCTTGCGCTCCACCCTGCTGCTCGCCGGCGGCATTCTGCTCACGCTCGGGGTGCTGATCGCCTCGGAGACGGGCAACGTCCGCCTGAGCCAGGGCTACCGGCAGGTGATTCAGTCGCAGCAGGCCGAAACGGCCATCAACGAACTCCTCGCCGAGCTGGTCAACGCAGAGGCGGGGCAGCGCGGCTTCCTGCTCACGGGCAAGGACGAATACCTCGACCCGTATAACAAGGCCATCCCCCACATCCACGCGCTGATGGCGGAGATCCGCGACCACTACGCGAATGACCCGGACGCGCTCAAGCTGTTTTCGGAGACGGCGCTGCAGGTGAGCCGCAAGCTCACCGAGATGGAGCTCACGCTCATCTACGGCAAGCGCGATCTGGAAGTGGCCCTTGACCTCGTGCGCACCGATTTCGGAAAGGCCTCGATGGAGGCTGTGCGCCAAGGGCTGGACCGATTGCGCCAGCGTGAGATTGCCACCGTGGCGCGCAGCCTCGAGCATGCCGAGCGTGATCTGGCGCTCTCGCGTTATGGCATCGCGCTCATCACGGCGGTCAACATCATCCTGCTGGTGGTGCTGGGCATGCAGCACGCCAAGCGCCTCGCGGTCACGGAGCAGGAACGCGACAAGGCCGAAGAAGAGAGCCAGAAGCTCGACCGCATGGTGCGCGAGCGCACGCGGCAGCTCTCCGACCTGGCCGCCCACTTGCAGCGCGTGACCGAAGATGAAAAGACGCGCCTGGCGCGCGAACTGCACGACGAGCTGGGCGCCATCCTGACCGCCACCAAGATGGATCTGCACTGGCTGCGCTCACGCGTGCATCCCAACGAGCCTGGCGTGAGCGAAAAGATCACACGCGTGATGGCCCACGTGGATCAGGGGATCCAGATCAAGCGCCGCCTCATCGAGGATCTGCGCCCGACGATCCTGCTCAACCTGGGTCTGGTGGAAGCGCTCTCGCAGCTGACTGAAGACGCGGGCGTACGGAACGGCTGGCACACCGAGGTCAGCCTGCCCGACGAGATGCCAAAGCTGACCGACGATGCGGCCATCGCGCTGTATCGCATCGTGCAGGAGTCTTTGACCAACGCTTCCAAGTATGCGCACGCGACGACGGTATCAGTCGCGCTGGACGCGAGCGAAGAGGGTGTGCGCCTGCGCGTGCGCGACAACGGCCGTGGTTTTCCGGCCGACATTGAACGTCGCCGCATGGTGGGCCACCACGGCCTGCTTGGCATGGAGCAGCGCGCCATCGCGCTGGGCGGTACGCTGACCATTGATTCCATGCCCGGCGGGGGCGTGACGATCATTGTCGAATTGCCGCCTACCGATGCCGTCTTCGCCCGCGTCAGTCACGATGCCGAGGGCATGCCGCATACCTCGTCCGGCGGGGCGGGTCCGGAACCGGGCCACGGCGGCGCGACTGCCTGAAGGCAATCGCTGACGGCGGTGGCCAACCCAACAAAAAAGCCCCATGACGGGGCTCTTTGCGGGCAGCGGTCGCCGGTGCGTCCTACATCTTCTGTTTCGTGTTGTCGGCGGCGTTTTCGAGTTTCTGGCCTCCGCTCTGGAGGTCTTTGCCGGCGCCGGCCATGGTGTTGCAACCCGCCAGGAACAGGCACATCAGCGCGATTGCGGCAGACAGGGTCTTCATCGAACGCTCCTCGAGGGGTAGGAAACGGGCAACCCGGCGACCGACCGATACGGTAGGCGCGCGGACGATTCAGTGATGGGGATGGTGGGCCGCCTGCTGACGAGGCCGTCCCACGCCGGCGCGCTCTTCGATCACCTCGAACACCTTGTCGAGCTCGAGCGACTTGTCGAAGAAATAGTTGGCGCCGGCTTCAAAACAGCGCTGCCGGTACGTCGGCACCTGTGCGTGGTTCGTGTAGACGATGCGCACACTGGGTGATGCCTGGTCACGCAGCGTTTGCAGGACCTTGAAGCCATTGCCCTGCCGCAGTTGCAGATCGACGATCACGACGTCGTAGTGACCGTCAGCAAGCAGGTGCAGCGCCAGGTCTTCCGTGTCCGCCCACTCAACCGTCGCCACGAACGCGGACGCCTTGAGGTATTCCAGCACCATGCCACGAAGCACGGGGGAGTCCTCGATCAGGAGGACGCGCAGGCCACGAGCAGAGAGGGTGACGGCTTGATCCAGCATGCGTTGATGGTAGCCACCGGGAAACTCAGGTGGTATCAGGCGTTGTCCTACATGCCAACAGGGTTTGCGGCGGGTATGGCCCGTTTTCTGACGGGGCGGGGCGTCATTCCACCAGGCCGTTCTTGATGGCGTAATACGTGAGATCGGCATTCGACTTCATGCCCATCTTTTCGAGAATGCGGGTGCGGTACGTACTGACCGTCTTGACGCTCAAAAACAGCTCTTCGGCGATGATCGACACCGATTGCCCCCGGGCAAGCTTGCAGAAGATCTGGAATTCACGTTTCGACAGCGTCTGGTGCAGGGGCTGGTCGGTCGGCTTCTCCAGGCCGCCGATCAGCAACTCGGCAACGGTGGGGCTGACATAGCGGCGGCCTTGCGACACGGTGCGGATTGCTTTCACCAGCTCGTCCGGCGCGCTTTCCTTGGTCAGGTAGCCCGAGGCGCCGGCACGGATGAGGTTGATGGCGTACTGGTCCTCCGGGAACGTCGACAGGATCAGCACCGGCAGATCGGGATGGCGCTGGCGAGCCAGCTTGAGCGTATCGATGCCGTTGCGGTCAGGCATGGAGATGTCGAGTACGACCACGTCGAAGGCGCCGGTGCGGAGTTGCTCCATCACCTCTTCGCCGCTGGCCGCTTCCCCCGCGACTTCGATGTCCCGCTCTTCGGACAGGAACTGCCGAAGGCCGGCGCGGACGATTTCGTGGTCGTCCGCAATCAGGACGCGAATCATGCTGCTCCTTATGGACGGCGCGCCTGGCAGATTGCCCGCGAGCGCACCCTGCGCTTGTTGGTTTGATACGACAGCAATTGTATCGGACTGTGGCGTGAAACCGGGGCCGCTTTTAGTGGCCGGTCTCAGGGTGGTGGGGAAGGTTTCCATGGGCGCCCTCGGATGTGCGACAACCGCAACACGGTCGCTCATCGCCATAGCAACCGGCATGCCCGGACGCTGCAGGGCCAGCGCTGGCCTGCGGCCGGTAAAAAAAACGGGGCGGTGGGTGTCCGCCCCGTTATCGCCACGCGGTGTCGGGCAGGATGCCCGGCCGGGCAACTTACTTCTGCACGGCGGCGCCCGCGTTCACGCTGGCATCCGCGGTCGCGCCGGTCATGGTGCTACCCACGACGTCTGCCTTGGCAGCGTTTGCCGTCTTTTCTGCCGACTTCTCAGCCTTGCCGACCGACTTGCCTACCTTGTCGGTGGACTTCTCGATGCCGGCTTCCGCCTTTGCCTTGTGTTCGTGCGCAGCCTTGGCGCCGTGCTCCATCCTCGAGTGCAGGTGGCTCTTGGCGGCCTCGGTGTCCAGCTTGGCGCCGGCGTCGGCCTTCAGACCCATGCCGACGTTGGTTTGTGCGGGAGCGACGGCGGCCGTGCCGTTGGCCTGCACGCCGGTGCTGATCGAAGGCGTTTGCGCGTTGGCGTAAGCCGAAGCAGCAGCGATGGCGATGGCGGACAGGGAGATCAGCAGCTTGTTCATGGAGGAGACTCCTTTCGTTCTGAACGGCCACGCGAGGGATTCGTCGCGGCATCACTCTGTGTGTCGAGTGAATGAAGTCAGTTTATGGAGCCTTTCCGGTTACGACTGTTAGGGGGTGTAAGCCTTTGTAATGAAAGCATCACCCCACTTGAAATGCTGCCGGAGTCAAAGCCAGCAAGGGTTTACAGCCGTAAGACATGGCGCTTCAAACGCCATGTCTTAAACGTCTTGTCACAGAATCAGAGATTCGGCGCGAGGGCGCGCTCCACAAACGCGCGATCTTCGCCGCTGCGGGCGATCATGTCGTCCACCTGATCCTGGCCGATCTTGCCCAGCGTGAAGTACGTGCTGTCCGGGTGCGACAGATAGAAGCCTGATACCGATGCGGCGGGTGTCATCGCCAGCGCTTCGGTCAGGTTCATGCCGATCTCCTGCGCGTCGAGCACGCGGAACATGTCGCGCTTGACGGTGTGTTCCGGGCAGGCCGGGTAGCCAGGCGCGGGGCGGATGCCCTTGTACTCCTCGCGGATGAGTGCCTCGTTGTCGAGCGTTTCGTCCGGCGCGTAGCCCCACAGGTCGCGCCGCACGCGGGCGTGCAGGCATTCTGCAAACGCCTCGGCAAAGCGATCGGCCAGGGCCTTGAGCATGATCGCGCTGTAGTCGTCGTTGTCGGCTTCGAACTGCTTCTCGCGCTTTTCCACCCCGATGCCGCCGGTGACGGCAAACAGGCCGATGTAGTCGGCAATGCCGGTGCTCTTGGGCGCGATGAAATCGGCCAGGCAGCGGTTCGGGCGCATCACGCCGTCGATGATCGGGCGCTCGCTCTGCTGGCGGATGTTGCGCCAGGTGAGCGCGACTTCTGAGCGCGATTCGTCGGTGTAGATCTCGATGTCGTCGTCGTTGACGGTGTTGGCGGGCAGCAGCGCGATCACACCGTTGGCCGTGAGCCAGCGCCCGGCGATCAGGCGCGCGAGCATGCTCTTGCCGTCGGAAAACACCTTGCGGGCCGATTCGCCGACGATCTCGTCGTTGAGAATGTCCGGGTATTTGCCGGCCAGGTCCCACGTCTGGAAGAACGGGCCCCAATCGATGTACTGCGCGAGTTCGTTCAGGTCGTAGTTGCGGAACACGCGGCGGCCGATGAACTTGGGCTTGGGCGGCGTGTAGTGGTTCCAGTCGATCTTGGTCTTGTTGGCGCGGGCGGCTGCCAGCGACACCATCGGCGTGGCCTTCTTGTTGGCGTGCTGGGTGCGGATGCGGTCGTAGTCGGCGTACAGCTCTTCGACGTAGCGTGCGGCACCTTCGTCGGAGAGCAGGCTCGACGCCACGCTTACCGAGCGCGAAGCGTCCGGCACGTAGACCACCGGCCCTTCGTAATTCGGGGCGATCTTCACGGCGGTGTGCACGCGGCTCGTCGTCGCGCCGCCGATCATCAGCGGGATCTTCTTCACGCGGAAATACTCGTCGCGCTGCATTTCCGAGGCCACGTAGGCCATCTCTTCCAGCGAAGGCGTAATCAGGCCCGACAGCCCGATGATGTCCGCGCCTTCCACCTTCGCCTTGGCCAGGATGTCGTTGCACGGAACCATCACGCCCATGTTCACGACCTCGAAGTTGTTGCACTGGAGCACGACGGTGACGATGTTCTTGCCGATGTCGTGCACATCGCCCTTGACCGTGGCGATGACGATCTTGCCGCGCGAGCGCACGTCGCCGCCCGCCGCTGCAATCTGACGCTTTTCTTCTTCGATGAACGGAATCAGGTGCGCCACCGCCTGCTTCATCACGCGGGCGGATTTGACCACCTGCGGCAGGAACATCTTCCCCGCGCCGAAGAGGTCGCCCACGATGTTCATGCCGTCCATCAGCGGGCCTTCGATCACCTGGATCGGACGTCCGCCAGCGGCAAAGATCTTCTGACGGACTTCTTCGGTGTCTTCGACCACGTAGTCAGTGATGCCATGCACGAGCGCGTGCGCCAGGCGTTTTTCCACCGGCTCCTGGCGCCAGGCCAGATTCTCTTCGCGGCGGGTAGCCCCGCCCTTGTAGCGGTCTGCGATTTCCAGCAGGCGGTCGGTCGCATCCGGGCGGCGGTTGAGCACCACGTCTTCCACGCGCTCGCGCAGCTCGGGGTCGAGGTTCTCGTACACGCCCAACTGGCCCGCGTTGACGATGCCCATGTCCATGCCCGCCTGAATCGCGTAGTACAGGAACACGGTGTGGATCGCCTCGCGCACCACGTCGTTGCCGCGGAACGAGAACGACACGTTCGACACGCCGCCGCTCACCTTTGCGTACGGCAGGTTCTGCTTGATCCAGCGCGTGGCTTCGATGAAGTCCACGGCGTAGTTGTTGTGTTCTTCGATGCCGGTGGCCACCGCGAAGATGTTCGGGTCGAAGATGATGTCTTCCGGGTCAAAGCCGACCTTGTTGACCAGGAAGTCGTAGCTGCGCTTGCAGATCTGGGTCTTGCGCGCGTATGTGTCAGCCTGGCCTTGCTCGTCAAACGCCATCACCACGGCGGCCGCACCGTAGCGCTTGATGAGCTTGGCGTGGTGCGCGAACTGTTCTTCGCCTTCCTTGAGCGAGATCGAATTGACGATCGCCTTGCCCTGTACGCACTTCAGGCCCGCCTCGATCACCTCCCACTTGGACGAGTCGATCATGATCGGCACGCGCGCGATATCGGGCTCCGAGGCGATCAGATTCAGGAAGCGCACCATCGCCGCCTTGGAATCGAGCATCGCCTCGTCCATGTTGATGTCGATGACCTGCGCGCCGTTCTCGACCTGCTGGCGCGCCACGGCCAGCGCCTCGTCGAACTGGCTGTTCAGGATCATGCGCGCGAACGCCTTGGACCCGGTGACGTTGGTGCGCTCGCCGACGTTGACGAACAGGGTGCCCTCGCCGATGTTGAACGGTTCGAGGCCGGAGAGGCGCATGGGGTGGTCGGTCATGATCTTGTGGCGCAAAGAATAAGAGGCGGCGAGCAGGCAGTGTGGCTGGAGGCTTAAGCGGCTTGGCGGTACTGGCCGGGCCATGCACGCGGCTTGCGGTTGGCCACGCGCTCGGCAATCGCCTTGATGTGCTCCGGCGTGGTGCCGCAGCAACCGCCCACCAGATTCACCAGGCCGGCCGAGGCAAATTCGTCGACCAGGCTGGACGTGACGTCAGGCGTTTCATCGAAGCCCGTGTCGCTCATCGGGTTGGGCAGGCCGGCATTCGGGTAGCACGAGACGGCCGTGTCGCAGATCTTCGCCAGCTCGGCAATGTACGGGCGCATCAGCGCAGCACCCAGCGCGCAGTTCAGGCCGAAGGTGATCGGCTTGGCGTGGCGCAGGCTGTTCCAGAAGGCCTCGACGGTCTGGCCCGAGAGAATGCGGCCCGAGGCGTCGGTCACCGTACCGGAGATCATCACGGGCACGCGCTCGCCGGTATCTTCAAACAGCTGGTCGATGGCGAACAGCGCGGCCTTGGCGTTGAGCGTGTCGAAGATGGTTTCGACCAGGAACACGTCCGCACCGCCTTCGAGCAGCGCCTTGCCTTGTTCGTAGTACGCATCGCGCAGCTGGTCGAAGCTGACGTTGCGGGCGCCCGGGTCGTTCACGTCGGGCGAGATGCTGGCCGTCTTCGGCGTCGGGCCGAAGGCGCCCGCCACGAAGCGGGGCTTCTCGGGCGTGCTGTACTTGTCGCAGGCCTCGCGCGCGATGCGGGCGGCCACCACGTTCATCTCGTAGGCCAGGTCCGCCATCTTGTAGTCTTCCTGCGCGATGCTCGTCGCGCCGAAGGTGTTGGTTTCGATGATGTCGGCGCCGGCCGCCAGGTACTGCTCGTGGATCTCGCGGATGACCTCGGGACGCGTCAGCAGCAGCAGCTCGTTGTTGCCCTTCACGTCGATCGGGTGGTTGGCAAACCGCTCGCCGCGATACTGCGCCTCGGTCAGCTTGTAGCGTTGGATCATGGTGCCCATCGCGCCGTCCAGGATGAGGATGCGCTCGCGCAGCAGCGCGGGCAGATTGGCGGCACGGGTGTAGGGCAGGGGCGCGGTCATGGTGACTCCGATGGGGCGTTGGCCGGACAGGGCAACAGATTTGACGGCCAAACAAGAATTTTACCAGTCGCATCAATGACTTGCCGCTGGCATGGGTAATCGCACTCCTATAATCCACATCACGCTCTTTTGTGGATGCCACCATGCAACTGCTCGACCCCACCGAGGCCCATGCCTTCCTGCAGCGCACACCTGCGGCGCTTTTCATCGATTGCCGCAGCGAAATGGAGCACCTTTTCGTCGGCCATCCATCGGGCGCGCACCACGTGGCATGGAACGACGGGCCGCATTGGGAGGTGAATCCTGAGTTCGTGCCTGCCGTGCGCAAGCTTTCCGGCTACGGTGTGGAGCGCCCCATCGTGTTGATCTGCCGCAGCGGTAATCGCTCTGCGGCAGCCGCGCAGGCGCTGGAGGACGCCGGGTTCCGCGATGTCTATGTCGTCCGGCACGGCTTTGAGGGCGACCTCGATGGCGCGCGCCATCGCAACACGCTCAATGGCTGGCGTCATGCCGGCCTCCCGTGGGAGCAATGCTAGGGCAAAGCTATCGTCGCGATAGTCGATCGACACATGAAAAAACGCCCGGGAGCGCCATGCTCCGGGCGTTTTGGGTGGATCCGTCTGGCGGGCGGTGAGCCCGCGCGACACGTTAGTGCATCGTCACCGGCTGCGTCATCACCGTGTCGAACTTGCCGAGGAAGTCGTCGACTTCTTCGACGGTGGGCTCGCTGGCGATCAGCTTTTTCACGTCTTCGCGGAAATGCTCGGCCAATTCGCCGCCGAGGAAGATTTCACGCTTGAGGTTCTTGTCCACGATCTCGTACCCGCCTGCTGCCAGCATGGCGTGTTGGCCGTCTACACCGAATTCGACAACGCAGTAGTTGTCGCTGTTGTAGATCATTTGCATGGTGCACCTCCAGGGCGTCAATCGTGTTGCTTTTGTGGGGACTGCTCTACTGCTGCACCGGTAGATGGGGCCCACGGTCATGACTTCAAGGGCCGATCAACTCCCGCCTCATGACCGGTTGACCCCATCTGTTCCTTGGGCTTAATCATTGGTCACAAAGTTCGCAAAGGCGAGGCGAAATGTGTGACGTGCGTTGGGTTCGCGTAACAAGACCTTTCCGGGCCTGCATCGAAAGCAGCAGCCCGGCGTCCGTCATTCGGCCGGTAGACGGCAGCGCATGTGCGGGGCGCCTGCAACTACCGTCCAGGCAAACAGGCCTCAGGGCGTGTCACATTGGCTCCCGCATCCGGCATGCCCAAGGAATTCATCCAGATCGGTGAGGAAGGCGTCGGCCTGTTCGATGGGGGCGAGATGGGCTGCGCGCGGCATCACTTTCAAGCGGGCGTTCGGAATACGCGAGGCGATCTCGCGCGCGACTTCCACGGGTGCGCCGGCGTCCTGCTCGCCGGTGACGACGAGCGTGGGGCAGTGGATGCGGGCAAGCCCGGCCCGCGTGTCGAGCGCCTTGATGGCCAGGCACGCGCCAACGTAACCGTGTGGCGGCGTGGCGCGCAGCAGGTCGCGGATGCGCTCGACCACGTCCGGATGGGCTTCGCGGAACGGCGTGGTCAGCCAGCGCTGCAGCGTGGGCTCGATGATGCCGCTCATGCCGTGTGCCTCGACCTGGCCGATGCGTTCGTCCCACATGGCATGCGCCGAGAGGGGCGTGTGGCAGACGGTATCGCACAGGGTGAGTGAGCGCAGGCGCTGCGGATGCCGCACCCCCAGAATCTGCCCGACCATGCCGCCCATCGACAGGCCGACAAAATGCACCTCCTCGATCGCAAGTGCGTCGAGCAGGCCGTCCACGTCGTCGGCCTGCTGGAACAGCGTGTACGCCCCATGCGGCGCGCTGGTCAGGCCGTGGCCGCGCGCGTCGTAGCGCAGTACGCGGTAACGCGCGGCCAGGCGGAGCGCGATGTCGTCCCACAGGCGGTGGTCCACGCCGAGCGCGTGCGCCAGCATGATCCACGGGCCCTCCGCGCCGTCGATGCGATAGTGGATGTCGATGCCGTTGGCGTGCACAGTTCCGGCATCGGGGCGCGCGTTCTCGGTCACGGTCAGCCTCCTTCCTGGGACTGGTAGATCAGATCGAATTGCATGCCGTTGGGCTCGGTCTGACGCAGGCGCACGGGCAGCCAGCCGCGCTCGGGCGACAGCCAGATCTCCACCCGCCGGCGATCGTCAACCCGGCGCGGCAGCCGTATGAAGTGCTGCGCACGAATCGTGCCGCCCGGCGTGTCGATGGTGTCTTCGCCGATGTGCTGCACGCGCGCAACCTCCACGCCGTCGGTGTCCGCGATCGGAATCTCAAGGGTCAGGCCGGGGCTGGAGATGCGCTGCGGGCTGCCGCGCGCCAACCCCGTCAGTTGCAGAAAGACGCTGAACCGATCCTGGGCGCCCTCGGGCAACGGCAGGACAGCGGGCGTACGCGTGAAAGTGACGGTCGACGCGCTTGCGGTATTGGGCGGCGGTGCGGTGTCGGCAGCGTAATGGAATGTGGTGACGTCGGGTTGTCGGCGGCCGCGCACTTCTTCGTAGCGACCTGGAGCAAGGCCGTAGGCCCCCACCGAGCCGGTGCTGCGGAAGGCGAGCTTGCCGAAAAACAGCGGCAACGGGATTTCAACGGACAGCGTGTAACTTTTGCCATCGGTGGCCCACCGGATCACACCATCTTCGTTGCGCACCCCGTTGACGTAGGTGGCGTAGTGCAGCGTCGCCGACGGCGGCAGCGAGAAGCCTTCGCCGGGTGGGGCTGCGGAGGGGCCGGGGCGCTCCTCACCGAGGTTGGTGACGATGCCGGTATCGCCCGACGCCTGCGCGCCCGCGCCGGTGAATTCCGCCGGGTCCTTGTCAGCCATGTCGGGCACGGCAGGCGTCGGCGCAGGAGCCGGTGAGGGCGCGGACTGCGGGCGCGGCCGCTCCGGAGCGGGCCGAGCTTTGGGCGCCGCCGCGACGGGCGGGGCGGGCGGGCGCACGGGTTCCGGGCGCAGCAGCAGCGTCGGGATAATCTGTTCAGGCGCCGGCGGCCAGGTGACTTGCCGGTTGCGTGCGATCCAGACGACAGCGATGACGTGCAGCAGGAGCACCGCCAGCATCACGAGCCCGATCCGCCGCACGCGATGCCAGCGGTCGGGGCGGCCGGCGCGCGCTTCGTCAGGATTGCGGGGTGTGGGTTGCAACGTATCCAAGATCGGCGGAAAGCTGTTGTGCGGCCAGCCGCAAGCGGCGCTCCAGCGGACCGCTCCAGGTGGTGTCGAAGGTGCTCTGTGCACCCAGCGCAATGAGTACGAGGCACAACTGCCCGTTGGCGTCGAACACGGGCAGCGACATCGCGTTGATACCTGGCAGCACGCCGCCGTGGATGCGTGCGGCACCGTGCGCGCGCACCTCTGCGCAGATCGCGTCGTAGGCCTCCAGTGTTCTCGGCAGTTCCGGGTTGGCGTCCACCTGGGCGGTCGCGCGGTCGAGTTCGCCCTGGATGAGCGACAGCGTCTGCGCGCGCGGCAGGTATGCGCCGAATACGCGGCCGGTGGCCGAGTTGAGCATCGGCATCACGTCGCCGAGGCGCAGGCTGACGGTCACGGGATGGCTGGCTTCTTCCCAGTGGACGATGGCGGGGCCCCGGTTACCCCACACGGCCAGGCCGATGGTGTGATCGATTTCGTCGCGCAGTGCCGCGGCTGCCGGGCGGGCCCGGCGCATCGGATCTTGCCGGTTGAGGCTGACCAGACCCATTTCGAGCGCGAATGGGCCCAGGTCGTAACGGCCTTCCGGCGTCTGCGACACCAGCCCCAGGCGAGCGAAGCTCACCAGATAGCGGTGCGCCTTGGCCGGATTCATGGGCGCCGCACGTGCCAGGTCGCGCAGCATCATCGGGGCGTTGGTGTGCGTGAGCACTTCCAGCAGCCGGAAGCCGACCTCAATCGACTGGATACCCGTACGCGCGGGCGAGTCATCGGACGCGATGTCGCCATCGGCATCGGACTCCAGGTCAAGATCGGTGTCAGCGGGCAGCGTGGACATGGTGGGGCAGGTAGAAACCAGTGTTCGGGCCAGTTTAGCCGATGCTTGGTGTAGCATCCGCGCAGCTTTTCTCCGCACACGACGCACATGAAACTCGCCACCCTGAAGGACGGCTCGCGCGATGGCCAACTGGCCGTGGTTTCGCGCGACCTGAAGACCGCGCATTACGCCACGCACATCGCCGGCACCCTGCAGCGCGTGCTGGATGACTGGGCGTTCTACGCCCCCCAGTTGCAGGACCTGTACGATCAGCTCAATGCCGGCCGTGCGCGCCACCCGTTTGCGTTCGACCCGGCCCACTGCATGGCACCGCTGCCGCGTGCGTACCAATGGGCCGACGGCTCGGCCTACGTGAATCACGTCGAACTGGTCCGCAAGGCGCGCGGCGCGGAGATGCCGCCCGAGTTCTGGACCGACCCGCTGATGTACCAGGGTGGCTCGGACGACCTAGCCGGCGCGCATGACCCCATCGTTTGCCGCAGCGAGGCGTTCGGCATTGACTTCGAGGCCGAGGTGGCCGTCATCACCGGCGACGTGCCGATGGGCACGGAGCCCGCCAGCGCGGCCGAGGCCATCCGCCTGATCCTGCTGGCAAACGACGTGTCGCTGCGCAACCTGATTCCGGCGGAACTCGCCAAGGGCTTCGGCTTCTTCCAGAGCAAGCCCGCGACCGCGTTTTCGCCCGTGGCGGTGACGCCCGACGAACTGGGCGACGCCTGGCGCGAACGCAAGGTGCACCTGCCGATGACGGTGCGCTGGAACAACAAGAAGGTCGGCCAGCCCGATTGCGGCACCGATATGGTGTTCGATTTCGGCCAATTGCTCGCGCACATCTGCAAGACGCGCAATGTGCGCGCGGGCAGCATCGTCGGCTCGGGCACGATTTCCAACGTGGACCGCAGCAAGGGGTACGCCTGCATTGCCGAAAAGCGCATGCTGGAGACCATCGAATCCG
Organism: Burkholderiaceae bacterium; assembly: GCA_028871175.1. Lineage (GTDB taxonomy): Bacteria > Pseudomonadota > Gammaproteobacteria > Burkholderiales > Burkholderiaceae > Ralstonia > Ralstonia condita. The sequence goes on along the minus strand of JAGWNU010000008.1, from coordinate 16,356 downwards.
GCGCACCCGTCACCGAATTCATGCGCTATGGCGATACCGTGAAGATCGAGATGTTCGACGCCAACGGCATGTCGATCTTCGGGGCCATCGACCAGGAAGTCGTGGCGCCCGGCACGCCGGCGTAAGGTCTACTACACCGATTCGGGTTGGGTTTTTGGGCGCCGCCCGCGTTTGACCGAAGCGGTGCCGCTCGTGAGCGCCTGGCCGTGATACCCGAGGCGCAGGGAAAGCGCGCGCCCGGCCTCGCGCAGCAGTTGCGAGACGGGCCCCTCGAGGCTGGAGTCGAACACGCTGGACAGCCCCAGTGCCGTGATCGCCCCCACCAGCTTCCCCTGTGCATCTAGCACCGGCACGGCTACCGAATCGATGCCGTGTACCAGCGAGCCCGTGATGCGCGCCACGCCCTCGTGCCGCACGATCTGCCAGCGCGCGCGACAGTTCAGCCAATCCGTGAGCCCGGCTTTGCCGGCCCCGGGGCCGCGCAGTTCGCGGTCGACGAGCGGCACGATCTGGATTTCGGGCATCCACGCAGCGCACGCCTGGCCCGTGGCCGAATTCAGGAGCGGCATGACCGAACCCACGCGCACGTTCACGGTCACCGGACGACCGCCGTCTTCCCAGCGCACGATGACCGGGCCGCGGTCGCTCCATACCGACAGAAACACGCTCTCGTTCAGACGCTCGGCCAGCTTGGGCAGCAGGTTGCTGCCCTCGCGCACGAAGTCGACATCGGACAGCGCCGACAGGCCAACCTGGAGCGCCTGTGTGCCAAGCCGGTAGCGCGCCGAAGCCGGATCCTGCTCCACAAAGCCCATCCGTTCGAGCGAGACCAGGTAGCGATGCACCTTGGCGCGCGGCATGCCGAGTTGGCGGCCCAGTTCAGAGACGGCGTGCGCGCCGCCTGTGCGCGCCATGGCCGACAGCACGGTCAGCGCGGTCTCGGCGGACTGGATGCCGGCGCTGGTGCGCTCGGGGGCCACATCTTCGGGGGGCGGTGCGGCAGGCGGCGGCGGAGGGGTTTCTGGGAGCATCTTGCAGTCTCGGGTGTCGCTTTATAAGATACGCGTTACGCAAAAAGATACAAACGGCGCGGCCGCCTGCGCGCTGAAAAGACCCGGAGACGCCATGAAGCTGTCGATCTTTTCCGTGCAGGACCACTATCCGGACCGGCCCCGCAGTCTGCCGCAACTCTACGCGGACGTCATCGATCAGGCCCGTCACGCCGAGGCCCTCGGCTATGACACCTTCTGGGTCGCCGAACACCACTTCCACGAGTACGGCGCCGTACCCAATCCAGCGATCTTTCTCGCGCACCTGGCCGCGCACACGCAGCGGCTGCGGCTGGGGACCGCCATTTCCATCCTGACATTCCACCATCCGGCCACCGTGGCGGAAAACTACGCCATGGTCGATACGCTCGCCGGCGGGCGGCTGTCGCTGGGCGTGGGCTCGGGCTACCTCAAGCATGAATTCGAGGGCTACGACGTCGATCCGGCCGTCAAGCGCGAACGCTTTGACGAGACCCTGATGCTGGTCGAGCGTCTGCTCCGCGGCGAACGCGTTCACCACGAAGGCCGATTCCACACGCTGCGTGACGTACGCCTGAACGTGCTGCCGCTGCAGGCGCAGGTGCCGATCCATGTGGCGATCCTGCGACGCGAGGCGGCGTACCACATCGGGCGGCAGGGACGGCGCATGCTGTTCGTGCCGTATGCGTCGGTGGACAGCTTCGACGACATCCGCCTGTTGATGGACGACTATCGTCGCGGCCTGGCTGAAGCGGGCATCGCCGATGCGCGCGGCATGGCGGCCGTCGCCCTGCATACGCATGTCGGCCCCACTGAAGCCGCGGTGCGCGCCACCGCGGCCGCGCCGTTCGACCTGTACGTCGCCACCCGGCTCTATGCGCGGCGGCAAACATACGATGACGTGCTTGCCAGCGACCTGTCGCTGTTCGGCACGCCGGATGCAGTGGCCGACAAGCTCGCGCGCCTGGCCGACATGGGCGTCGATCACGTGATGGCGTTGCACCACTTCGGCCTGATGCCGCAGGCTGCGGTACTCGAATCGATGCGCGCGCTGATGCACGACGCCTTGCCGCGCGCCGGATTGACCGCGCTTGCTGCCTGAGGGCGGGCTCGCCCGCATCGCCAAACCGCTGCAAAACCGCTACGCTCTTCGCCAAACCACGGGAGGAGACACCCATGCAGCGACGCGCAGCAGTGTTGGTTGGGCTGGCTTGTGCCGGCACCTTGCTTTCTTCCGCCGCGCTGGCGGACATCCGTATCGGCGTGACGGTCTCGGCGACAGGCCCGCAAGCCTCGCTCGGGCTGCCCGAGAAGAATGCCACCAAGCTGTGGCCGCGCGAGATTGCGGGCGAGAAGGTTGACGTCATCGTCCTCGACGACGCCTCCGACACCACGCGTGCCGTCACCAATACGCGCAAGCTGATGAGCGAGTCGAACGTTGACGTGATCGTCGGGTCGTCCACCACGCCGAACACGCTCGCGATGATCGACGCGGCGGCCGAAGGCAAGACGCCCGTCATTTCGCTGGCCTCGTCGGCCCGGCTGATCGAGCCGATGGATGCCCGCCGCCGCTGGATCTTCAAGACGCCGCATTCGGATTCGCACATGGCGTCGCTCATCGCCGAGCACGCCGCCGCGCATGGCGTGAAGTCGATCGCCTACATCGGCTTTGCCAACGCGCTGGGTGAGGCTTTTCTGACTGAAGTGCAGCGCTTTGCCGATCTGAAGCACATCCGGATCACCGACACCGAGCGCTTTTCGCCCACCGACAACAGCGTGACGGCGCAGGTGCTGCATCTGCTGGCCGGCAAGCCCGATGCGGTGGTGATCGGTGGCTCCGGCACGCCGGCGGCGCTGCCGGCGCGTGCGTTGGCAGAGCGGGGCTACACCGGCAAGATCTACTTCAACCACGGTGTCTCGAACAACGAGTTCCTGAAACTGTGCGGCAAGGATTGTGAAGACGCCTACGTGCCGACCGGCCCGATCATGGTCGCCACAGAGTTGCCCGACACGCATCCGGCCAAGGCACAAGCCATCGATTTTGCGCGCCGCTACGAGGCGGCCTTCGGCAAGCACACCGTTTCCATCTTTGCCGCCTACACCGGCGACGTCGGCCTGCTCCTGCAGCGTGCGGTGCCGGTCGCGCTCAAACGCGCCAAGCCCGGCACGCCGGCCTTCCGCGAGGCCTTGCGCGACGCCCTCGAGCAGGTGCGCAACCTGCCCACCAGCACCGGCGTGATCAACATGAGCCCGCAGGACCACGTAGGACTGGATCAGCGCGCACGCGTGATGGCCCAGATCCGCCGCAGCCAATGGCATCTGGCCGACACATCGCAGTAGCGATGGCCCACATCCCGCATTGCACGCGCAGTCTCATCCGCTATGCTTGATCCACAGTCCAACCGATCATGACCTCGCTCGCACCCCGCTTCGCCCGTTATCAGGCGCTGACGCTCGTTCAGCACGGCCCCATCCTCGAGATCGTCATGGGCGCCGCGCAGTCGGCCAATCGCAAGCTGTCCACCGCCGATGCCGGACTGCACCGCGAGCTGGCCGAAATCTGGCGGGATGTGTCCGCCGAGCCTTCGGTGCGCGTGGCATTGATTCGAGGGGAGGGCAAGGGCTTCTCGGCCGGCGGCGACCTGCACCTCGTGGAGCAGATGGCGGACGATTTCGACGTGCGCACGCGGGTCTGGCAGGAGGCGCGCGACCTAGTCTACAACGTCATCAACTGCGACAAGCCGATTGTCAGCGCCATGCATGGTCCGGCCGTGGGTGCGGGGCTGGTCGCCGGATTGCTGGCCGATATTTCCATCGCGGCAAAAGACGCGCGCATCGTCGATGGACATACGCGCCTGGGCGTGGCCGCGGGCGATCATGCGGCGATCGTCTGGCCGCTGCTGTGCGGTATGGCCAAGGCCAAGTATTACCTGCTGCTGTGCGAATCCGTGACTGGTGACGAAGCCGAGCGCATCGGACTGGTCTCGCTCGCCGTGCCCGAGGCCGAGCTTGTCAACCGCGCGTTCGAGATCGCCGAGCGCCTGGCCGCCGGCTCGCAGACGGCGATCCGCTGGACCAAGTACGCGCTGAACAACTGGCTGCGCCTGGCCGGCCCGAGTTTTGATACATCCCTGGCACTCGAATTCATGGGCTTTGCCGGCCCCGACGTGCGCGAGGGTATTGCCAGCTTGCGCCAGAAGCGCCCGCCCGCGTTCGACGGCACCTGAGGTGCCTCACGCACGAATGAACTTTCAGGAGAGACCATGTTCACCCAGATGCCCAATTTCGCCGAAGGCGGCTTCGAATTCCTGCGCAAGCTATGGGGCGGCGGTCTTGCCGGCATGGCCGGTGGGGCGATGCCCAACATGGCGAGCTTCGCCGCGCCGCCGATGGATCTGGAGGAAATCGACAAGCGCATTCACGACCTGCGCGCCGTCGAAAGCTGGCTGCAGCTGAACGCAAGCCTCCTGCGCACGGCGATCCAGGGGCTGGAAGTGCAGCGCGCCACGCTGGTGGCGCTGCAGACGTTTGGTGCGGCGTTGTCACCGGACGCCATGAAGGCGGCCTTCGATGGGGTGGGCGGCAGCGAGCCCACGCCGGCAGCCGATACCAAACCGGCCTGGCCGCACACAGCGGCCACCGCCAAGCCCGCCGAACCCAGCGAGGCCTCGCCCGACGACGCGGACATCGCGTCCGAAGACAGCGACGATGATGAGGCCGAGGCGCGCGCGCAGACCGCCCAGGCCCAGGACGCTGCGCGTGCCGCCGCCGCCGCGCTGGACCCGTCGCCGTGGTGGAACATGCTGCAACAGCAGTTCAACCAGATCGCCAGTTCGGCCGCCGCTGCCATGCCGCTGCCCCAGAATCTGATGCCGGGGTTCCCCGGTGGCTTCCCGGGGTTCGGCGCCATGCCGGGCGCTGCCGGCGCGGAAGGGCTGGATTCGGCACCCGAAGAGATCGAAGAGAAGCCCGCACCCGCCAAGCCCAAGCGTCCGGCCGCCAAGCCGACGCAGAAGCAGGCAGGCAAGGCCCCTGCGGGCAAGACGGCGAAACCCGCCACCAAGGCGGCAGCCAGGAAAGCGCCTGCCAAGGCGGCACCGCGCAAGCCGGGCAACGGCACGACCTGATCGATGTGGCCGGATTGCACCGCGCTATTGATGATGGGCGGCGGCGCGCGCGCCGCCTACCAGGTGGGCGTGCTGCGCGGCATCGCACGGCTGGCGCGCGACACTGCGCCGAGCGTGACGCGCACGCCGTTCGACGTAATCTGCGGCACCTCCGCGGGGGCCATCAATAGCGTGGGACTGGCGCGTGGCGCACAGGATTTCACGCAGGCAACCGAGGCGCTCTCGCAGCTCTGGGCGAACCTGCACGCCGACCGCGTCTATCGCACCGATATCAGTCGCGTGGGCGCCAGCGGCGCGCGTTGGCTCACCGCATTGGCGTTCGGCTGGATGACCGGCCGCACGCCCCGCGCCCTCTTCGACAACACACCGCTGCGTGAACTGCTGGAAGCGCAGCACGATGGCCAGCAGGTGCAGGCCGCCTTCGAGGCGGGCGCATTGCGCGCGCTGGCCATCACGGCGCTGTCCTATACGACCGGGCGGCACGTCACCTTCTACCAGTCGCCGCATGTGGTGCTGCCATGGCGGCGTTCGCAGCGGATTGCGGTGACGGATGAGATCGGCGTGGCGCACATGCTGGCGTCTTCGAGCATTCCGTTCGTGTTTCCGGCCGAGCCGGTGCCGCTTGAGGGCAACGACGAGTGGTTTGGCGATGGCACCATGCGGCAGATGTCGCCGCTGAGCCCCGCCATTCATCTTGGCGCGAACCGTATCCTGGTGGTGGGGGCCGCATCCCGCTCTCAGCCGGGCTGGTACGACACGGTACCGGCCTCGGGCTATCCGTCCCTGGCGCAGATTGCCGGGCAGGCCCTTGCCAGCATCTTCCTCGATGGTTTGTCAGCCGATATCGAGCGCCTGCAGCACATCAACGCGATGGTCAGCCGCAACCCCGAGATTGCGGATGCACGCGATGGGTGGCGCAAGATCGAAGTCCTGGTGATGGCGCCGTCGGAGCGTATCGAGCTGCTCGCCCTGCGCCATGTCCAGCACTTGCCGAGCACCGTGCGCGCGCTGCTCAAGCCGTTGGGCGGCACGGAGGCCCGGGGTGCGGCGTTTGCCAGTTACCTGCTGTTCGAGCCCGAATTCACGCAGGAATTGATCGACCTGGGCGAGCGCGACGTGCAGGCCCGGCGCGACGAACTGGCCGCGTTTCTCTACGGCGTGGTGCCCGACACCGTTCGTGTCGCCTGAATCAATGGGGTGCCGGCTCGGCCAATAGCGCGCTGATGCGTTTGATGAGCGCCGGGTCCGTGGGCTCGACCTTGCTAGGGTACACGGCAACCACGCGGCCCTGGCGGTCCAGCAGGTACTTGTGGAAATTCCACTGGGGCGGCTGGCGTGTCTGCCCAGCCAGCCACGCATACAGCGGCGAGGCCCCCGGGCCGATCACCGCCGTCTTCGAAAACATCGGGAACTTCACGCCGTACGTGTTGTAGCAAAAATCGGCGATCTGCTTGCTACTCCCCGGTTCCTGCTCGAAGTCGTTGGACGGGAAGCCGAGCACCGTCAGCCCCTTGTCGCGGTATTTGGCGTAAAGCGCTTCCAGGCCCTCGTATTGATACGTGTAGCCGCAATAGCTGGCTGTATTGACGATCAGCACCACCCGGCCGGCGTACTGGCAGAGGTCTTGCGGAGCATCATCCTGCAAGCGCTTGACGCGAAAGTTCAGGCTTGCCGGGCACGCGCCGGCCACAGCGGGCGCAGCGGTCTGTGCAGCGGGTGCTGCGGCATGACCCGTACGCGGCAGCAGCAAGGCGATGATCGCAATGACGATGGCAATGGCGATCAGCAGCACATGGTGGCGGCGCAGTACGCCAGACGTGTGCCGGGGCAGGGGCCGGCGACGCGCCTGAACGATGGCGGAATACAACATGTCGTATCTCCGTGAGCAAGCAAGGCGTGAACTGACTTCAGTCTAGGGTATAAACCGGCGGGATTTGGGCGTTCGGCGCACCAAAAGTGCTTCATATGCGACACATCAGCCGCCGCCCCGAAACGCTGCGCTCTCTATACTGGAGGGCAGCCGGGGCACCGAGACAGCTCGCCCGGAATAAGACGACGGCCAGGACCGTCCGACACATCGCGGCACACCGCGAGACGACGCGCCGGAGACCGGCGCATCAAAAGGGGGCCGCCAAGCCACGGTGGGTGCGTGGCGTTGGGGGGCCTGTTGTGATGAGGAAACGGGCAGGCGCCATTCTTCGCCCCGGTGAACACGAAAAGCCGGGGGCGGTCAAGCATGTCTGCTAGAATCCGCCTGCAAATTCAAAGGCTTACCATGCTCTATCCCGAATTGTTCAAGTCGTTGGAAGCGGTCCGCTGGAATATGGAAAAGGATATTCCGTGGGACACGTTCGATGCGTCGCTGTTGACCGACGCGCAAGCGCAGACCATCAAGATGAATGCCATCACCGAGTGGTCAGCCCTGCCGGCCACCGAGATGTTCCTGCGTGACAATCGTCACGATTCCGATTTTTCGGCGTTCATGAGCGTGTGGTTCTTTGAAGAGCAGAAGCACTCGCTGGTGCTGATGGAATATCTGCGCCGCTTCCGTCCGGACCTCGTGCCGACCGAAGAAGAGCTGCACAACGTGCGCTTCGAGTTCGATCCGGCCCCCCCGCTCGAAACCCTGATGCTGCACTTCTGCGGCGAAATCCGTCTGAACCACTGGTACCGCCGTGCGTCCGAATGGCACACCGAGCCGGTCATCAAGGCAATCTACAAGCATCTGTCGCAGGACGAAGCCCGCCACGGCGGCGCCTACCTGCGCTATATGAAGAAGTACCTGAGCCAGTTTGGTGACAGCGCCCGCAGCGCGTTCGCCAAGATCGGCGTGCTGATGGCCTCGGCCCGCCGCACCGAAAAGCCGCTCCACCCGACCAACCTGCACGTGAACAAGGCGCTGTTCCCGCAAGACACGGTGCAGTCGCGCCTGCCGAACCCGGACTGGCTGGAGCACTGGCTCGACGAGCAGATCAAGTTCGATGCCGGCTGGGAAAAGAAGGTCATCGAGCGCATCCTGCACAACATGGGTCTGCTGTTCGAGCGCACCTTCGAAACCGTGCAGGACCTGAACCGCTACCGTAAGGAACTGAACGCGCGCCTGCTCGGCTCGGCCGGTGCCGAACAAGCGGCTTGATCCTGCCTCTGGCAGCCAGCGGCCCATCGATTCGATGGGCCGTTTTGTTTTCCACTTTCACCCTGTTCCATGACCACCGCTCGCCAGCCCGCACCCGCCTTTGAACAGAAGATCTGCGACTCCGCCGATGTGGAAGCCCGCGTGCGCGCCTTGCCGCGCCCGATCGTGTTCACCAACGGCGTGTTCGACATCCTGCATCGGGGGCATGCGACGTACCTCGCGCAGGCGCGCGCCCTGGGCGCGTCGCTGGTGGTGGGCGTGAACACCGATGCTTCTGTGCGCATGCTCGGCAAGGGCGATGACCGCCCGCTCAACACGCAGGACGACCGCCTGGCCGTGCTGGCGGCGCTCGAATCGGTGAGCCTGGTGGTGTTGTTTGCCGAGCGCACGCCGGTCGAGCTCATCCAGCGCGTGCGTCCCGACATCTACGTCAAGGGCGGTGATTACGACATCGACGCGCTGGAAGAAACGCGCGTGGTACGCGGCTGGGGTGGCACGGCGCTGGCCATTCCGTTCGAGCACGACCGCTCGACCACGGCGCTGCTCAAGCGCGTGCGCGCGACGTCCTGAGCGATCAGCGCGATGCTGTGACTGCGGCAGCCGGCGAGGCGCAGGCGCGCAACTCATCGGCGCCGAGCGTCTTTCTGAGGGTTGCCAACTGGGCCGCAACGCCAGATGCCACGTCGGGCGACGTGGTCACACGCAGCCATGTGCGCGCGGCGCTGCGGTGCGTTTCCGTCATCACGGCGGTTCGCACGTCCTTGGCGTGCAGATCGTCCAGCCGCTGCTGCGCGCGCGCCTTGTCGCGGAACAGGCCCAGCGACACCACGAACGCATTCCCCTCCTGCACGATGGCCGAGTCGCTCACGTTGCGGCGCTTGAGTTCGCTGACCTTGCGTTCGGCGTCGTCGCGCGTGTCGCGGGCAGGCATGTGGACCCACCAGCGGGCGTCTTCCTGGCGTGAGATGCGTTCGACCTGCACGCCGGCCATCCCCTTGAGCTGATCGATACCGCGCGCGGCCTGCGCATCGGACAGGCCGCCGAGCTCGTTGCAGGTGCTGACCGTGTCGGCTGTGGAGAGGGCCGTGCGTTCGATGGAGGCTTGCGCCGCCGATGGCGCAGATGCGGGTGCAGCCGGAGCCGGAGCCGCCCCCGACGCCGGCGCTGGCTCCAGAATGCGAATCTCGTCGGTGCGGATCTGGCGGCGCATGCGATCCGGTTCGCGCTCGCTCTCGAACCAGGCGTTCGCGACATCGGGCCCGAAGACGCCGGTGTTGGCCGCCAGCAGAGCGCCGTTGACGAGCAGCAGGAGCAGCAGGGCGAGGCGAAGCGTCATGGTGCGAACGGACGTGGATTCGGATGGTGGCTCGGAATGCAGGAACACGGTGGCGACAGCAGCGGTAAGACGAGTACGGCGGACGGGCCTTCAGTCCGGCATCGCGATGCCTTCACGGCTTGCGCGCGCCAGCACCTGCAGGCCAAGCAGCACGAGATTATCGTGCATCTGGAACGGCAGGCGCAGATGCGGGGCCAGCGCGGTGCGGGCGCCTCCGCTCAGCACGCAGCGTGCCGGACCGGGATAGCGCGACTGGAGGGTCTGCCACGTCTGCGCGATGGCGCCCGCCTGCGCGGTGACGCAGCCCAGCGCGATGGCGTCTTGGGTGTTGTCTGCCCACGGCGGTGGCGCGACATCGCGCTTGCCGAGGTATGCGATGTCCACTTCCGGCAGCTGGGCCGTGTTGCGCGAGAGTGCGCGCATCATCAGCGTGATGCCGGGCAGGATCAGCCCGCCGGCAAACAGCCCGTCGGGCGTGATGATGTCGAGCGTGGTGGCCGTGCCGGCGGTCACAAGCAGCAGGGCGGTATCAGGCCACAGGCCGCGTGCGCCCACGGCGCCGACCCAGCGGTCTGTGCCGAGCTGCGTCGGTTCTCGGTAGCCATTGCGCAGCCCGGCGGTTGCGGCTTCCGACGCGGCAATGCGCACGCGCGCACCGTCAAACACGCGCGCGATGCGCGCCGTCAGCGCGTCGCGCAGGGCCGGGCCCGCCACCGCGCTGATCCACACTTCGGGCGGGGCGACCCCTGCCTCATGGCAGTCGCGCCAGTCTTCCACCAGTTCAGCGAGTTGATCGTGCGGGCGCGCGCCGGCATGCTGCCATGGACCGCTGCCGGCATTGCCGGGCGCATCAGGCGGTGTATCAATACCGCCGGCTATCCATGCCCACTTGATGCGGGTGTTGCCGGCATCGATCAGCAACAGGGGGCGCGCTGCGACGGGAAGGACGGGGGCTTTCAAGCGCGTCATGGCTGCGCCGCGCAGGCTGCGCGCAAGGAGACTTCGCCGCTGTGGACCCATTGCACGCGCCCGCCCGATTCGATGGCCAGGCGGCCGTGCGCGTCAATGCCGTGCGCCACGCCTTCAAGCACGACGATGCCGTCCTGCCAGAGTTGTACGCGCTGGCCGGCAAAGGCGTCGCGCGCCGCAAACGGCGCGACGAAAGGCGCGAGCCCCTGCGCGCCAAAGCGTTGCAGGTGTTCACCCAGGGCAGTGAGCAGCGCCGAGAACACCGCGTTGGGCTCCGGTGCGTCCACCAGTTCTTCCACGCCAGACAGTTCGCGGCCCAGCGCATTTTCCAGTGCACGCGGGCGTTCCAGGTTCAGGCCGATGCCGATGACCGCCCAGGTCTGCCCGGGCGCGTTACGTACGGTTTCGACCAGAATGCCAGCCAGCTTGCGCCCGGCGATCTGCACGTCGTTGGGCCACTTGAGCGCCAGGGCCTGGCCACTGCCGCCGTGGCTTTCCGCGTAGGTTGCCACGGCATCGGCCACCGCCACGCCGACAGCCAGGCTGAGGCCCGCCAGCTGGGCGGGTTCGCCGGCAAAGGCACAGGCGACGGAAAAGGTCAGGCCGTGATCTCCATTCCACGGCCGGCCTTGCCGGCCGCGCCCGGCAGTCTGACGCTGGGCGCCCAGCACGCGGGCGGCCAACAGTGGCGCGGGACCTGCGCCGGCAGCATGGCCGGGCCAGGCCGCTTCCCGCACGGCAGCCATCAGGTCAGCGTTGGTGGAGCCAGTGGCCTCGACGATGTCGACCGGCCAGTCGGCCGCGGGGCCGGTGGGCTGGATGCGTTCGCGCGACAGGCGCCAGCGCGCGGAAGGTTCAGCGACAAACATAACAGGCAGGCGATCGGGTTCGCGCAAGAGATGGGCGCATTGTACGAGCGCGGCCTCCAAACCGCGGTCCGGCGCTTGCGACAAGCTGCGCATGAGGCCCACAGTGTGACAGCGTCGGGCAGCGCGTTGGCTACAATTCGACCGATATCCGGCATCACCCGCCCACGGAGCACCGTTTGATCACTTGCCGTACGCCTCAACTGGAGATTCGCCTTGTCGATGGGCGCTCCGTCGCGTTCCTTTCGGGCGACTGGACCACGCTCGCGCTGGCCGAACGGGCCGGCGTGCGCAGCGCGCGGCAGCAGATCCGGGCGGGGCTCGACAACGCCAACGCCTGGTGCCTCACCGAGGTCGGTCGCATCGATCACTTCGGCGCGCAGCTGCTCTGGCGCGCCTGGGGCAACCGGTGGCCGGAACACCTCGACGCCCGCCCGGACCAGCGCCGCATGATCGACCGCGTCGCGAGGCTGGACCCTGGCGGCTGGAAACAACGCCTCGCACCGCGCATCAACCCGGTGGCCATCCTTGGCGAAGGCATGCTCGAGTTCTTCGACCACGCCCAGGAAGGCATCGCCATGGTGGGCCAACTGATGTTCGATGCCGTGCGCTTCCTGCGCGCACCGCACCGGGGGCCGTGGCGGGAGATCTCCGCCAACATCTACAGCACCGGCTACAAGGCGCTGGGCATCACCGCGCTGGTGGGTTTCCTGATCGGCATCGTGCTGAGCTATCTGTCGGCGAATCAGTTGCGCGTGTTTGGCGCCAGCATCTTCATCGTCAACATTCTCGGCATGGCGATCATCCGCGAGCTGGGGCCCGTGCTCGCGGCGATCCTGGTGGCGGGACGCTCGGGCTCGGCCATCACTGCGCAGATCGGCGTGATGCGCGTGACCGAAGAGCTCGACGCGATGCGCGTGATGGGCATCTCGCATGGCTTCCGGCTGATTCTGCCCAAGGTGATTGCGCTGGCGATCGCCATGCCGCTGCTGGTGGCGTGGACAGACCTGCTCGCGCTGGCCGGCGGCATCCTGGCCGCCAAGTTCCAGCTCGACATCAGCCCGACCTATTTCATCACCGCGCTGCCCGATGCGGTGCCGGTGGCCAACCTGTGGCTGGGTATCGGCAAAGGCGTGGTGTTCGGCATGCTGATCGCGCTGGTGGCATGTCATTTTGGCCTGCGCATCCAGCCCAACACCCAGAGCCTGGGCGAGGGCACGACCACGTCGGTGGTGGTGTCGATCACCATCGTGATCCTTGCCGATGCCGTGTTTGCCATCCTCTTCAAGGATGTCGGGATATGACGCGGCCACGCCACCCGCACGTCGAACGTTCGTCCGCACCGGACGCGCCTGCCGCCACGCCCATCACGCCGGCCCGTGAGCGCGTGATCGAAGTGCGCAACGTCACCAAGCGCTATGGCAGCGTCACGGTGCTGGAGGACATCGACCTCGACGTGTTTCGCGGTGAGGTCCTGTCCATCGTGGGCGGATCGGGCAGCGGCAAGACGACGCTGCTGCGCCAGGTGGTGGGGCTGGAAAAGCCCACGTCAGGCACGATCCAGATCTTCGGAGAAGAGCTGACCTGCCAGGTCGGCAATGAATTGCAGTCGATGCGCAACCGCTGGGGCATGCAGTTTCAGCATGGCGCGCTGTTTTCGGCGCTGTCGGTCATCGACAATGTGGCCTTGCCGATGCGCGAGTTGCGGACGTTGCCCGATGACTTCGTCGTGCGTGTGGCGATGCTCAAGCTGCAGATGGTCGGGCTCAAATCGACCGATGCCGACAAGATGCCGTCGGACCTGTCTGGCGGCATGATCAAGCGGGTGGCGCTGGCGCGGGCGCTGTCGCTGGAGCCCGAGCTGGTGTTTCTCGACGAGCCGACCGCTGGGCTCGACCCGCGTGCCTCGGATGACTACGTCGCGCTCATCCGGGAGTTGCGCCAGGAACTGGGCCTGACCGTGGTGATGGTCACGCACGATCTGGACACGCTGGTGGCGCTGTCCGACCGCATCGCCGTGTTGGCTGATCACAAGGTGGTGGCGGCCAAGCCGATCGAGCAGCTCATTCAGATCGACCATCCGTTCATCAAGGAATATTTCCTGGGCGAGCGGGGGCAGCGGGCCTTGCTGGCGCTGGGGCCGCAAATGACGGAAGCGGTGGCCGCGGCCTCGCTTTCGACGCAGGAGGATTGATGGAAAACAAAGCCCACGCATTCCTGGCCGGGCTGTTCACGATCGGGCTGATCATCTTCATCGGGCTCGCAGTGATGTGGTTCAACCGCGACCAGACCGTGCGCGTGCCATACGACGTGGTCACGCGCTCGACCGTCAACGGGCTGAATCCGCAGGCCGCCGTCAAGTACCGTGGCCTGGACGTCGGCAAGGTCGACAGCATCCGCTTTGATGACAAGGTGCCGGGGCAGATCGTGGTGCGCGTGCTGGTCGACAAGGACGCGCCCATCACCACCACCACGTATGGCCGGCTTGCGTATCAGGGCGTGACGGGCCTCGCCTATGTGCAGCTCGACGACCGCGGCTTCGACAACAGCCAGCACGCGCCCAGCCCGGTGCGCCTGGCCACCTCCCAGAAGGACCCCGCTCGCATCCGCATGGATGCCGGCTTCCTCGACGAACTCGACAAGCGCGGCGACCAGATGCTGTCCAAGATCGACCAGACGCTGAGTTCGCTGTCCATCATGTTCGATGAGGAGCACCGGCAGCAGATCACCGATTCGATGCAGTCCTTCAGGAAGACGATGGACGCGTACAGTGCGCTCGCACAGCAGGCACAGCCGACCCTGCGCAAGCTGCCGCAGATCGCCGATAACCTGGACGCGACGCTGGCGTCCACGCGCAAGCTGTCGCAGTCACTGGCTGACCCCAAGGGGGCGCTGATGATGACCCTGTCCGGCGCGGGTGCAGACCTCACGACGGCCACGCAGTCGATGCAATCGGCTGCCAACGTGCTGACCTACGAGACACTGCCCCAGCTCAACGGCTTCGCACGTGAGGCGCGTCAGGCGGTGCGTGGTTTCGACCATGCCGTGACCGATTTCAACGCGCGGCCGCAAAGCGTGCTGTTCGGCCCCGCGCCCGCCATGCCGGGCCCCGGTGAGACCGGATTCAACGCGCCTGCCGCCCGGGCTTCGGCCCAGCCCTGAGGAGACCCCATGCTGATGTTGTCCGCTGTCTTCCGTCGCGCGCTGGCGTTATCAGCGCTGGCCGCGCTGGCCGCGTGCTCGAGCGCACCGGCCACGCCCACCGCGCTCTACGATTTCGGCCTTGCCCCTGCCGCCAGCAGCGGCGCGCGCCTGCCCACCGCGCTGCGCGTGACCGAGGTTGCCGGCCCCGGCTGGATGGACGGCAATGCCATCTATTACCGCCTCGCCTACGCGCAGGGCCAGCGTACCGACGCCTATGCGAACAGCCGTTGGGTGGAGTCGCCCGTGAACCTGTTCGATGCGCGGCTGCGCAACGCGGCGGCCGCGCGTGGGCGGGTCATCAGCTACGCCACGCCGGACGTGCCATCCCTGCGTGTCGAGCTGGTCGATTTCTCGCAGGTATTCGACCGCCCGGATGCGAGCCGCGGCGTGGTGCGCTTGCGGGCGACGGTGTTCCAGTCACGCGGGGTCGTCGACCAGCGCGTGGTCCAGGCCGACGCGCGCGCGCCCAGCCCGGATGCCGCCGGCGGCGTGGCGGCGCTGACCCAGGCCTCGGACAAGGCGATCGGCGATGTGCTCGACTGGGTGGCGGGCTTGCCGCTGGGTGGGGCTTCACCGGTTGCGGGGTCTCATGGTGGGCGCCAGCCCTGAGCCCTCCGCCGGATGGAGGAATCCTTCTTGATGTGCCGCACCGGACGCTATCATGGGTGACTTTCCTGTACGTCCGTTCCTTCTCGTTGACTGTAGCGCCCTCCGGTGACGGACCTCCACTCGCAACCCGCCGCACCTGTTCCGCATCGCCACTCGCCGCTTGCGCGCGCCGGGCTGGGATGGTTCGTGCTCCTGGTGATCTACGCCAGCCTGTATCCGTTCGCGGGCTGGACCGACACGGGCGTCTCGCCGTTTGCGTTCCTGACCGCGCCCCTGCCGCGCTACAACACGAGCTTCGACCTGCTCACCAACGTCTGGGGCTATATGCCGCTGGGTATGCTGACGGTGCTGGCAGCCCATCCGCGTATCACGGGCTGGCGGGCGGTGCTGCTGGCGCTGCTGGCCGGGCTGCTGCTCTCGGGCGCCATGGAAGCGATGCAGACCTATCTGCCCACGCGCGTATCGTCCAACGTCGACCTGGCGACCAACACCATTGGCGCCCTGCTGGGCGGCATCGTCATGGTGCCGTTCTCGGCGCGGCTGATCGATCGCGGCGGGCTGCGTCGCCTGCGCCGCCGCTGGTTCGAGCCGTATGCCACCTTTCCGATCCTGTTGCTGCTGGCATGGCCGTTCGCGCAGATCTTTCCGCAGGAGTTCCTGTTCAGCATGGGCGGAGTGATCCGCAGCATCCTGCTCGATCCGTCGCCGGATGCCTTGGTGGTGAACCTCGTCAATGGCTGGTTCCCGGCGCTCTTCGATTGGCATGACAAGTGGCAGGCGCACCCGGAGGCGTTGCAGCGCCAGGAACTGCTGGAGGCGCTCATCACCGCGTGCAGCTGGATCGGAACCGGGCTGCTGGCCACCGTGTCCATGCGCCGCGGTGCGCCCATATTGCGCCTGCTGGCGGCACTGCTGGCCGGTGCGCTGCTGGTGAAGGCCGGTGCGACGCTGCTGCAGTTTCCATCGGGCGGGGCCTGGGACTGGCTGTCGTCCGGCGCGCGCTTCGGGCTGATCGTCGGGTCGCTCGTGCTCGTGCTGCTGGTCCGGCTGCCGCGCTGGCTGCGCGGTGCGCTGGCCATGA